>JAKQJD010000091.1 GCA_029561355.1 Bacteroidota bacterium | reverse complement strand
GCCGTCCTGAAATGCGGCGGCGGCGGCGAGTTTCCAGGGCTCCTGGCCTGCTGTAAGGTCGTTGGCGGAGAAAAAGAGATCGGTACCGCACATCCGTAACTGCTCGATGTTGGCGTTGCCCACACCCGGACGGATATCGCTCACCAGAGTAGCGTCGTTGGCCACACCGGCTGATTTCCAGAGTTCTATACCGCTATCGGCATGGTTCATGGTAAAGAACAGTTTGTTGCCGGCCACGACAGACTGGAGGGCAACACCCGTATTTCCATCGGGAAATTCGCCTAGCGATACCACCGTATTATTGGTGCTGGTGATTTTTGAAAGGATCATCATGCCGCCCACCGATGCCTCGAAAAAGAACAGCGTAGTTCCAGCCGGTTGCAGGTTGGTGATCGAGGGTCCTGTGTACAGATTTTCCGTACCGTTCAGCGCCGTATTGATCCTGATAATAGTCCGGTGTCCGGCAATGTTGATAGAAGGTGCGGTGAACACCAGACGGCCGTTAAAATTGGTCAGATCGGACGGATTGAAGTTGGCAACGACGGTTGCGCTGCTGGCTGCTACATTGGTTACCCAGATGCGGCGGCTCAACGGGCCATCTCCGGCGGTAAAAAAAAGCCGTGCACCGATGACGGTCAGTTGTTGCGGGATCGGATCTTCCGCACCGGCAGGAAATACGAACGTTTTTACAGAAACGGTCGCTCCGTTGACCAGTTTATCCAGCCGGCGGTCGCCTACCTGCGGGCTTTGTGTAAAAAACAGGGTGCCGCCCATGGCCACCAGGTTGTCGGCAAAAGTCATTCCGCCGCCGGTAGTGATGACGCCCGTCCGGGTTGTATTTACTTTAAAAATGCGATCGCCCAAACCCAACTGCCCCTGCGAAGCCGTAAAATGCAGCGTGCCATTTACGCTGGTCAGGTTGCCGATGCCCGAACTGCCCGAACCCGCAATAATATCCGAAATACAGACAGGCAGGGCATTGGCCGTATTTTCGAGTTTGAACAATTCGCGCCCCTTGGCAGGGTCCTTGGCTTCGAAAAACAGGGTTTGAATCCCGTCGGTGTTTGTCACGACGATCAGATCGGAAGGATTGGAACCAATCGTTCCGGCGATAATGTCGGCAACCCGCTGCGTACCGGCAGCACTGGTTCTCCAGAGTTCGCGGCCCGCATCACTGTCGTCGGCTGTGAAATAGGTAAACGAGCCCATTCTGACGAATTCCCGGGGAAAAGAACCGGCACGACCGATGTTTTTTACCGTAACAATGGCGTTCACCGTACCGTCGGAACTGCGCAATTCGTTGCCGCCGATGGCACTCCCGAATCCGTCGCTGGCAAAAAACAGGGTACTGCCCCGTGTACACAGGTCGGAGATATTGGCGCCCGCAGCACCCGATACAAAGTCCTGAATGAACGTAGCGCCGGCGGTGGTCGCTTTCCAGAGTTCGCGGCCTTCAGCGGCACGGGCGGCCGTGAAAAAGAGCGTACCATTCACATTGATCAGGTTTTGCGGCACCGGGTACTCTCCGTTCGGGATCAGGCTGAATGTTTTTACGATGGAAATGGTCGCATCGTTCGCACCGACACGCGACAGCATGGGCGCATCGACCAGCGCGGGCGATTGTGCAAAAAAGAGGGTATTGCCCACCACCGTCAGGCTGCTTACATTGGTGCCGTTTGCGAAAGAAAAAGTACCGTCGGCAGCCGCGCTGTTGAGTTTGCGCAACTGATTGCCAAAAACGGAATTGCCGGTAGCGGTACTAAAAAAAACCGTGCTGCCGACGCTCGCGATCTGGCTCACTTCCGTACCCGCCACGCCCATGGTCTGCACGCTGGTAAGCCGGGTCAGGGTATTGCCGGCAGGTGTGAATTTCCAGACCTGGCGTCCGTGGGTTACATTGTTCAAGGAAAGGAACAGGTTGCCGCCTATGTTGACGAGATTACGCGGTGTGCTGCCGACGTTTTGTGCCGGGGTCAGCACATTGCTGATCACCTGCGTGCCTGCGGCTGTGGCAACACCGTTGGTTTTCCAGAGTTCGTTGCCCATGGTGCCGGAAGTGGCGGAAAAGAACAGGTTGTTACCCACCGCTGTAAAATTGGAAGGCGCCAGCAACGGTGCATTGGCCACTTCGAACACGCCCGTTCCGGCTTCCGTGCCGTCGGAACTGAACAGTTTGTTCTCCGCGATCACACCTGCGGCAGTGTGCGTAATGCGCAGGGCGCTGAAGAATACTTTCCCGCCGAAAGCGGTCAGTTGCGCAGGCTCGCTGCTTTCCAATCCTGCTGCGAGGTCTTTTACCTGTACGGTACCTTCAGCGGTACCGTCGGTTTTCCAGAGTTCAGTACCGAAGAAAGGTGAAGTGGCCGTGAAAAATATCGTGCCGTTCAATAAACAGAAGTTGCCCGGATTGGAACTGCCCGAAGGATGGATGTCTTTGATCATCACCGTAGAAGCGTCGGTACCGGTAGTTTTCCAGAGTTCGCGGCCATGCAGCCCGTCGTCGGCGCTGAAAAAAATAGTGCCGTTCATGTTGGCCATGTTCCGCGGATTGGCGCTGACGAGTACGTTATTGATATCTTTTACCAGGGTCGGTGTTTGCGTAAAAGCGGCGAATCCACTAAAAAAAAGGAAAAAAAGGAAAGGGAAGGATTTTTGCACGTTGGTTTGCATACGTCGTTGAAATTTTCGGTGAAAAGGTTGTCTGGATATCGGGAAGCATTACCCGCTTTCGATATGCCAAAGGTGCACGACGCGAACACCCGGGCGCTATTACATTTTTTGCCTGCTTTACAGGAGAATCGAGGTGCGTTTTCTATTTAATTGCGAGACAAGAAAATATATACAATTGATAATCAATCATTTATTCCACTTATATCCTATTTCACTTTTTCCATAAAATTATGGCGGGCCGGCGCAAATACGCTCCGGCCCGCCATAATTTCGGTAAAACAGTTCTGAAACAAGTTCTTTAAATCGGCGGATTTACCCGAACCGTCAGCGTCTTGTCCGAATTGTAATTTTCAATGGTAAAACTGCTGACGCTCGCAGGTATCACACGGAATTTGAAAACGGTGTGGTCGAGGAAATTTTCACCGGGCGCAATCCACGGAAACTGCTCCCAGGGCGGTGTGCAGCCGAAACCTTTCATACATTGTATTTCGGAAGGCTTGCCGCTGAGCGGGCGGAGGGTCATCGTGAACTGTACCAGGGAGCCTGTATCGCTCCGGATATCGAGCCGGATAATTTTGAGCGTATCCTGCGGCAGGGATTTGCCTTCGCTCCAGTCCACGTTCTGTTTGCCGAAGGCCGGCAGGCTGAAAGTTCGCTGAGACGGGAACGTTTCACAGGCGTCGCGTTCCACTCCTTCTGCGGGTTTATTGAGCATCAGGATATCGTCGGTAACGATAATAAAATCGTTCTTTTTCGTGCAACGCAGTAAAGCGGGCACAAGAACGGCAAGGGTTAAAAAAACCTTCAGGATTCGTTTCACAGGGTAATTCATTAAAAGAGTTTGGTCATGGTATTTCATACGCTATAATGCTTCTTGAGCAGCAAAAGTGAACAAATGGACATCGCGAAGGTAAAAAAATAGCGGCACGAATGATCCGAATATACACAGCGCTTCTACCTTCACACAATGTTAGATTCTTCGCTCGTAGAAACGCTTTCACGATTTCAGCCTGCCGAACTGGATCGGTTCAGGAAGTTTGTGCAGTCGCCGTTTTTTCACGAAGGATCTTACGTCCGCGACACGACGGAATTGTGGGAATACCTGCGCCCCTTCGCACCTGCATTTGCGCCACCCGGACCTACCGTAGAGGAAGCGTACGCTTTTATCTATCCGGACAAAAAATTTGTGAAAGGGAAAGTAGAGGTGCTGATGAGCAAACTTCATCAGTTGGCCAAACAGTACGCCGCTCACACAAGCGGCGCTTCGTTCAGCGTACCCGAACCGCTGCGGCTTGCCCAGTTTTTTCTGGACCGCGATTTACCGAACCGGGCGGAGGCGCTCCTCGAAAAACTCCGGTCCGAGCAGGCCGCGCAACAGGTGCACGATGTCGGCCACTGGGTGGAACGTTTTCTGACCGAATGGCAAACCCACCGCCTCGATACGCTCCGCCAGAACAATCATGCACACGAAAGCCTCAACCAAACCATTCACGCCCTGCACCATGGCTACCTGGCGCTGGCGCTGGACCTGCTCAACAACCTGTTTTTCTCCCGCCGCAAACTGAATGTGGAAGACAGCTTTGCCGAACTGGTGGCAGACGGTATTCCTGCTGCCATCGCTATCACCGACCTGGAATCGGAACCCGTGCTGCGGCTGTTGAGCAAGGGTTTTGAATTTGTCAGAACCCCTGAAAAACACGACCGGGCTTCCATTGAACAGGTTCTGGACGACCTGCAGCGCAATTCAGACCGTATTCCCCGCGATGTAGCACGTACCTTGTTCACCTACCTGCGCAACCACTGTACCTGGCGCTACAACCACGGTGAAACGGCCTATGCGCCTTTACTGATGACGCTTTTTAAATCGGGTCTTGAAAGCGGGTTGCTTTTTGACGACGGTCAGCATATCCACGCCTCTACCCTGCTGAACCTGGTTCAAACGGGTCTGGTAAGCCGCGAATTCGAATGGGTAAAAACTGCGCTCGAACACTGCCGCAACCGCGTGACGGGAGTTCCCAATCCCGATGAATTCTTTCAATACAACCTCGCCAATTACCACTACCACACGGGCGATCACGACAAGGCGCTGAGCCTGCTGAATGGCAGTTCGGATAATCTCTTCAGCGGCTTGATGGCCCGCAAACTGGAATTGAAAATTTATTATGAAACCGATTCACCCCTGCTCGACAGCAAGATCGACAGTTTCAAACTTTTCATTTTCCGGCAGGGCAAAAAGAACCTGGCTCCCAACGTGTTTCAGATGAACAACACTTTCATCGACATCCTGCGCAGAATGATTTCCACCAGTATGGCAGGCAATGCCGAACGGATCGAAAAATTGCGCAAACAACTGAACGACACTGCCCTGGTTGCAGAACGCGCCTGGCTGCTGGAGCAGTTGGAGCGGATGTGAGGATTTGAGGATCCTCATATCCTCAATTCAATTTTTCCTTCAAAAAAGCCTCCAGATTCGCCCTTGCCATTACCCGGCTAAGCACCCGGCGGTCCTTGTCGAGCGCAATCAGTGTAGGCGTGCTGGGCGCCGGAAAATTCCGGCTCACGTCGCGGCGCAGATCCGGCGGAATGTATACGTTGATCCACGGACGCGGGTGTTGCTGTAATTCTTCGAGCCAGTCCGTTTTTTCCGGGTCGGTAGAAAGCGCATACACTTCCAGGCCGAGCGGATGGTATTTGGCGTATAATTTTTCCAATTCGGGTTCGAATTCCCTGCAATGCGAGCAAGTGGTACGCCAGAACAACATCAACGTAAGTTTTTGTTTGGCGCATACTTCACTCAGTGTGGAGGGCTGACCATCGGGGCGTTTCAGAGAAATATCGGGAGCAATGTTGCCGGGTGCGCACACTTTCAGCGCTTCAATAAGATTCAGCGTACCGTCGGGTAGCGGGCTTTCATCGGTACAATCGGGAGCATACCAGTGCAGCAGGTAGTTCAGGCCTTCTTCCTGCCTGAAATCCATCAGTTTTTCGAGCAGGTGTTTGAACAGAAAACCGTCGACGTAGTCGTTGCCGTTGCGGCGCGACATGACGCCGTCTACATAGGCTTTATTGCCTGCCGGGGTTCGTTCGAAATAATCGAAATAACGGTTGAGCCGTTTCAGGAATCCGTTGTGGTACAATACGTTATCGTGGTGAAACGGAATCTGGTCCAGCGCATGCGCCTGTGCAAATTCGCTGGCGCTCATTTTTTGCACGGCAGCGCCGTAATCGGCCTGAACAGGTTCGTACATCAGCAGGGCGATATCGCCGATCAGCGTTTTTCGATATTTATTTGCCAGTTCCATGCAGCGACGGTTAAGGTCGGTTTGCAGAGCATGCAGGCGTTTTACGGCTGCAGGGGTATTATCAGGTGTAGCGGGATGTGCTTTTGCATATGCCTGAAGCAGGTCGTAATATAGCGTATTGGCCAGGGAGCCGGTGATTTTAGCCGGCCCGGTATTCAATCGCTGGTAATCCAGATTAAAAACGAGCAGCGTATCCGTCAACAGGGAATCTGCGGAAAGGATAAAATCGTTCCACATCTTCGCTTCGCCCCAGGCCCGCAGGCGGTACTGCCCTGCGCCGGGCGCTTCCAGCCGCACGGAAAAAGAGTTGTCGGGATCCAGGTAAACCACCTGAATTGCCTGCCAGCGTTCGGCATTCCAGCCTTCGAGGGCCAGTTGCCGGGTGCTGTTGAGCGGCATGTTGGCGAGGGTGCCGCGCAGGGTTACCTGGGCGGAGAGTGCGTTTGCAAAAACAAGAAGAAAGAACGGAAGCAGTTTACTTTTCATAAATCATGGAGAAGGACAAAAGTCCGAAAAAAGGCAAAACAATTTATCCGGGCGGATAAACGAGGAAAAACCGGTTTTATTTGCAGCGTGTTGCGAGGCAATGCACTTCGAAAAAGTTAAACTACGGATTTCCTGCATCCAGTCGGCTTATATTAGCGTACTTAACAGATTGACCATTTCATTTACAAAATATATGACCAGTGCAATTTCCTTTTTTCTGGTAGACGACGATCTGGACGATACCATGCTTTTTGAAGACGTAGTGAACGACTGCGAAATTCCGATACAATTGTGGACGGCGCAGGATGGCAAGGAAGCATTGGATATGTTGAGAAACCACCCATCCAGGCTGCCGCAAGCCCTGTTCCTCGATCTGAATATGCCCCGAATGGATGGTAAGGAATGCCTGGCAGAACTCAAAACGGATGACCGCCTGGCTAACATTCCGGTGATTATATATACAACTTCCTCTCATTCAAAAGACCTGGACGAAACCATGGCGCTGGGCGCCGTTGGGTTCATCACCAAGCCGACCGATATGAAAGACCTGGAAAAAATTGTGCAGACAATTGCGGAAAACAGTCCTCATAACCTGGAAAATGCGCTCCGTTATTTACGCAGCCATACCGGTACTTTCATCGCCTGCTAACACAGGAGTGATGCAGGAATAGTATTTTTACATGCCGCTGTTTACCGTTTCCGCTATGATACTGATTGTCGACGACCACCCGGAGAATTTGTTTTCGCTAAAATCCTTGTTGCAACTCAATGCATACGAAGTTGATACTGCCGCTTCCGGAGAGGAGGCCTTGAAAAAGTTGCTCCGAAACGAGTATTCGCTCATTATCCTGGACGTTCAAATGCCGGGCATGGACGGCTATGAAGTAGCAGAAGCCATCAGTAGCCTCAACAAAACCAAAGACATTCCCATCATTTTCCTGTCGGCTGTCAATACTGACAAACGATTCATTACCAAAGGCTACAATTCAGGTGGCGCCGATTATGTCACCAAACCTTTTGACCCGGAACTATTGCTTTTAAAAGTAAAAACCTTTTGCAAGCTGTACGAACAGACACGCGAGTTGAAACACATGCAGGCCATGCTGAAAAAGGAGATAGACTCGCGGAAACTGGCACAGGCGGAAGTAGAATCCATGAACCTTTCCCTGGAAGAAAAAGTGGAACAACGCACCAAAGAACTGGTGTACCTCAACCAGGACCTCGAAAACAGGAATGCCGAGCTGGCGCAATATGCATTTCTTGCATCGCACGACCTGCAGGAGCCCTTGCGGAAAATACTGACGTTCTGCAGAATCATCCGGGAGAAATTTCTGGTGAACCAGGCGGAAGCGCACACTCAAATGGACAAGGTGATCGCTTCCACCGAACGGATGCGCGATCTGATACACGACCTTCTGAACCATTCCAACCTGTCGGGAAAATCTTCGTTCTCCACCATCGACCTGAATATGATCCTGGAAAACACCTTGTCCGACCTGGAATTATCCATTAAAGAAAAAAACGCGCACATTGCGGCGGGTAAAATGCCGGTCTTGCAAGCTGTTCCGGGACAGATCAGACAAATCTTTCAGAATCTCATCAGCAATGCCCTCAAATTTTCCAGGCAGGATCCGCTTCCTGAAATTCAGATCTGGAGTGAATTTATCGATAAAAAAGACCTGGACGCGGCTGCCGGCCTGAAAGGCGCTTTTGTAAGAATTCAGGTAAAAGACAACGGAATCGGCTTCGACGAGGCTTATCGCGACAAGATCTTTACTATTTTTCAGCGGCTGCACGGTCGCAGCGAATATGAGGGCACCGGCATCGGGCTCGCCATCGTAAAAAAAATTGTAGAGAAACACAATGGCCTCATCGGCGCCAGAAGCAAGGAAGGAGAAGGCGCCACGTTCATCCTCGTGTTGCCGTTGCAACAACAGCCGGAAAAAAATAACCAGTGAAAATAAACACCTTGCATGGATATATTTAAACGCAATTTAATTGCCGGCTACGGACTTTCTATTATGCTGCTGATCGTAAGCGCCGTTGCCTCTTACATCAGCATCACCAACCTGCTGGATAGTGCAAGATTGGTAAACCACACCAATGATGTGACGTATAAAATCGAAAATGTGCTGTCCATCCTGAAAGATGCCGAGACCGGACAGCGCGGGTTTTTGCTCACCGGCCAGGAAATGTTTCTGGACCCATACAACGGGGCTTATGTGAAAGCGATGTCAAGCATCGAAGAGGTGAAAGACTTGACAGGCGACAACCCCGTTCAGCAGGAAAACTGCAATCAGTTGAAAAACATCACGCAAAAGCGTTTTAATTTCCTGACCAGCGCGATCAATCTGAAAAGATCCGGTGGTGACGTGCCAGACAGCCTGTTGATTGCCGGCAGCGCGCACATGAAGACCGCCCGCAAGCTGATTGAATCCATGAAACAGGAAGAAAACCGCTTGCTGGACATCCGAACGGGCAAGTTGAACCAGTTCACGCGTTCCACGCCGATCCTGATCCTGCTGGCATCGTTGCTGGCTATCATCATCACTATCATTTCGGTTGTCCGCGTAATGAACGATTACGACAGGCGTACGGCGTTGCAACGTGCTTTACAGGAAAAAGACAAGGAAATCAGTACCCGCCTGAACATCATAGAAGGTATTGCCCAACAAATTTCTTCCGGCAATTACAAGATCAGGGTGGAAGATGCGGGCGAAGATGCCCTGGGCGGAATCGCGGAATCGCTGAACAGTATGGCAGCATCGCTGGACACTTCGTTCTCCAAATTATCCGACCGCGAATGGCTCCAAACCGGCCTGGCCACCTTAAATGAAAACGTCATTGTAGAACTGGACATTACCTCGCTGGCAGCATCGGTCCTGAATTACGTGGTAGAATACACCGGCAGCCAGGCGGGCGCAGTGTACATTCTCGACAAGCACGACGAACTGAGCCTGAAAAGCAGTTATGCACTCGATCCGGAGTACCGGAAAGAAAAAATAAAACGCGGCGAAGGCCTTGCGGGACAGTCGGCACTGTCGGCCAAAACACTGGTCGTCAGGGATGTTGCTGAAAGCGACTATACTCTTTCGTTTCTGACGGGACACATAAAACCCAAAACCCTGATCGCTATTCCCCTGGTATTCAACCGGGAATTAAAAGGCGTCATCGAACTCGCTACGATAAATGAATATTCCTCCAACAAAAGAGCCTTCCTCGAAGCGGCCGCCATCAACATCGGCATAGCAGTGAATACCGCACTAAACCGGCAACGTGTACAGGAATTACTGGAAGAAACGCAGGCGCAAACGGAAGAACTCCAGGCACAACAAGGCGAACTGGAAAACATCAATTCAGAACTTGAAACGCAGGCCGAAAAACTCCAGGCTTCTGAAGAGGAACTGAAAGTACAGCAGGAAGAACTACAGCAAGCCAACCAGGAACTGGAAGAGCGCAGCCGCCTGCTGGAGGAAAAAAACGAAATGATCCTCGAACGCAACCTCGAAATCCAGCGCAAGGCCGACGATCTCGCGCAAAGTACCCGCTACAAGTCGGAGTTCCTGGCCAATATGTCGCACGAGTTGCGCACGCCGCTCAATTCCATTCTCCTGTTGTCGCGCCTGCTTTCTGAAAACCACGAGCACAACCTTTCAGACGAGCAGATCGAATATGCGCAGGTAATCCAGAACTCGGGCAAAGGCCTGCTGACGCTTATCGATGAAATACTCGATCTGACCAAGATCGAATCGGGTAAAATGGAACTGGAATACAGCAGTGTTCACCTGGAAATCGTTACGTCCGAACTGGAATCGCTTTTTGCGCCGCTGGCCAAAGACAAAGGCATCGGATTCTCCGTTTCCATAGATCCCGACATGCAGCGGAACATCGAAACGGACCGGCTCCGGCTCGATCAGATCCTGCGAAACCTTATTTCCAATGCCTTGAAATTCACTAAATACGGTTCGGTCAACCTGGACATTTCACAAAAAGGGCATGCGGTCAGTTTTGCCGTGCGGGATACCGGCATCGGTATTGCCCGGGAAAAACACGAAACCATTTTCGAGGCTTTCCAGCAGGCCGACGGCTCCACCAGAAGGCAATTCGGCGGCACCGGGCTCGGATTATCTATCAGCCGCGAACTTTCCAAATTGCTGGGCGGTGAAATCCATCTGGAAAGTGAAGAGGGCAAGGGCAGTACGTTCACCCTTGTGATTCCCGATAAAAAGGGGTTGGTGATTGCTCCATCGGCAACAGTAACAAATGTGTACACTGTTCCGGCAGTTGTCCCGCCGGAATCGCGGCAATCGGAGGAAGACGACAGGTATATCAGCAATATTATTCCCTTGCCTGTAGACGACGACCGGGGCTCCATTATTGCCGGAGATAAAGTGGTGCTCATCGTGGAAGACGACACCGCTTTTGCGCGTTCGCTGCTCGATTATACACGACAAAAAGGATATAAGGGAATTATTGCAGTAAGAGGCGACGAAGCCCTGGAACTGGCCAAACGCTTTTTACCGATCGGGATCCTGCTGGACATTCAATTGCCCATAAAAAGCGGCTGGCAGGTGATGGACGAACTCAAAGCAAATGCTGCCACCCGGCCTATTCCGGTGCATATGATGTCTTCGTATGAGGTGCGCACGAAAGTGCTGTCCAAAGGCGCCGTCGACTTCATCAACAAACCCGTCGCTTTTGAAAAACTGGCGCAAATGTTTTCCAAAATTGAGGAAGCGCTGAGCAAACACCCGAAAAAAGTCATGATTGTAGAGGAAAATGCCAAACATGCCCAGGCGCTGGCTTATTTCCTGCAACAGTACAATGTGGTTTCGGAAATCAAAAACTCGGTCAGCGATGGTATCGAAGCGCTGCAAACCAAAGAAATCGACTGCGTCATTCTGGATATGGGCATTCCGGAACAACGTTCCTACGACCCGTTGGAAGAAGTGAAAAAAACGCCGGGCCTGGAAGATATTCCAATCATCATTTTTACCGGCAAATACCTTTCGCAGGCGGAAGAAGTGAAAATCAGGCAATATGCCGACACCATCGTGATCAAAACGGCCCATTCCTACCAGCGTATTCTCGACGAGGTTTCCCTGTTCCTGCACCTGGTGGAAGAGAATAAGAAGGACACCAAATCCGCGCGGTACAAACGGATGGGCGAACTGGAAGAGGTGCTCAAAGGCAAAACGATTCTGGTGGCCGACGACGACGTGCGCAACATCTTTTCCCTCACCAAATCGCTCGAAAACTACGGCATCAACGTCCTTTCGGCCATCGACGGAAAAGAAGCGCTGCAACAACTTCAGGAGCACAAAAAAATCGATCTGGTGCTCATGGATATGATGATGCCCGAAATGGACGGCTATGAATCCACCCGCCGTATCCGGGCCATACACAAGTTTAAAAACCTGCCCATCATTGCCGTCACTGCAAAAGCCATGGCCGGCGACCGGGTAAAATGTATCGAAGCCGGCGCGTCCGATTACATCACGAAACCGGTGGACGTGGATCAATTGATTTCTTTGCTTCGTGTTTGGTTGTACCAATAATCAGATAAACCGTGGAAAAACGCAATACCATTCTGATCGTAGACGATGACTACCGCAATATTTTTGCCCTGGCAGCCGTACTCAAAGCCCGGGGCTTTTCTGTGGAGTCGGCCAACGGTATGCAGGAAGCCTTCGAAGTGCTGGATCGCAACCGGCAGATCGAACTTGTTTTGCTCGATATGATGATGCCCGACATGGACGGATACGAAGCGCTTCCCAGACTTAAGCAATACCCGGAATATGCGCATCTTCCTATCATCGCCGTCACGGCCCAGGCCATGGTCGGCGACCGCGAAAAATGCCTGGAAGCCGGAGCCGACGATTACCTGTCAAAGCCGGTAGACATCGATGTGCTGTTAAAAATGCTGCAACGCTTTTTATAAACCGAACCATGCTGAAAGACGAAGAACTCGATTTGTTGACCGGGCTTTTATCCGAAAAATATGGCTACGATTTCAACAACTACGCCAGGGCCTCCCTCAAGAGAAGGGTCGGCCGCCTGATGGCCATCGATCGTTTTCCGAGTTTTGCAGAACTGCTGCACAAGGTAAATCACGATGCGGCATACCTCCCGCGCATGGTGCAAAGCCTGACTGTGAATGTGACGGAAATGTTCCGCGATCCTTCCGTTTTCAAAACGATCCGTGAGTCGGTGCTCCCGGTGCTGGGCACACACCCTTTAATCCGGATCTGGCATGCCGGATGCTCCACGGGCGAAGAAGTGTATTCGATGGCGATTCTGCTGGAGGAAGCCAACCTGCTGCACCGCTCTTTGCTGTACGCGACCGATCTCAACCCGATGGTCATCGAAAATATCAAGAAGGGAATTTTTCCGATGAGCCAGATGAAAGTGTATTCGGAAAACTACATCCTGTCGGGCGGCAAAAAGGATTTTTCCAGGTACTACACCGCCAAATACGACTGGGCTAAATTTGATGAAAACCTGAAATCCAGAATGATCGTTGCCACCCACAACCTGGTTTCCGACCGTTCTTTTAATGAATTTCAGGTCATATTTTGTAGAAATGTGTTGATTTACTTCGACAAAACGCTCCAGGACCACGTATTGAACCTGTTCGACGATAGCCTGGAAAAACTGGGATTTCTGGTGCTGGGTTCCAAGGAAAATCTCCGGTTTTCCAGCATTTCAAAAAAATACGTTCAGTCGGATGAGAAAGAAAAAATATGGCGAAAAATGAAATGAACGGTTTTAAAGTCGTGGCGATCGGCGGGTCGGCAGGAAGCCTGGAAACCATTCTTGCCATCGTGCAAGGGCTGCCCAAAAGCCCCGGCGCCGCTATAATTATTATCGTGCATCGAAAAAACGACCTGGAATCCATTCTTGCAAACCTGCTTTCCTTCAAAACGCACCTCGTCGTAAAGGAGGTAGAAGACAAGGACCCCATTTATCCCGACCATATTTACATCGCTCCGCCTGATTATCATCTGCTGATAGAGGATGAGCACAGTTTTTCCCTCGACAGTTCCGAAAAAGTGCAGTTCAGCCGGCCCAGCATCGACGTTGCGTTCGAATCCGTTGCGGAAGTTTTTGCCGGGCGTGCCATCGGCATCTTGTTGTCGGGCGCCAATTCCGACGGCGCCAAAGGCTTGTTAAAGATCAGGGAATCAGGCGGTTATACTATCGTACAGAACCCGGCAACTGCCGACATGGGTTATATGCCGCAGCAGGCCATCAATCTCGGCGCAGCTCAACACGTACTGGATGCGGATGCATTGGTTGCAACTTTGAACGGGTTATTTTGAACGGAAAAAAAGAATATTTCCATTCCCCCGCAAAGGCGCCATAGTGCGGGAATCATACCGGTTGTTCCCTCAATTGTCCCGCCCGTTCCCCAAAACGTAGCCGTCGCAACCCGGCACAATTCTTTTAAATACTGGCCCATAAAACAATTCTAACCATGGACAGTATCAATAAGAATCAACCCGAGCAAAACCACGCGGATCTCTTCGGCCCGCAGGCCGTCGAAAAAATCCGCGAACTCACAAAAGAAGACAGCATCTGCTTTTTTTGTACCAACCTGAAACAGGGAGATCCTTTCTCCACACGCCCTATGTCGGTGCAAAAAATTGACGACCAGGGAAATTTCTGGTTCTTCAGCGCGGTAGACAGTACCAAAAACTCTGAAATCGCCCGCGATCAGGCGGTGCAAATGTTGTTTCAGGGTAGCAAGTACTCCGACTTTCTGAGCATTTACGGCAAAGCGGAAATCACGAAAGACCGCGCCAAAATCGACGAATTATGGGAGCCATCCGTGGCTGTTTGGTTTACGGAAGGAAAGGACGACCCAAGAATTACCGTCATTAAAGTAACTCCTACCGACGGTTATTACTGGGATACCAAAAACGGCGCAGCCATCGCCATGATCAAAAGAGTAGCCGGCGCCATCGTCGGAAAAACATACGACGATTCCATCGAAGGCAAGGTAAAAGTGTAATAGGTGGATTTCAAATTGTCGCATTTGTATAGTCATCCGATGACTTAAAGCCATCGGATGACTATACAAATGCGATAATTTGAAATCCCCTTAAGTGTACTGGCGTAAAGGCGGTTTTGATGTTCCGGTAATTTTTCCAAAATTTGCAGGGGCGTATTGAAACTGCCTTCACTTTGTACCATGAATTTTGCGGCACTTAACGACGAACATCAACTGCCGCTCTTGCAAGAACAGGCGGCTGCCGGCGACCAGTCGGCTTTCCGCAGGATTTTTCATTTCTTTTTTGAAAGACTGCACCGTTTCGCATTTTCCCTAGTGAAAACGGAAGAAGGCGCCGTGGAAGTTGTAGACGACGTATTCATCAAACTTTGGCGGAACAAACACGCGCTGGCCGACATCCGGAACCTGCGCATTTACCTGTTTGCGGCCACTAAAAATACGGCGCTGAATTATATCGCCCGGCAGTCGGGCGTCAAACACACCGAGCCGCTCTCCGTTAAAATAGAAGGCATAAAAACCTTCGCATCGAGTCCCGAACAAATCCTCATCATGACGGAAATGATGGCCAAAATGAACCAGGCCGTCGAATCCCTGCCGCCCAAATGCAGGATCATTTTCAATATGGTTCGGGAAGACGGGCTCAAATACCGCGAAGTAGCCGAAATCCTCCATATTTCCATCCATACGGTGGACGCTCAAATGGTCATAGCCGTCAGCCGGATCCGCGAACACGTGAAAGATTACATCGAATTTTCCGGCCGCACAGGTTTTCAAAAAAAATCGCTGTTGCTTTTAGGGTCATTGCTGCTGGAGGCTGTCTTATATAGTTGAGTGATCTCACTATATGGAAAACGACCGACTTTCAGCACTGCTGGCTAAAAAAATGGCCGGGGAAGCCACCCCGGAGGAGCAACGCGAACTGCACGACTACCTGCAATCCCATGCCGGCGACGAGTATTTCGCTGAAATGCTCCATATGTTCTGGGCTGCCGGTGCGGAGTATAAGGCCCCATACAATCCGGGTTCGGAAGCTCATTTCCAATATATCTTACAAAAAGCGGCGGAGCCGGAGACTACCGAAACGGCGCCTGCCGTAGGTTACCGCCGCCGGATCTTTCGTATTTCACTTGCCGCCGCCGCCATGCTGATGCTGACATTGCTGGCATGGCAGTTTATTTCCGGCTTTTCCGAACATACCAACATTGCAAACGCGTCCAACGAAGTGGTCATTCAGCACGGGGCCAAATCGAAAGTCCTGCTCCCCGATGGTACGCAGGTATGGCTCAATTCCGGCAGTAAACTCATATACCCCGGCGTATTCAACGACACCCTGCGCGAAGTGACGCTGGAAGGCGAAGGTTATTTTATGGTGACCAAAAATCCGGCACAACCCTTCGTGGTGCACACCAGCGAAATTGACATCCATGTCATCGGCACGGTGTTCAACGTGAAATCCTATGCCGAAGACGAAGTGGTGGAAACGACCCTGCTGCAAGGATCCATCGCTGTGGAAAAAAGGAACACCGACGATGCCGCACGCATCATGCTGCGCCCCCACGAGAAACTGGTGATCCGGAAAAAAGACACGTCTCTCCCCGATCCTGCCGCAAAGACCGGTACGGATAAAAATAGCAAAATTGAAAACAGCCAGACATCCGCTCCACTCCTTTCCGTAATGCAATTGCCTCAGCATGTGCCCGATAGCACCCGTACCGAAACCTCGTGGGTGTATGGAAGGCTCGTTTTTGAAGGTGATCATTTTTACGAACTGGCCCTGAAAATGGAGCGCTGGTACAACAAAAAAATCAAGATTCGGGACGGCAGGGTGAGCCAGTACAGGTTTACCGGCATGTTCGAGAACGAAACCCTGGAAGAGGCGCTGCG
>JAKQJD010000090.1 GCA_029561355.1 Bacteroidota bacterium | reverse complement strand
GAACCAATGCAATGAACATAGGAACCAATGCAATGAACATAGGAACCAATGCAATGAACATAGGAACCAATGCAATGAACATAGGAACCAATGCAATGAACATAGGAACCAATGCAATAGGTTTAAAGTATAGAGCAGTAGATTTAAGGTTTGGAGCAGTAAGTTCGAGCGTTAAGGGTGATTCGGAGTGCGAATCGTCGTCGGGGACTTCTGGATTGGCATTTTCATAAAAGATAATATTGCGTTTTATTGTATGTTTACAGGTAAATACAGATAACTTCATGAACCGGTGGTGGACATTGTCAGAAAAATCGAATGGCAGAAAGCCGTACAAAAACCACATATACACCAGGGCCGGGGGAATTATCCTTCTTATTTTAGCGGGATTGGCCTCCCTGCATCTGCTAAATGTATTCACACTTCCCTGGCTGGACTACTTTTTGATGGCCGCCGCTGCGCTCACGGTCGTGTTGATGCTGCGGCAGGAAATGGTGAACCGGCGTGAAAAAGAAATCGCCGTCGCCATTATTCAGGATTTGTACGACCATGCGCCCTGCGGCTACCACTCCCTGAATGCCGAAGGGGTTATTATCGAGATCAATCAGACGGAATTGAACTGGCTCGGCTACACGCGCGAGGAAGTAGTAGGAAAAATAAGCATGACCGACCTGTTTGACGCGGAAGGCGTGGCCCTGTTCCGGAGTAATTTCCCTACGTTTTTAAAAACGGGATCCGTAAACGAACTTCCGTTCGAATTGATCGCGAAAAACGGCGAACGCCGTTCGGTACTTATTACTTCCAACGCCATTTACGACCAGGCTGGAAATTTTACCAGCACCCGCACCACCGTTTTTGATATCGAACGGCGCAAAAACCTGGAAACAGAGCTCCGCGCCGCGCAGGAAGCCACCGAACGCGCAGCCGCTCAAATCCGCGACCTGTACGATCTGGCGCCCTGCGGTTATCATTCTACCGACGCGCTGGGCTTTTTTACCGAAATGAATCAAACCGAACTGGATTGGATCGGCTATACGCGGGAAGAAGTAATCGGAAAAATGCGCCTCAACAACATCGTGGATGAAGAATCGGCTGCCCGGCTGCTCGAAAAATTTGCCGGTTTCCTGAAAACGGGTTCTACCCACGAAATATACATCAACCTGATCGGCAAGGACGGATCCTCACACCCCATGCTGCTTTCCGCAGATGCCCAATTCGACAAATCGGGCAGGTACCTGGGGTCGCGCTCTACTGTTTTCGATATCCGGGAACGCAAAAAACTCGAAACCGATCTGCATGAAGCCCTTCAATTGGCGGATCAGGCACGCATTTCCCAGGAACAGTTTCTGGCCAATATGAGCCATGAAATAAGAACTCCGATGAATGCCGTCATCGGATTCACCGGCATCTTGCAGAAAACCGAGCTCACCGGGCAGCAGGAAATGTACGTGGAATCGATCCGCCAGGCCGGCGAAAACCTGTTGGTTATTATCAACGACATCCTCGATTTTTCCAAACTCGAGGCCGGTATGCTGCGTTTTGAAGCCACGCCCTTCAGTCTGCACGGTTTATTGCATTCCCTGAATACCATGCTGCAAACGCGGGCAAAAGAAAAAAAACTCCATTTGCAGATACACCAGGCGGCAGACTTGCCGGACATTATCGTGGGCGATCCCACCCGCCTGACCCAGATTTTGATCAATACAGTCGGCAACGCGCTCAAATTTACCGAAACCGGCACCGTTAACGTATTTGTCGAGGGCGTGCAACACCAGGAAAACGATCTGCTTGTCCGGTTTTCCGTAGCCGATACCGGCATCGGGATACATGCTTCCAAACTCGAAAGTATTTTTGAACGCTTCGTGCAAGGCGAAAGCAATACCTCCCGCCTGTTCGGCGGCACCGGACTGGGACTTTCCATTACCAAAAAACTGATCGATTTGCAGGGCGGCAGTATTTACGTGGAGTCGGAGCCCGGCATAGGCTCCCGATTTGTATTCACCCTGCCCTACAAACTACCCGAACAGGGCATGGAAAACAATCAGCGTAGCGGGGAAGAACGCCCTGCCGTCGTTCCGCGCCGGCATGAGAAAGAACGTATTCTGGTGGTAGAAGATAATATGGTAAACCGCAAACTGGCCGGCATCCTGCTCGAAGAATGGGGTTTTGCGCATGATTTTGCGGAAAACGGCGAAATCGCACTGGAAAAACTGCAAAACCAGACCTACAACCTGATCCTGATGGATATCCAAATGCCCAAAGTAAACGGATATGAAGTGACCCAGGCCCTGCGCAAGGCCCACAATCCGGTTCCCATCATTGCAATGACCGCTCACGTACTTCCCGGCGAACGGGAAAAATGCCTGGCCCTGGGTATGAACGACTATATTCCGAAACCCCTGCGGGAAGCCGTTTTGCGGGATTTAATTCTAAAACATATCGCCTCATGAATTTCCCCAACCTACAAAGCATTACACACGGCAACCGGCAGGTTTTAGAGGAAATACTGTCCATTTTTTTGCAGCAGGCCGTCGTTGAAATGGCGGAACTGAACCAGGCCCTGGCGTCGGGCGATTACACCCGCATGAGCGACACGGTGCATAGTATGCGCACCAGTATCGCCTATATATGCGACGACGGAACTTTTCCGGAACGCCTGCTGGAACTGGAATTTCAGGCCAAAAACAACCAGGAGGGCTGGAAAGTGCTCGGCGAAGGTGCGTTGAAGGAGTATGAAGGGCTGGTGCGCCGGGTGAAGGAAGAAATGGGTGGGGCGATGTAAGGGGAACGGGGTGGCTCGCGCAGGAATAATGGCCACGCGGATTTTCTCCGTCCTTGCTGACATCATCGTTGCCATTATTGGGCCACCCCAGGCCGTTGTTGCGAAGGCATTCAATTCCAATGGCCAAACAATAATAATACGCTATTTTTGCGGCAAAACGACTCGTAAAAATGGATAATATCAAGCATTTAAGGCTTTCTCTGTCTAATGGGAAAACGAAATACGTAATAGAAGAGATCGTAAAAATTACCGCTACCGATACGGATCTTTATAACCAGGCGCTGGCCCTTTCCTCCCGTTTTCATCAATATCAGACATCGTATCACGGCAACCTGAGCGACCGGCATAAACTGGAGGTGGAATTCAATCTCATCAACACCTCCGCATTATACATTTTAGAACAACTGGAATCTGGCAAACCCGATGCGCTTAAGCGCAAAAAGCGGTATCTCCTGATTGCCTGTGGCTGCCTGATAGTAGCCATAGCATGGTTTTGGGCATCCAGACAATCGCCTTCAGACAAAGAGAGCAAACCCGATCCGTCGGCCATAAGCGCTCCTCCAAATCCCGCGAAAGAGGTCCTTCCAGAAAAAAACACCGAAAAGCCGGCACAAGCGACACCCGGCCAATCAAAAAACCCGACGGACAAGCCCCGTTCCCAAAAAGGAAATGTTTTGAAGGTGGATGAAAACAACGGCAACGCGGTCCAGAATAACAACGACGGCGATGTGCATCAAACCTTTACCATTCATCCCACACCGCCCAAGGAAGAGAAAAATGAAAAGCAATAAGTTTGTCGCCCTGATAATATTGAGCCTTTTTACTGCTCTTACCGCCTACGGGCAGGCTTCCTGCGAGATTAAGGAAAACTACGGCAATGTTTTCCAGTTCAATAACAACGGAAATGTCTACATCACTTTCTCCAATTTTATGGTGATGAATGATCAACTCATCATCGACGTTATAAAAAATCTTCGGGCGGATACTATTACGCCGGCCAACCTCCCCAGGATAGCCGAAAATCAAGGAAAAGTATTTGTGCCCGTCCCCGCCGGATCCAGCGAAGCCAATGCCGCCCTGGAAAAAGCCCGCACGGTATTTATCCCCGCCGTTAAGGAAAATGTAAAGGAATCTGTCTGTTGGGAAGACGTGATCGACAACGCTCAAAAAAAAGGCCAGATCACGATTCAGAAAGCCGATGAAAACACCGTCCGGGTGATCATTGGAGAGGCGAGTACCCTGTTGCAGGATTTTAAGATTATTTTCTCCGGAAATGCCGACGGTATTGTGCGCGTTCGGGAAAACGGGAAATACGCTTTTGAACTTACCACAGGTAATTGCCTGATCAATATCGGCTCTAATTGTAAACGGTACGATTTTGCCACCGATTTTAAGGATGGACAAGCCCTCGTAGGTGAAAAAGTGTATGGTGGGAAGACAGAATATTATTATATTAATAAAAGCGGTCAGCGTGTAAGTAATAATACTTATACAGAAGTCACACCTAACTTTGCTGGTATTAAAACTAATTTAGGAGGTATAAGTAGATTAAAAAGAAAAGATGGAAAAGTACTACTGTCGGAAAATGAAAAAGAGTATCTCCTATCAAATGAATATGACAACATTGAATATATTGGTACATACGACGGCAATTTTTTTCTGTCGGTAAAAGAAAATAAAAAAGCGGGTATAATATCTCATGGCAACTTTGGATATTGGCATAAGTGTTATGAAGTCCTGCCCCCTACCTTGCTTGATGATATAGATACCATGTATAGTCCGCCTGTCCAGGAAAGCGTTTTTCAATCAACCTGGATTAGTGTAAAAACGGGGAATTATTGGAATATTATTGAGGCAAGTAATTACATGAAATTTGATTCCACAAAATTTTTATTAAAAGGTAAATATGCACATCCAATAAGGGTGCAGCAAGCAACACAATATGGGGACTATAATCTTATAAAATCAGGAAGCAGGGTTGGACTCATTACAAAATACACTGCTACAATTGTTTTTGAACCGATCTTTGATGAAATTGGTTTATTTGATACTAAAACGGGCCTGGCAAAAGTACGGATCGGTGAAATATGGGGACTCATAAGTAACCAAGGTAAAATAGTACTGCCTGTTGAGTTTGACGAAATAGGCATATTTGACGAAACCAAACATGCCAAAATAAAAAGGAATGGATTGCTGGGTTTCGCAGATACGAATGGCAAGATTGTATTGAATACCATGTATGATAAAATATCTGGTTTCGACAAATACGGGGTCGCTATAATTGAAATTGCCGGCAAAAAAGGTTGCATTGATGCCAACAAAAAAGTGATATTTACTCCTAAATATGACGAAATAGGTGAATTTACGGATCAGGGAAATTCTTTTGTTATGGTGAATAATAACTATGGGCTCATATCACGAAATCGTCCGGAAAAAGAGTTGATCGAACCGACATATCAAAAAATTACTGACTTGAAGAACGGTAATTTTTTTTTCAAATACATCTTACCAAAAGGATCGATACAATATGGAATCATCAAACCGGATAAATCCATCACAATCATTGCAGAAGGGGATGAACCCCCTAAAAATTCGATGGAAATAGACTTTAATTACGACGCAAAGTGTATTTTGATCAGAATTTCATTTCCTTTCAGCCTTCCAAAGGTGGTGAACTTTGAAGGAGAAACACTTTACGAAGGCCTAATTGAGAACCAACCTCCCCTTCAGGAGTATTCTCCTTTTTACTACTATGATTCTTATCCTGATTTTACGGTTTTAAAAATTAAAAATAATTCCTATAAGTATTTGTTTTTAAAAGACGGAAAGGCTATAGGCCCAATCTATGACTATTTTGATGCAAAATCATATTTAGAATATAAAATGATCAAGGTACAAACAGGCACAAAGATTGGCTGTATTGATTTCTCGGGGAAACGAATAATTCCAATACAATATAAAAAAATTGAAACATTTTCTCCACTCGGATACACCTTCGTAATGGATTCCGTGAATAACTATGCGCTGTTTTCAAGCGATGGCAAACAAATGACCGGCTTCGACTATAATAAACATGGTTCTTTTTCGAAGAACAATGTTCAAGTAACCTGCAAATCAGGTGGAACCGGTTATCTCTTACTGGAAAAAGAGGCTGTACAAACGCTGATAACCTGTAAATACTTTGACGGAAGTGATTTTATTAATGATCTCGCCATTGTTAAAGAATCAGATGATAACATGAGCACAGGCATCATCAATACCTCCGATCTCATCGTCGCTCCATTTATTTTTAATTCCATTACACGGGATGACCAATCCTTCGTGGCCGTCAAAGATGGTAAAACCTACGTGTTGCGCAAAAGTGATCGTGCAAATCTGAAACGCCTGGAATGTGTATCCGGCGACTGCTCGCTGTACGAAAAATTGACGAAGGCTTTTTTTGAGACGAGAAATTAGGGGCCGGAAGCAAAATGACGGAGGGGGTAAGACAAAGGAAGATTAATTGCGGTAGTGATACGGGCGGTTTTAGATGCGCGGATCGAATGATTCGCCGGTAGAGCTGAGTATTTTCACCGCTTTTTGGTAATCGTCCTCCCTTACAATTTGGTCCAGAGCACCGGGATAATCTTTTTCAACTTCTTTTTCAAAACGGGCGAGGTCGTCGAATCCATGGTTGACGGCTCTGAGAAGCACTTGCGCAGATTTGGCATAATTGGATCGTTTTGCATGTTGAACGGCGCTGTCGTAGAATACTTCGCTCAGGTCGATAGAAGCCTCCCATTCTTTAACAATTTGGCTATATTCGAATATTCGACCCGCTTTCCGCAGGAAACCCAGCATATTTTTGATTCGGCCGGAAAGCATTTTTCGCAGTTCGGCATTCATACTTTTATACCGCTGGGAATGCATCGTGATCTTCTCGACTATGAGGTTTTCAAATGGAGTGTCCGTATGTCTCGGGCAATATTCCAGAATAAATCGTTTACCGACAGGAACTTCGTCGTCCCATGTAACGCCGAGGTGTACGCCGGAATAAAAACGTCCGGGTTCAGGTTTCCGGTTACCTACTGTCATGATAAGATAACTGCGTCGCTGGTTTTCAACCTGCGGGAAGAAGGTAAAGACGATATGTACGTTGGGCGAGATATGGGTGGCGCGGCCTTCCAGTTTTCGGCCATTCGTTTTGCCGAAATATTGGTTTTTGTAAGTGGCGACTCCACGCTCATCGATGCGTAGCCAGTTCACCTTGATGTATTTACTGCTTCCTGATTCACTTCCGTATGAATAAATCTTGTACGTACCTGCCCACAGCCGAATATCGAGTTTGGCTTTGTCATTTCGCACGCGTTCCAGGCTATTGTAACTACCGTCGCGGAACGTTAACAAACGGCCATAATACTCGTTGAGCGTTATATTGTTTTCTTCGCCGGCTTCATATTTTTTCATAATAATATAAGCGGAACAGCTGTCCGTCCCGCTATTTATCTGAACGTAACCTATCAGCGAATTCTCTTTATCCTCTCTGCAATGAAAAGTGATATGGATGGAGATATTTTTAAAGTCGGAAAAACGAATATGTGCATAGTCCTGATTGTGAATCCGCTCGGTTACTACGCTGGCCTTCATAGGGTTTTCCATTCCGGGGATAGTAAGGATGGCCTGCAGGTAAATATCTTTTTCCGGTTTTCGTATTTCCAGGTCCCACTCTGCAATTACCCCGACAGGAGATTCGAATGGCGCTTTCGATATATTGTGCACCATGGTTCCAAGATCGTGCATAAACAAGCGCCAGCGGGAATTGTGAATAATATCCACGCTTCTCAATACTGTTAATGCATTATCTGCTTTATCGATCAATTCCTGCGTAAGTGGTGAGGACCGTTCATTGTCATCCCATAAAATTTTGAAGTGCTGGGCAATGTCCTGGTAGCTTTGATGTTTCGGGTCATTGATTTCGAAATAAGAGGCATTTTCGGAGTGCCCGAAAGAATAATAAAGCCCGAAGAATAGTTTTTTTTCAAGAATAATGGCCGACATACCCGGGAGTTCATCCATAAGCCGGACCTGCATTTGTTCAGGCGACTGTGTTTGAATACTTAACAAGCGCTTCAAGCGCATCATAATCGTATCTGCCAGGGTAATCCCATCCCCGTCAAATCCAAGGTCTGTTTTGGTACGCAGGCGCATTCCCTTACCATCGGGGATCAGAAGCAGTAGTTGGATCTTTTTGCCTTGATGCAGCCATTTTCTGATGGAGTTCTCACTTTCTTTTGTCAATTCTGCATTAAACATGGCAGTAGACAGGTACGTGTTTATGATACGGATAGTGGACCCGTCTTCACTGACAGCGACGCTTACTTCGGCGCCGGGAAAAGATTTATGCGCTATGACCGGACCATCCTGAGTGGCAGGTTCGAATGCTGTTTTTTTTGCTTGTTTTACACTTTTCGGCCCGGAGGAGACCTTTTTCACAAGAAACCCATTCTTGTCAATCTTCCAATGGTCGTCGATAGCATGAAATACTTTAACCTTTTGCGGTGGAGTCGGCGCCTTGTCGGTGGTCTTTCTCATAAATCCGAATACATCACTGAAATCACCCTCCCGTTGATTAACCGGCTCCGCTAACATTTTTTGGGTTAATTGCGATTCGTTTCTGGACTTCTCAAATGCTTCAAAATAATCTTCCAGTAATTTCTGCCAGTTATCGGGCCTGGGTCGCTTTTTAGACGGATTGGGGTTGTTGTTGCTCTTTGCCATTACCGTTACGTTGGAATTCTTGTTTTTTTTTGAAATGTATGGAAATGTCAGATGGGTTACAATTGAATGTCGGCAGCATTTCAAACGAGTGTCGACCAAATTACACCCCAATTACAAATTATACTACTTATTATTACTTAAATTACAATTTATACAAAATAAAATAACTGCCATTTAACTAAATTACAGCATTATTTTTCGTTTTACCGCTTTTTAAAAATCCGGTCCTATAACTTTGTCGTATTGCATTCACCCTCACAAAAGTACTGTTATGCGACAAATTCTCACTATTGCACTGCTAATTGCCGCAGGATTTTTTGCCTGCCACCGCGACCCGGAACCGGAGGTTTCGCCCCGGTCTGTTCAGCGGTTCGCTTTGATGATCGGGTACGACGTCAGCCAAACGTACGGCCATCGCACACGCCCGAACGAACAATTCTTTTACCAAGCCGCCCGGATGGTGGCACCTACCGGCGGGAATATCTGCATGGGGCTCGTCGCGTCGCCGGATTCGGCGGGAGAATTGATTCAGGCCTATTTCCTCCCGATGCCTGCCGAACCGGAAAAGAATGCGACGTACACAAAGCAGATTACTTACCGGGAAACGTGCGACTCCATCAGAAAACACAACGAACAGGAAATCGAACGGTTCGTGCACGAATGTATGGCGCGACTTAACGAGAAGCACGATCACCGGCACTCCGATTTGAACGGCCTGTTGTCCGAGGCTGATATTTATTTCAGAGGCGCGGAAGTATCGGACTGTCTGCACCTGCTGTACCTCGCGAGCGACGGCCTGCAGGACGTGCGGCTGGAACACCGGACCGATACAATTCTTCAACCGGGTTTACTGACCCTGCGCGACGTGCGCGTGTTTTGCAACGGCTGGAAAAACGGGGTGCTGCCGGAAAACTGGAAAATGCTGGTGTCGCATGAAAGTATGATCAAAGAAATTCATTCACTCACTCAATAATTGCATTATGCCACAATCCACTCTTTACAAAGCGATGCGATTGGCAAATCTGGCTGGTAAAAAAGCCCATTTCTTTCGCCAATCCGATACGCAGCATGCCGAACTGCGGCAGCGTTCCAGCGACTGGTCGGGTATATTCGATCCCGGGCTTGTACTCACCTCCGGCATTGCCTTTTTCGGCCTCGCGGTGGTCGACTGCTGCCTGATGATGCCAATGTACCGGCAGGCGTCCGAAATTACGCTGGGGGAGCCGGACATGATTAACCTGGAATTGGCTGTTGGCATGGTGTGTTTGGGAGCCGTTTGCAGTAATTTCCTTGCACAGACCCACACCAGCGGCCCGTTTTATCAATGGCGCATTCACCAGCACCGGGGAGGACTGGCAGCACTGGAATTCGACTACAACCGACTGGCCGGCTGGTTGCATTTCGGGCTTACTTTTTCCTGTTATTGCCTCATTCTTGGTGCGATGGCTTGGATACGGGCCACGCTGATTGCCGACAGCGGATTATCTATAGAAAAAATCGAAACGGGTTTTATTCTTACCGGCATACTTGTAAGTTTTTGCGCAATCGTATGCGGACAGTATCTGGCGCCGATGATCGATTACCTGAGCATGAAAATGCAGTTGTCGATTTTGTCGACTCGCAAAAACAGCCTGCTACACGACGTGATGAGGGCCGATCAGTTTGTTTACCTCGTATGGGCGCACCATGGAAGCGCCACTAACCTTCCGAGGGAAATGTACGATGCCATTATCCGGCACAAAATCCGCCCGGCAAATGAGGCCTACTGCAACGAGATTACACTTGCCGAAGAACAGGCTTTTCAAAACAATCGGCATATCAATTAAAACCCCGGATAGAATCACTTCCGGCGTATCTGTTTTTCACCTTTTCAAACTTTGCACCATGAAATTTTTTATTCTGATCGTAATCATTCTGGTTGTGGCAGCATTGTCCAACCCGGACCGCACCCAACACAATCTGGCTCTCAGAGAAGCTTTAGAACGGCTCGATAAGGAGAACAACGGGTTCCTGGAGCATTGCGACTTCTTCGACTTCCAGGTATTCTCAATGGTCCGGTATATGGATGCTACCGTCTCCGTAGGTTTCTTCGGCCATGTATTCGTTCAGTATGATGAGTTAGAGGGCAGTATGCAGTATTTCGACAAGCGTCGCCACACGCAACGGAACCTAAATTCGAGCACTTCGCCGCCTTTCGGATTTAATATCGGCCGATGATGAACGACTCATGCATTTTTAACCAATAAAAGTCCCCGATTTTCGGTTAACTGAAAATCGGGGACACTTATTTCAGGCCCTTTTTTCTGGCGCCACAGGGTGCCTGCTCAAGGCTACGACGAGCAATCACAGATATGACAACTTTTTAAAAGTTGTCATATCTCCGCATCTTCATGCCGGTTAACTTTATCCAACTATGACATACACCCAAATACTAGCGACCCTATTCCTGCTATTCCTGTTGATCGCGATCTTTTGGCGGATGTTTATAAAAAAAAGCAAATCAACACATGCCCCGTTTCCAAAAGCCTGGAAGTCGATCCTTACCCAAAAGGTGTTGTTCTATCAAGAACTTTCTCCACCTGAAAGGATTCGTTTTCAACAGAACCTTCAATCGTTTCTGGACAAGGTTCGGATCACCGGCGTAGGCACGGAAGTGGACGATGTGGACAAACTACTGGTAGGAGCGAGCGCGGTCATTCCGCTGTTCGGTTTTCCCGGCTGGGGTTACCGGACCCTGAACGAAGTGCTGCTGTACGACGGCACCTTCAACCGGGATTTTGAAACGCAACAGGGAGAAGAAAGAAACATACTCGGTATGGTGGGCGGAACCGGCATGACGGGCACCATGATCTTGTCCAAGCCATCCCTGCACGAGGGATTCGATCAGTATTCGAACCAGCATGTGGGCATTCACGAATTCGTTCACCTGCTCGACAGGGCCGATGGCGCCGCCGACGGCATTCCGGAAATGATGATGCAACAGCCTTTCCTGATACCCTGGGTAAAAATGATACACAAGGAGATCAAAGCGATACAGGATGGTGCGTCGGACATCGATGATTATGGAAGTACCAATGAAGCGGAGTTTTTCAGCGTGGTGAGTGAATATTTTTTCAAGTCACCGCGTTTACTGGAAAAACGGCACCCGGAGTTGTATGGGATGCTGGAAAGTATTTTCAGGCAGGATCTGAAGAAGTAGGGATAGCATTGGTCGGGATAAGGCCATTCATTGCCGTCCTTGTTTAAGAAATAATTAGTGGGCCCTGAAGGCCGTGCTACCGCAAAAAATAACCCGGGGCTCACAGCATCGATGAGCACCCGGGTCATTTTTATTCATCCATTTAATTGTTCACGGTTCTTTACTTCGACTGGATCATCTTCTTCGTCGCTTTGTCGGTCGCTGTTTCCAGCGTGTAATACAACATACCCGTCGTGTTGATCAACTGCCGGTCGATACTAATCGTGTTGTACCCTTTCGCGAACGCGCCCGATTGCATGAACACCAGGCGGCCCGTTTCGTCGAAGATGCGAAGCGTCGCTTCGGCAGCCTCCGGCAGGTGGAATCCGATGAATGTTTTGTTCACAAACGGGTTCGGCTCATTCTGGTACAGTTCGAAACCTACTCCCACCGTCGTTGTTCCCGCAGGCGACCCGAAGCGGAATGCTACGTCCATGCGGTTGTTCGCCAGGCTGTACGCTTCCGCTTTCGTGATCCGGCTGGATACGCCCAGCATGTTGCTCAACTGACCCGCTTTCGCAGCACGGAACGTAACCGAGAATTCGTTGTCCGTACCGTCTACCGAAGTCGTGATCGCGTCATCGAACACCCCGAAGTTGGCAGCCTTGATCTCGCCTGCTCCGGCGATGTTCACTACGCTCAGGCCATTCAGGTTCATCGTGAACTGGTAACCTTGTACACGCTGGTCGCCTTTGAAGTTCACCGTGAAGGTTTCGCCGGCTTTCACCGCGCGGTCTTCCACGTCGAACAGCATCGTGCCCGAACTGCGCTCGTCGGCCGATTGCAGGCTGTTGGCGATGACCGTACCGTTCACGTCACCGATTTTCACCCCTACGAAGTCGTCAGACAGGTGATCCGCCTGTACGTCCTGTGTGGAGATGTTCTCCGGGAACAGCGTTTGGAACGGATTGGCCGGGTTCGGGAACACGTAGTCCTTGTCGACAAATCTCCACGAGGTGTTGTTCGGCAGTTCGTCGTAGATACCCAGGATCATTTTACGGAACTCCACGATGTCGAACGTCGTGATCGAACCCGAACGGTTGGCGTCGGCGGCGATCATTTTGTACGGCGTCGGCAGCGGCTCCAGACCCAGGATGTGTTTGTTGATCAGCACCAGGTCGTAGGTAGACACCCCGTTCAGCGGGTTGTCGTCTTTTGTCGGCGTCAGCGTGTAGTTGCCCGACAGCGGTACGGCATCGTTGAACAGGAACACGCCGTTGCTGTTGCTCGATGTGTTTGCAATACCCTGCTGTCCCGTCGGCGTTACCACGGCCAGTTCCACTTCCGCTTCCTCTACCCCATCCAGGTCTTCCGTTGCCAGTATACCGGCTACCGAAGCCATGGCCGGGTCGTTCTGGCAGCCTTGCAGGTTGTCCTGCGGATCCACGTATGCCAGGCAGAAGTCGGCATTACCTGCGGCATCCTGTAGCCACACCTGTACCGCTACGGGCTGGCCTGCGGCAAAGTCTTCGCAGGTTACCACCACGCTCTGGTTGGCAGGTGCGCCGCCCGGGTAGGTATTGTCCGGATTCTGGTCGGCACGAATCACTGCCAGGGTCGGGTTCAGGATGTTCGTCGGTGTGCAGTTGTCCTCTCCGTACAGGTAGAAGTCGTTGGCCCACAGTGTGGCCATGCCGCCTACCATCAGGTTGATGTTCACGTTCGCGCAGGCCACCACCGGCGGTTTGCAGTCGCGGATCGTGAAGGTTTTTTCACACACCGCTTCGTTGCCACAACCGTCTTCGGCGATCCACTTGATCTTGTGCGTTCCGTGCGGCAGGTCCGGCAGTCTCGTGCCAGAGGCATTGCGCCAGATCACTTTCGCACCGTTGGCAGTTTGTTCGATATCGAAGCGGTAGCGCTGGTTCAGGTTCGAGTTGTTGTCGAATACCCGCAGTGTGCCCGTTTCGTAGTTCACACTCTGGTAGTTGTTGTACAGTACCTGGCCCACCGGACGAGTGGCAGCATCGGCGCTGGAAACAACCGTTTCCATCGTGCCGTCAGCGTCCAGGTCGAGGAACAGCAGGTAGCGGAAGCGCAAACCGCCTTCCGGTGCGATCGTGTCGCAGAGGTCTTCAGCCGTCGCGGCCACCTCCGTTTCTTTCTCGCACAGGTCGTGTTGTTGCGTACCGTTATCCCACCAGATATCTCCGTCATTCCAGTACCGCACATCGTTCACCGATACGTCGCAGGTGTCGATGTTGGCGCACACCACCGTCGGAGGCGTCTGGTCGAGCACTTTGATGATCTGGTTGTACGTCACGCAGTTGTCGTCGTCGGCGATATTGTCCGTGAACACGTGCCAGTTTTTAGAAGGCGCCAGGCCCGTTGTCGGGTTAACTGCGCTGCGCGCAACGTTGTAGCACGGCAGGTCCGGGTTGTAGGTGCACCAGTTGATGACCCTCCAGGTACGCTCGATTTTGTAGCACGCATCCGGCACCACGGTGAAGAGCACGTCGTTGTACGCCACTCCGATCAGTTCGCAACCTTCGTCGTTCGTGATGATTGGTTTACCAACATTCGGTTCCGTCGTACAGTTCACAGATACGTCGGCAGGGAATACGATGTTGTAATCCTGCGTGTTGGTCACGGTGATACGCTGTGTGCAACTGCTCGACTGTCCCTGGCAATCCCACGCCGTGAAGCGGCGGATGATGATACCACGGTTGCAGGTCGTGTCGAAGTTCGCGTTCAGGAAGTTGTTGTAGTACGTTTTCTGCGTC
>JAKQJD010000072.1 GCA_029561355.1 Bacteroidota bacterium | reverse complement strand
GCCTGTTTTGAAATACAACGCACCTGGTTTATCCGGAATGCCTGTCATTTTAATCCGGCGCTCCCCCTGACCATGGTGCCGAATCCGCAGGTGATGGCAGGGCCGGTTGTTTCGGCGCCGGGAACTACCGGACCCTGGGCGCCGACGGGCCAGTTTGCAAATTTCTGGTCGGCGAATACGAACGGTTATTTTTACACGCAGAAAATCCAGGTGCGCGATGTTGTGGCGCCGGTTTTGGATAGTTGTACCCAAACGGTGCACGTGTTTCAGGATTCGACCAACAACAACATTCAACTTTGGAACGAAAGTTACTGGCTCGATTTTCCGCACCTGACGCACGATTTGTGCGAGAGCGACATTAACCTGAGCATTACGGCCACGGATGCCTGCGGCGGTGGAGACCTGACCATTAATTATGAATTGTTTCTGGATCTGGATGGCGATAATTTGCAGGAAACGGTGGTCAGCAGCACGAATTTGCCCGGATACAATACGATCCACTACGACAATTACGCCTCGTTCAATTATAATGGCGGCACGATCCGGCAGTTCGACGAGCGCACCGTACCGCCCAACCAGAAATGGGGTTTTGCCTTGCAGACCGTCCGCTCCGACACGCAGGCCACTGCAACCGTGCGTTTCAATTCGCTTTTGAGTCCCAACCTGTATTTCAGGCCGCAACTACCTTACGGCAACCACCGGATCCTCTGGAAAGTTACGGACGCATGCGGCAACCAGACAACCTGTGTCCGCCACTTTACCATTCGCGACGGCAAGGCACCTGAAATCAGTTGCCCGGATAGCCTTACGATCTTTTTCGACGATGAGCCGGGCGTGGCTACGCTATACCAGGTGCAGGTGCTGTGGAGCATCGCCGATAACTGTACGCCTGCCAATCAGATAAAAACCGGGATGCGTATTGCCGGCGAAGGCACGGGTTTTCCGGATGCGCCGTCGCTCCAGTACCTCGAATTTACCTGCATTCCCGACGCCAATACCGACCAGCATGTGGAGGCCTGGGTAAAAGACGTGTCGGGCAATACCCGATTCTGCGTGATCGCCATCCATATCGATAGTTGCAACATCGAACTGCCGGCGCAACCCAACCACATCATCGGAAAAATTACGACCGAAAACGAACTGGCTGTAAAAGACGTCTCCGTTCTGGCGCACCTTTCCAGTGAAGCCACGGCCATTACACTGGGCGACACGACGAATGTGGACGGCGATTACGATATCGTGCTGGATTCGACGACGGTCGGAAATACTTTTGTTGGCGGTATCGCAACCTTGTTTCCGTATAAAAATACCGAACCGCTCAACGGCGTCACTACCTTCGACCTGCTACAGATATCGCGGCACATCCTGGGACTCGATACCCTCGATTCTCCGTACAAGATCATTGCCGCCGATGCCAATAAATCGGGCCTGGTAACCTCCTTCGACGTCGTGGAATTCCGGAAACTTATTCTGGGGATAAATGAGGCCCTGCCACTGAATACTTCCTGGCGCTTTGTGCCGGCCGACTACGTCTTCCCCGATCCGCTGAATCCTTTCGAGCCGGATTTCCCGGAATCCGATACCTCGACCTATTTCCTGAACGGCGGCGTGTTCGATTTTATAGGCATTAAAGTGGGCGACGTCAATATGTCGGTCGACCCGCAGAACGTAGACGGCGACATTCCGGAGCGAGGAGCGCAGGCTTTGCCGGTGCAGACCGCCCAGCGGGAAGTCGAAGAAGGAGAAACGTTTGCGGTGCCCTTCACGACAGAACAGGCCAGTGCCGGTTTCCAGTTTACACTTTCGTATAAAGGCCTGGAAGTGCTGAAAATCGTGCCGGAAAAAGGTATATCTGCCGAGCAGTTTGCGCTTTTTTCACAAAAAAATGCCGTCACGGTGGCTTGTGAAAACACGGAACCCGTGGCCTTTACCATCCGTTTCCGGGCCCTGCAATCGGGCGCTTTGTGCGACCTGCTCAGCATCGACAGCCGCATTACACCTGCCGCAGCGTGGCTTCCCGGTAAAGGGAAACAGGTGACGCCCGCCACAGTCGCACTGGCATTTATGGAGCCCGGCGGGTTCGCGCTGCTGCAAAACCAGCCCAATCCGTTTCAGGAAAAAACGACGATCCGCTTCCAGTTGCCGGCCGCTACGGATGCTACTTTGAAGATTTTCGATAGTAACGGCCGCGTTATATTCACGAAAACAGGTTATTATGAAAAAGGATTGCAGTCGGTGCCGGTGAACCTGCGTGGTACACAGCCGGGCGTCTATTACTACAGCCTGGAAACGCCGGAGTATCGGGCGATGAAGAAGTTACTCGTTATTGGTTATTAGTGTAGCCAGGCGTTATCACTGAGCCACCGGGTCGCTTCAAGCGACCCGGTGGCTAGACTTAGCCCTTGCTAAAAGGGAAAACAAAACATTGCCGTTTCCCATTCCAGCCTGAAACACCCTAATAACCAATAACGAATAACCAATAACCAATAACCTAAACAAGGCTCTCCCCCGTCATCACCTCCGGCGCCTGCACACCCAGCAAATGCAGCAGGGTAGGGGCTACGTCGGCGAGGCGGCCATTTCGGAGCGTTTGTCCGGGAACGGGATTGCGCTGGACCAGAATACACGGCACCGGGTTTTTGGTGTGGGCGGTATTCGGCGTGCCGTCATCATTGATCATAAAATCCGAGTTGCCGTGGTCGGCAATCAGAATGCAGGCGTAATCGTGTTCGAGCGCCAGCGGAATGATCTGGCTCAGGCAATGGTCCACCGTTTCGGCGGCTTTCATGGCGGCGCTGAACACGCCGGTATGGCCTACCATGTCGGTATTGGCAAAGTTGAGGCAGATGAAATCGGGTTCATGCTCCCGGATGTCTTCCATGATAGCGGCGGTAATGCCCGGAGCGCTCATTTCCGGTTGCAGGTCGTACGTGGCCACTTTCGGAGAAGGTACCATAAGCCGGCGCTCGCCGTCGAAGGGTTGTTCCCGGCCGCCGGAAAAAAAGAAGGTAACGTGCGGGTATTTCTCCGTTTCGGCGATGCGCACCTGGGTTTTTCCGGCCAGGCTGACGACCTCGCCCATGGTCATGACCACGTCGTCCTTTTCGAACATCACGTGCACATCTTTAAACCTTTCGTCGTAGCGCGTCATGGTGACGAAGTACAGCGGCAGGGTTTTCATACCCGCTTCGGGCATGTCCTGCTGGGAAAGCACCGTAGAAAGTTCGCGCAGACGGTCGGTGCGGAAGTTGAAGCAGAGCACCACGTCGCCTTCCTGAATGTTGCCGCCGGGTGTGGAAGAGGCGACAGGTTCGGCAAATTCGTCGGTGATGCCGTTTTCATAAGACGTGCGCAGGTACGCCGCAAAATCGGAAGTCGTCGTGGCCGCTGTCCCGTGCACCAGCAGGTCGTAGGCGCGTTTGACACGTTCCCAGCGTTTGTCGCGGTCCATGGCGTAATACCGGCCGACCAATGAAGCGATGCGGGTATGTTTTCCCTGAATGTGTTGTTGCAGTTCGTCCATAAAACCCGCGCCGCTTTTCGGATCGCAGTCGCGGCCGTCGGTAAAGGCCTGTACGAAGCACCGTGGTGCGCCCCGTTCTTCCACAATATCGATGAGCGCCTTGAGGTGGTTGATGTGCGAGTGCACGCCGCCGTCGCTGACGAGGCCGACGAGGTGGATGGCTTTATTATTGGCTTTGGCATAATCGATGGCTGCCAGCAGCGCTTCGTTGTCGTTCAGTTCGCGTTCGCGCACGGCTTTATTGATGCGTGCCAGTTCCTGCCACACGATGCGGCCGGCGCCGATATTGAGGTGACCCACTTCCGAGTTGCCCATCTGGCCTTCGGGCAGGCCCACGTCTTCGCCGTACGTGATGAGGGTACTGTGCGGGTATTGCTGCATCAGACCGTCGAAAAAGGGCGTATTTGCCTGATATATAGCGTCTGCGCTGTGTTTTGGACCGAGTCCCCAGCCGTCGAGGATGAGGAGAAATGCTTTTTGTGCCATGTTGCGTTTGCCGAAATTGTTATGATCGCAAAGAAACGCCTAACACGGGTTTTTTGCTTCGGGTTGGGCTAAATAAACAATGCTGCCATTGATTTTAATGGTTATAAATTGAGCCAACTGATCGAAATCATCAGAAGGGGTGACAGAAATTGAAGCCGTAAAAAAAATGCGTTTTACATTTGCCCTCGCAATGAAAAGGTTTATCGCAGTCATAGGAGTTGTAGCAGTGCTTGGTCAGGCGTTCGTACGCACGGCCTGGACGCTCGATTACCTGTGGAACCGCGCCCAATACGTGGCGCAGTGCGAAAACCTGTACAATGTCCGTTTCGATTGTTCGGGTAAATGCTACCTGACCAAAACCATCCGGATGAGCGAAAGCGCCGAAAATACCGGCAAGGATCAACTTCCGCTACATATTGCGCAACTGAAAGACGCGCAGTTGTACTTCGAAGAACCTTCCGAATGGCCTGAAATCGTGGTTTCCCAACCCCGCAGGCCCATTTTACCTCCTTACCTCGTATACGTGCCGCCTGTACCGTACGAATCCATTTTCAAGCCGCCTGGCATTTTTTTCTGCTGATGATCGGAACGGGCGCTTCTGCCTGTTCGCGTTTTTTTACCTGCAACAACTTTTACAATGAAACATTTACTGTTCCTGCTACTGGCAGGAGCGGTGCTTGTGACGCCCCGCACAGCGAGGGCTTGCGATGTATGCGGTTGTTCGGGCGGAGGTGGTTATTTTGGCATTCTGCCACAGTTTCAGCGCCATTTTTTCGGAATGCGCTGGCAGGAACGGGTCCTCGACTCGTACAGCCCGGCCAGTAGCCTCGATCCCGCTTCGAACGCACACAGCATTTTTCGCACGCTCGACCTCTGGGGTCGCTGGTATCCGCTTCGCCGCGTCCAGGTGCTGGCTTTTGTGCCGGTACATTTTTTTCAACAGACTGAAAACGAGGTGCTTACAAGCACACGCGGTCTGGGTGACGCCACCCTGCTGGCCAATTATTCGGTGTTCAATACCGGCGACAGTGTAAGTCGCACCTGGAAACACTCGTTGCAGATCGGTTGCGGCATCCAGTTGCCTACCGGTAAATTCCGCCTGACAGATTCCGACGGCGTACGTTACCATGCCAACCTGCAACCGGGTACCGGCAGCACCGATGCTTTGATCAATATCGTGTACACGTTGCGCAGGGGTTCCGTTGGGATGCAATTCGACGCCCAGACTCGTGTGAACACGGAAAATCCCGACAGGTATCGTTTCGGTCACCGGCAAAATGCAGCCGTCCGGTTGTTCTGGTGGAAAAACCTGGGCCGCCGTGTGTCGATCCTGCCCCGTGCAGGTGTGACGCTGGATGCCGCACAACGCGATGTCTGGTATGGCAGCGAACAGAAAGAAACCGGCGGGTACGCCGCATTTGCCGACCTGGGCATGGATGTTTACCTCGGCAACCTGGCCATCGGGGCAGGGTACCAAACGCCGTTGCAATACCATCTCGGCAATGGAAATGTGACGCCCAAAGGCAACCTGGCCGTGTCGGCTACCTGGGCTTTCGGCCGCAAAAAGGCCATGATGATGCCCGCTGTTCCCGTTTTTCGGAATGTGCAGGCTGTAAAAAACTGATGTGACTATTTGGTTTCAGGAAACTTGTAAGTCATCCGATGACTTAGTTTCATCGGATGACTTACAAGTTCCTGAAACCGAATAGCCCGTCAAACTGATTTTTCAAAACCATTCAAATTCAATTTTTCATCATGAAATATGCATTTTCGGGCATTGTAGCCCTTGTTTTTATAGCATTCACATTTTCCAACTGCAAAAAAGACGACGGAGAACTGAAAGGAACCGGCGACGTAGTCATCGAAATGGATAACCATGCCGGCGACGACGTACTCGTGTTCGGACAGAAATACGTGACTGCCGCCGGCGATACGGTTCAGTTTTCCACGTTCAATTACTTCGTTTCCAATTTTATCCTCGTAAAAGACGACGGAACGGAATTCCGGGTGGCGAAAGACTCCTGCTATTTCCTCTGCAAACACGACGACACGGAAAGCCGCGAACTGGTATTGCGCAATATTCCTGCGGGCGACTATAAATCCGTCAAATTCACCATCGGTGTCGACAGCCTGAAAAGCGTTTCGCCCATCGGCGAACGCGGCGGCGTACTCGATCCAACCGGCGGAGCGTCGGGCATGTACTGGTCCTGGAACTCCGGTTATATTTTCGTGAAAGTGGAAGGCACTTCCCCGCAGGCGCCGGTAGATGCGGGCACAGGCGAACGCACACTGGAGTACCACACCGGACTGTTCGGCGGCAAGGATTCGCCTACTTTGAACAACCTGAAACAGGTGACCATCACCAGCAGCAGCGAAAATGCCCGCGTCCGCGACGGACATACGGGTGAAGAAGCGCCCATGTTCCACTTGTATGTGGATGTACTGGAAATGTTCACCACGCCGAATACGTTCAAAGTGTCGGACGTGCCTACTTCCCATGCCGGACCGTTTTCCAAAAGTGTTGCGGACAACTACGCCGACATGTTTACGCTGGACCACGTGCACAACCACAATTAAGGAGATTGATTTTGTCAGGATTGGCCAACAAATGAATCAGATTTGAACGGAACGAAGGAATACCGGTTCTTATCGGTGAAATTTGAGAAGGTTGTTCTGCAAGGAATTCTGCTTATTTCGTTTTCGTTACCAGAAACCTGTGAGGTTTTTAAAACCTCACAGGTTTGGTATCCGACGGTATGAGAGGCCGCCAAAATCCTTACACAGCCAACCTTCCACCTGATCTTTACGTATCTAATAACTATGAAACGACTACTCCTTTGTCTGCCCCTGTGCCTGTTCGTATCGGCGCTTTTTGCCCAAACCGGCGATATGCAATCCATTATCGATCAGGAAAAAGCCGCCTGGATCCGGCATCAGGTATCCGAACGTACCGGCCAGAACAACGCCGTAAACCGCAGCGACCAGCACTACAGCCGCTTTCGCTGGCAGGTAGACCCGGCGGTGCACTATATCAAGGGAGAAGTGATGACGGTGTTCGAGCCGCTGGAAAACCTGAGTACGCTGGACTTCGATTTTTCGGCAGCGCTCACGATGGACAGCATCAAATACCATGGACAAACGCTCGGGTTTTTACAAGGCACAGGCGATATTCTCACCGTGAATTTTCCGGCCGTACTGCCGGCCTTGCTGCCCGATTCACTGACGTTTTATTACCAGGGGGCGCCCACGGCCACCGGGTTTGGCTCTTTTGCCACGGAATTGCACGGCCCTGATAATATCCCGGTGATGTGGACGCTTTCGGAGCCCTATGGCGCCCGGGAGTGGTTTCCCTGCAAGATATCGCTGGACGACAAACTGGATTCGATCGATATTTTCATCACCGCTCCGGAGGCTTATCGCGCAGCCAGCAATGGCCTGCTGAAGTCGGAAACATCACTGAACGGCTGGAAAACGGCCCACTGGAAACACCGGTATCCTATCGCCACCTACCTGGTTTGTATGGCGGTTACGAATTACGTGACGTTTGAAAACCTGGTCCCGGCCGGAGAGGATACCATTCGAGTGCTCAATTACGTGTATCCCGAAGACCTGAATGCCGCTTTGACGGGTACGCCGTTTATCGTTTCCCAAATGCAGTTGTACAACGACCTGTTCGGTGTTTATCCGTTTAAAAACGAAAAATACGGGCATGCGCAGTTCGGCTGGGGCGGCGGTATGGAACACCAGACGATGACGTTTGTAACGAATTTCGGATACGAACTGATCGCGCACGAACTGGCGCACCACTGGTTCGGCGACAAGGTTACCTGCGCTTCCTGGGAGCATATCTGGCTCAACGAGGGTTTTGCCACCTACCTCAGCGGCCTTTGCTACGAATACCTGGCGCCGCAATACTGGCAGAATTTTAAACAGCAACGCATAGACAACATCACCAGCGAGCCGGGCGGATCCGTGTTTGTAGACGATACCACCAGCGTGGGGCGCATTTTCAGCGGCCGCCTTACCTATGCCAAAGGCGCCATGGTGCTGAATTCGCTCCGCTGGATCTGCGGCGACAGTGCGTTTTTTAACGGCGTGCGCAACTACCTGAACGCGCCGGGCATCGCATACGGATACGCGTATACGAAAGACCTGCAATTTTACCTGGAACAGGCTTCCGGCAAGGACCTCGACGGTTTTTTCGCCGACTGGTTTACAGGCCAAGGCTACCCGTCGTATCAGTTGAACTGGTCGGAAGATGATTTTCATCACGTAATTGTCAACCTCGGGCAGCAGCAGTCGCATCCTTCCGTGCCGTTTTTCGAATTGCCGGTTCCGGTCCGTTTTTCCAATGCCGAACAGGATACGATTATCGTATTGCAACACGAGTTCAACGGGCAGTCGTTTACTTTCGATCTCGATTTTGCTGCTACGGACGTAACAATCGACCCCAACCTGTGGCTGATTTCCAAAAACAATACGATTCAGCAGGTGAGCAATACGGAAGAAGAGGTATTGCCGGGCTTGCGTTTTCGCCTGTTGCCCAATCCGGCACATGGGCATTTCGACGTGACGCTTCAACTGGATTCTTCGCTGGACGTCAAAATGAGTTTGCTGGATATGTCGGGCAAAGTGCTGGAAAACAAGTCGTTACATTTGCCCTCCGGCCCTCAGACAGTGCCGTTCGAACTAAAAAACTACCCTGCAGGCACCTATACCTTTGTTCTGAAAACGGATCGCGGGCAGGTGTCGAAGACAGTGGCTGTATTTTAGGGAGCGTGTGTCCTGGATGATGGGTTCTATACCGACAGTTGCCGGAGGTTTCACTTTTGAACTTTTTCATCATGTCAATTTCTATTTTCAATACCATCGGATGCGGAGCGGTTGGCCGTTCGCGCACCCTAACCCTGCTCGCTTTCGTTGTAGCCGGCCTTTTTTCATCCTGCAAAAAGGATGAAACCGACGCGAAAACCTACGAAGTATTCCTGCCGTCCAATTTTCCGGCGCCCGAATACGACCTGTCACAAAACCCGGTTACAAAAGAAGGCTTCGAACTGGGCCGCAAACTTTTTTACGACCCTATCATGAGCCGCGACAGCACCATTGCCTGTGCGGATTGTCATATTTCTTTTTCGGCCTTCTCGCATCCGGATCATGCCGTCAGCCACGGAATCGACGGTCTGCTCGGCAAACGAAATGCCCTGCCGGTACAAAACCTGATCTGGCAAAGCAGTTATTTCTGGGACGGCGGCGTAGGCCAAATGGATTTTATCCCCCTTAATGCCATTACCAATCCGGTAGAAATGGACGAGGATCCTGCACACGTGGTAGCAAAATTGAACGCGAACGCAAATTACCGGGGCTTGTTCAAGGCGGCTTTTGCCGGACAGGATACAGTGACCGGACCACACATGTTGCAGGCACTGGCGCAGTTTATGGCCATGCTGGTGAGCGCCAACAGCCGCTACGATCACCATGTGAGAAACGAGCCCGGCGGCAATATGAGCGCGCAGGAACTCACCGGTTTGCAGGTTTTTCAGGAAAAATGCGCGACCTGCCATGCCACGGACCTGTTTACTGACCGCCAATACCGAAACAATGGAATTCTCAACAGTTTTACCATCGATCATGGCCGGAATGAGGTAAGTACCCTGCCGGAGGATGTCGGAAAATTCCGCGTTCCTAGTTTGCGAAACGTAGCCCTGACGGCACCATACATGCACAACGGGAAATTCAAAACCCTCGAAGCGGTGCTGGAACACTACGCTTCGGGTGTGAAGGATTCGCCGACCCTGGATCCCCTGTTGAAACAAAACGGCCAGTTGGGCATTCCACTCACGGCCGGCGATAAAGAGGCACTTCTGGCTTTTCTGAAAACACTGACCGACCAGGATTTTGCCCGGGACGTTCGTTTTCAGAAATGAAGTGCGACAGTGTTAGTGCGAAGTGCGAAGTCATCAGTGCGAAGTGCGCTGTATTTGGTATCAGTGATGAGAAATGTTGTAAAATATTCAGCAAAAAATATGTCCGGATGAAATTAAGTCGTTAAAAAAAAATGGGGATGACCCATGTTTTTTTGACCTTTGCCACCGATCATTGTTATCTCATCAAAATGATCCAAATCCAACATCCTATGAGCAAATTAAAATATCAGCGTATCCTGCTGAAACTGTCCGGTGAAAGCCTGATGGGGCAGCAGCGATACGGTATTGGGGCCGACATGCTTCAGCATTATGCTTTGCAAATCAAAGAGTTGCATGATATGGGCGCTGAAATTGCCGTGGTAATCGGCGGTGGTAATATTTTCCGCGGCATCCAGTCGGAAGGCGCCGGCATCGAAGGCGTAACGGGCGATTATATGGGCATGTTGGCTACCGTTATCAACGGCCTGGCCCTGCAAAGCGCTTTGGAAAGCATCGGCGTGCTGACACGCCTGATGACAGCCCTGAAAATGGAAAGCGTAGCCGAACCCTACATCCGGCGCCGCGCCATCCGGCATCTTGAAAAAGGACGCGTGGTGATCTGCGCAGCCGGTACCGGAAATCCGTTCTTTACGACCGACAGCGCTGCCGCACTCCGCGCCAACGAAATCAAGGCCGACGTTATCCTGAAAGGCACCCGTGTCGACGGCATCTATTCCGCCGACCCGGAAAAAGACCCGATGGCCGTCAAATTCGACAAACTCACCTTTGCCCGCGTGATCAGCCTGGGCCTCGATGTAATGGACATGACTGCTTTCACGCTTTGTGCGGAAAACAACATGCCGATCATCGTTTTCGATATCAATCAACCCGATAACCTGCGCAGCATCGTACTTGGCGAATCCGTCGGTACGCTGGTGGAAGGGTAGTTATAAGTGTTGAGTTATGAGTGATGAGTGTTTCCGACACTTGTCGCAAGTACTCTTCACTCATAACTCATCACTCATAACTCAAGAAATGCTCAATATCATTTCCTACAATGTCAACGGCATCCGTTCGGCCATCTCCAAAGGTTTCTGGGAATGGATAGACCGGGAAAAGCCCGATATCGTATGCCTGCAAGAGATCAAAGCGCTGGTATCCGACGTACCCGTACTCGAAC
>JAKQJD010000071.1 GCA_029561355.1 Bacteroidota bacterium | reverse complement strand
AGCGGTCTTCTTTTTCATATACCCATTCCTTGTCGCGAACGACTTCGGGAATGACCTTCTGGAGGTCTTGCGCCAGGAAGCCCATGATGCGGCCTTCGCCGGGACGGCCATCAATCCATTGATAACTAACAGGTTGTAATTTCATCAGGTCCTTTACACCATAGTTGAGCGGCTTGATGTCGCGCTTCAAAGTGGCATCAGAGGTGTTGATGACACCGTTGGTGGCATACACTGTTCTCCAGCGCGTTGAAGGCTTTCCGAGATCGTCTGCGGAATTCAACATAGGGCGCAGACTGCCTTGAAATTCGAATTCATAAGTCCCTCCATCTTTGATATATTCAGCAGAACCTATATTCACACCATCGTTGAATAGCGCGGTACCAGTAACATCCATGGCTTTTCCACCAAAAAGGTTGGTCGCCTGCAGTGCTGTGCCGGTCGATGATGAGCTTTGGGCCACAACACCTTTGCCTGCACCGGATTGCCCCAATACACCGATACCGGAATCGCTGTACCCCAATACGCCATAGCTGCTGGAGGAATATCCCCGCACCCCAGCGAGCCCGCCGGTCGGGTCTTCGCCGACAACCGCTGCCTCGCCGCTGCCATTTGTAATGCCGTAAATGGCGCCGCCGGTACCGGTATTGGTGATTTTGAACAAAGCATTGCTGTTGTTCGCGTTGCCATTGTAAGGCAGTGAAAAAGATCCGCCACCGCCGCCTGCCGGCAAGGTTATGGTATTGCCCTGGCTGATGGTCAGTTGATTGCCGGCGATGGAAAGCACCTGAATTTCGTTGGTTTCGTCCAGGTCGCCGGTGTTGCTGATGGTGTTGCCACTGATTTGGATACCCGTACCTGCCGATAAGGGGTTGCCGGCAGATGTAGCGTCGGCCGAGGGTTTCCACTGCGAGCCGTCCCATTTAAGTACCTGGCCGGTAGTAGGCGTAGTACTGCTAACGGGCCGGTTTTGGATGCTTTCCACCTTGTTGAAGGTGGAGGCGCCGGATACATCGCCTGCCAATTCCGTCTGGCCGGCATGGGCGGCTTCCAGCGCATAGGGGACACTTGCCAGCAACGTCGGCGTACCTAAAAGCATAAAACTATTGCCGCCACTGGGGTCTATTTCTACCTTGAGATAGTGCGCGTTCTCGTGCCAGGCGATCTGTGCGAAACTGCCATTGGTGACGATACCCGTGCCGATCAGGAGGTTATACAGGCCGAAAGTATTGGTTTGCACGTTGTGGCGTTCCTGATATACGATGCCGCCTGTCGTGCTGCCTGCCAGTACCGATAGTCGCAGCTGGATATTCTGGTTGGCGAGCGGCGTACCGGACTGATTTCGGGCAACGCCTTGATAATTAAGGGCCTGCGGGGCCTGAGCCGCAGCCAAGTGGGCCAGGAATAAGGCCATTATGATGAACTGAGTGCGTTTCATAATTTAGTGATGATATATTTCAACCTGAAAAGGCCGATTTGGAATTTGAAGAGTAAAGGCGCCTGGCGAAAACGCTATTTCTTTTCCAGGGCCTCGATGCGCTGTTGCAATTGCTGGATCAGGGCCTGCTGCTCCTGAATAGCTTTGACCAGAACAGGGGTGAGGGCGATGTAATTGATGCCGTATGGATCCGTGATCTCCGGAATAGCCTGGCCATTTTTTTTGCACTGCTCTATTTCCGCAGAGGTCATTTGCTGATGCGATACGGCCTCCGGCATAACCGATTCGAGTTCCTGCGCGATGAAGCCCATCTGTTGGGTCTTGCCGATGTTTTTATCTTTCCAGAAATAATCCACCGGGCGCATTTGCATGACCGTGTTCAATCCGTATTTGATGGGATTGATTTGTTCTTTCAGGCGACGGTCGGAGGAAAGGTTCAGTGCGACAGCATAGACGGTATTCCAACGAAAATTGTACCTGCCCATGTTATAGAACATTTGTTCAAAAGGCTGCATTCCTTCTCCATCAACAAGCGCAATTGAGGTGCCGCTGGAGTTCAAACCAAGCCCTGGGTCATATCCCTGAATGCCACCGCCGCTAACGCCGCTAGAGCCCGCACCAGCGTAGAATACATTTACGGTTGCCCCTGACTGGGACATGTTGAAATCGATTCGGCCACCATTGGGAGAGGAAATGTCCATGTAGTTTGTTGCAAAACTGATATCCCCTCCGTCCACGATGGACAGACGTTGCCCGGTGTTGTCGTTTAAAAACAGGTAGTTATCGGAGGCTACGAAATTAAAACTGTGCGCACCGTTGTCCAATTGCAATTCGGCGCCTGAGCCACCGCCGTCGTACACGCGCAGTTCGGGGCCGGGGTTGGAGGTTTCGATAAGGACCCTGTCGTTAAAATAGGCCGAGTAGCCCGGTCCGGCGAGTTGGGCTGCGGTGCCGTTGGCATTGTTAAATGCCTGCACTGCCGAGTTGCTGCCCAGCGCGACACCAAGAATAGCGGCTCCCGCACCGTTGGCATTGATCTGAAATACCGCATTGGGGTCGGTCGCCGTACCCTCATACGGTAAAGTCAGCCCACCGCTGCCCGTCAGGTCATTGGCGGGCGCCCAGGCGGTTCCGTTCCATTTCAGCACTTTTCCAGAGGCCGCTCCTTGTTGAGCCAGTTTGAGGGGACTGGAGGCAGTGCCGTTTCCACTGAATTCGCCTGCGGTTTGCACGGTTTGGTTGCCCCAGTTATCGCCACCCGACCCATTGGGGAGCGTCACTGTGCCACCGCCGTTGCTGAGGCTAAGTTGGGTGCCTGACAGGCTGAGCGTCTGTAATTCGTTGGTAGTCGAGGCATCTGTCGCCGTGATCGTCTGGCCTGTGATCGTGATGCCGTTGCCGGCGATGTAACTGTTGCCGCCGGATGTCGCGTCGGGAGCGGGGTTCCACTGTGTACCGTTCCATTTGAGCACATCGCCAGTAGCAGGAGAGGCGGGATTGACAGGTCGGTTTTGAAGTCCCGTCACAGTACTGGCTGCCGAAATACCCGTTACGTCGCCGCCGAGCGTGGTACTTGCCGCGTGGCGGGCTTCCAGCGCATAGGGTACGCTCACCAGCAGCACCGGAGTACCGATTGGGGTAAAATTATTGCCTCCTGTCGCGTCTATCTCGACCTTTAAAAAATGTTGATTCGAGTCCCAGCCAATCAACCCGAAATTGCCGTTTTGCACCGTTCCCGTGCCGATCTGAACATTGTAAAGCCCCAAGGCATTGGTTTGGGCATTGTGGGTTTCTGCATACACCACGCTGCCATTCGCATTTCCCGACACGATGGACAGACGCAGCGCAAGGGCCTGATTGGCTAAGGGATTTCCATTCTGGTTGCGGGCTACGCCTTGATAATTTAGTGCCTGAGGCGCTTGGGCCCGGAGGGCACTAAAAGCAAAAACAAAGAGAAGAGTAAAAATCAGGTGTTTCATAATTTGACGATGGAGATAGTTTTGGTGGAGGTAGAATGTTGGAGGCACAGGAAATACGTCCCTGCGGGATATGAAGTCAGATCGAGCGTGTGCCGGATAAAGCCGTCTGACTGACTTTCGACCATACCTGATTGAACGGCCCTGCCTTCCGCATTCCAAAGTTGGATCGTCAGAGGCCCCGTCAGACCTGCCGGCAAGTATCCCCACAGGGTGGCGATGGCCGCCGTTGGATTGGGGGACACCCGAAGATCGGTAAATATCAGGTCGGCTTCCTGCGTCGGCACCAATCCGCCGGCGGGCTGTAGAAAGCCCTGCGTCAGGAGTAGGGAAGGCGAAGTCGCCGTTCCGACGGCGCACATTTCACCCACCGACCATTGGTGCTGTTGGGAATTAATGACCGCCTCATTGGCGGCTGCGCCGAACGCAGATTGGCTGTGGCCCGGCAAGGCGGCGCCGAGCGCTAAAGAGAGGAGCAAAAGAATAGAGCGACAATTCATAAGAGATTTTTTTCCTTGATTGATGCCGCAAGATGGTATCGTGGGCCAACGGCCGGCAAATGGTTTCTAAGGAATGGCGAAAACAATGCTGTGAACGGCGAGATACGTTGGGTGAAAGCCGGAGGCTCCTTGCCTGCGTGCGAAAACCCGCTTTTGGGAGGCGGGCGTTTACTGTTTCAGGCGTTTTTTTCGCCATTCACACGCTTTTTTTCGCTTTCCATTAAAAAGATTGCCTGCATATCCGGTGTTTTTACACCTTTGTTACCATGTTAAAAGAATATGTAATTGCCTTGTTATTGCTGGGAACGGCATTTAGTGCGGAAGCGCAAAACCGGAGTCTGGATTCTCTGCAAACGGTATTGGCTGCTATGCCTGCCACTTCCGATACGACGCTCCTCCGCGAACGCGCCTGGGTACTTTTCCTAATAAGCGGCGAGTACAGCGACGTACTTCAAGACTACGAAAACGGGCGTGTCTACGCCCGTCAGGCGCTATCGATTTACCAACGGCTGGGGCGAACGAAAGGCGTGGCAAACGCTTTTCATGCCATCGCCTATTGCTACACCCAGCAAAGCCGGTACCCGGAGTCTATTGATACGTTTTTGCTGAGCTACCGCGCCTTTGAGCGGCTACGCGATACGGCCTCGATGACCCTCGCCGCCTCGCTCATCGCCGACAATTACGTGAACATGACGCACAATGAGGATAAGGCCAAACAGTACGCCCGGCTTTGTTTTGACCTCAGTGCCCGCGCAAAACGGCCCCACGGCCTTTGCGCTTGCGGTGTGTTATTGGGGAGCATTTTTGTCAGTATGGAGCAACTCGATAGTGCACGCTTGCAATTGCATCAGACTTTGGCCCTGGTCGAGGCCGGCGGGAGCAGTATTCTGCTCCCAAGCGTATACATAGCAATGTCTTTAATTGAAGAAAAAGATAAAAAATACGAAGCGCAACTGGAATGGCTCCTGAAAACGGAAGCGTTCTACCGGGATCGTTCCGACCAGCGATTTTTGATTTCCGATGCCAATTATTTGCTCGCGCTCTTTCGTTGCTACCTCAACCTCGGCGACCTCTCCAACGCCCGCCGCTACCAAAAATTGGCAGCCAAGATTATAGACAAAGTGGAGGACCTGACTTATTCTGAACGTTACTACGTCGATTTGAGCCGATTAGCAGAAATAGAAAACAGGCCCGCCGATGCGCTCCGCTACTTCAAACTACACATCGAGGCGCGTGACAGCATCAATAATATGGAAAAGACGCGGCTCGTCACCCAGACTCAAATGAACTACGACTTCGAGCGCAAACAAGCCGCACAAGCCGCCGTTCAAGAGCGCGAACTGGCCCTGCGCGATGCCCGCAACCAACAGCAACGCCTCATCTTCGGCTTCATTATGCTTGCCCTGCTCGGGGCTGCTGCATTCGGGTTTTATGCCTATCTGCAGAAACAGGAACACCGCCGCAGCGAACTCGAACTGGCCAACCTCCGCGCTCAGATCAACCCGCATTTCATCTTTAATTGCCTCAACAGCATCTACCGCTATACCAAAGAACGAGACACCGATACCGCCGCCAGGTACCTCCAAAAATTCAGCAGCCTCCTCCGCCTCGTCCTCGAAAACAGCCGCACCGAGAAAATTACCCTCGCCCGCGACCTCGAAGCCCTTCAACTTTACGCCGATATCGAGGGGCTTCGTTTTAAGGAAAAACTGCAATTCTCGATAGATATGGACCCGGAAATAGACCCCTCTTTCGTCGAGATACCCGGTATGCTCATCCAGCCCCACGTTGAAAATGCCATTTGGCACGGCCTCATGCACCGCTCTACAGGCGGCAGCATCGTGGTGCGCCTTCGACAGCCCGCCGAACACCTGCTCCGCATCGAAATCGAAGATAATGGTATCGGCCGCGCCGCCGCCGCCGAACTCGCCAGCAAAAGCGCACTTACCCGGAAAAGCCTCGGCCAAAAAATTACTGCCGAACGCCTCAAAGCCACAGGAAAACTGGCCCATACCGAAACAATAGATCTCTACGATACGGAAGGGAATGCTGCCGGAACGCGCATCGTCCTGGATGTGCCGCTGTGAAGAAACATCTCATGTGTCCAATCATTATTTGTTATGAAATCCATCATTATTGACGACGAGCCCGATGCCGTGGAGGCGCTGCATCTCACGCTCATGGAGGTGTGCCCCGAAGTGGCCGTAGCAGGTAAGTATACCGACCCCGTAAAAGGGCTGGCTGCCATACGGGAGCATAAACCCGACCTGGTATTTTTGGACATTGAAATGCCCGTGTTGAACGGATTTCAGTTGCTTGAAGAATTCGGCGATGTGTCTTTTGCGCTCATTTTTACCACTGCCTATGACCGCTTTGCGGTCAAGGCTTTCCGATTCAGTGCGGTAGATTACCTGCTTAAACCCATCAATCCCGATGAATTGCGCCGCGCTGTGGATAAAGTCGCCGAAAAACAGCGTATCGAAAAAGCGCAAATCGATCTCCTGCGGCAGCAACTCTATACGCCCACCGACGCCCGCCGTTTTGATAAAATCGCCCTGCCTTACGCCCACGGATACACTTTTGTAGAATTGGCAGACGTGATGTACTGCGAATCAGACAGCAGTTACACCAAATTCTACCTGATTTCCGGAGAAATGTATCTAATTACCAAAACTTTGGGCGATGTAGAGGCGATGCTGGCGGGCAGCGACTTTTTCCGTATCCACAAACAATTTTTAGTTCATATGCGGCATATTCGAAATTACATTCGCGGCGACGGTGGCTACGTTGTCATGCCGAACAAGGTCAGCATACCCGTTTCACGCATCAAAAAAGATGAGTTTACTGAACGGTTTACGCGGTTTTAGGTAAAAGGTAGTTTGTTTTTTCAATAACACTCAGAACGCGCACAGGCGCCGACGAGGAAAGCGGGCAGCCGGCAGCGGCGGACGGAACTGACCGGTATGAACTTCCGAAACGACACCCATACCGTTTCAGACGCCCGTTTGTCTGTATCCGTCGTTGAGTCCTTTAGAATTCGGGTTGATCCATTTCCCACGCATGAAATGAACGGATTGTGGCAGTTTAGAGGCCTGACATGCGAGTATTTGAGTATTTGAGGAATAAACTTCTCACTTCTCACTTCCTCCCCATCCGTTTACATTATCAAAAGTACACCATGCAAAAAAATCTAACCATCCGAATCTTCGCTGCCTGTTTCGCAGTTTTGTCATCCGCCGTCTTGTGGGCGCAGGCCGGTGTCGCCGTGCCGAGAACGGCGAGTCCGGCCGCACAGGTTTCGCAAACCATCGGTATTTCCACCGTTACCATCAATTATTCCAGGCCTTCCGTAAAAGGCCGCACCGTGTGGGGCGAACTGGTGCCTTACGGCTGGGGCAAACAAGCCGGCGGCAGCCCCGCCGACGCCCCCTGGCGTGCGGGCGCCAATGAAAATACGACCCTGGAATTGTCGCACCCGGCAAAAATTGCCGGCCAAAGCATACCCGCCGGTAAATACGGACTGTTTTTCGTGATCAACAAGGACGATAGCGGCGAAGTGATCCTGTCAAAAGACAACCGCGCCTGGGGTAATTTCTTTTACGATCCCGCACAGGACCAGATGCGCGCAAAAATCCAGGTGCGCAACACCACTCAAAGCACGGAATTGCTCACCTACGATTTTATCAATGTGACCAAAAACACGGCCGAACTCGTGTTGAACTGGGAAAAGAAACAATTCCCGGTGTCCGTCGAATTTGCCGTCGACGACATCGTGATGGCCAATGCCGCCGCCGAACTGAAAAGCGCCAAAGGTTTTACGGCGCCCGCATACACCAGCGCCGCCAATTACGCCATCGCTAATAAAGTGAACCTGGAAACGGCCCTCGGCTGGGCCGACCGCGCTGCCACCCTGGACCCTTCCTTTGCCACCATCAGCACCAAATCGCGCATCCTTAAAATGACCGGTAAAACTGCCGAAGCCGATAAACTCATGACTGGTGCGCTGTCGAAAGCCTCGGAAGCGGAATTGAACCAGTACGGCTACCAGTTGCTGGGCGAAGGCAAACACGACGAAGCCATCAAAATCATGGCCATGAATACCGAACACCATCCCGAAAGCGCCAACGCATGGGACAGTCTCGGCGAAGCCTATGCCACGAAAGGGGATAAGGACAATGCTATCAAAAACTTCAAAAAAGCGCTCAGCCTCAATCCGCCGGAAAATGTGAAAGCTAATTCGGAGAAATACCTGAAGCAACTGGGAGGCATGAAATAGAGACGTGAGAGAGTGAGAGAAGTGAGAGCCGACTTCGACTTCGCCGCTTCGCTCTTTAGAGAAGTGAGAGGGTGAGAGCCGACTTCGATTATGCCGCTCCGTGCTTTATAGAAGTGAGAATGTAAGCCGACTTCGACGCTCCGCTCCGGACCTTCCGATTGTAGGGCGAAGCGGCGAAGTCGAAGTCGGCTCTCACTCTCTCACTCTCTCACTTCTCTCACTTCTCTCACCCTCTCACTTCTCTCACCCTCTCACTTCTCTCACTTCTCTCACTCTCTCACTTCTCTCACTTCTGCCCCGCGTCCGAATCCGAACACACATCGTTCGGGTTCGGACGTTTTTTTATTGAAAAATTTATATAAAAAATTGATTTACAAATACTTGTAAAAGTGGCGAGGCGTTTGGCGTTTGTAAGAAACTGCATGAAATAGAGTGTCCGGTTTATCGTGCTTCGTTTTCACCTGCTTCCAAACACGAATACCAGGCACTTCCAAAAACAGGTCTATGTTGTACAACTACCTTTCTCTCGCCATTCGTAACCTGCGTAAAAACAGCCTGTATTCCGGGCTCAACATCGCCGGTCTTTCCATCGGCATTGCAGCCTGCCTGCTGATCGTGTTGTTCGTGTCGCACGAACTCAGTTACGACCGCTGGAACCCGCAGGCAGACCGAATCGTACGGCCGGTAGCCGATATCAACTTCGGTGGAAAACACTTCGAAATGGCCACTACCTCCTCCGTTATGGCAGGAGAGGCTGCTGCCGCCTTGCCGGAAATCCAGGCGTGGTGCCGCTTCCGGCAATACGGCAATTATCTGGTCAAACGCGACGGTCCTTCCCGACAAAACGTCCGCGAAGAGCATGTACTGACAGTAGACAGTTCGTTTTTTGAAGTATTCCCGGTTAAAATGATCGAAGGCGACCCGGTGCGCTGCCTGACGCAGTCGAAAACGCTAGCCATTTCCCGCAGCCGGGCCGAGCGCTATTTTTCCGCTCCGCAAATGGCCCTGGGACAATTTCTGATTCTCGAAAACAGGGAGCGCTGGCAGGTGACTGCGGTGTACGAAGACCTGCCTGCCAATACCCATTTCAAAGCCGACATGTTGCTTTCTATGACTGGCAACGATGAGATAAAAAACGACCCGCCTTTCTGGGGATCCAACAATAATTTCCAGACCTATTTCCTGCTGCAAAAAGGTACCGACCTGGAAAATTTCAGGAAAAAATTTGCCATCCTTGCCAACGAAAAAATAGCCGTCACGACGCAGCAAATGCTGGGCACTACCATTGCGGAAGTAGAAAAAACGGGCCAGTATGTGCATTTTCCGATACAAAAACTGACCGATATTCACCTGTATTCCGATCTCGATATCGAACTGGGCCCCAACGGCAGTATTCGGTACGTGTGGATATTCAGCGCCATTGCAGCCTTTATCCTGCTGATCGCCTGCATCAATTTTATGAACCTTTCTACGGCCCGTTCGTCGGGGCGGGCCAAGGAAGTAGGGGTGCGTAAAGTACTCGGCGGCCGTCGCAGCGCGCTGATCGGCCAGTTCCTGAGCGAATCGATGGTTATTGCCGCTTTCGCGGTGGGAGTAGCCGTCGGCATCGCTGCAGTGGCCATGCCCTGGTACCGCGACCTGACGGGGATCGACCTTCAAATGCCCTGGCGCAGTCCCCTGTTCTGGGCCACCCTGGCCGGCGGCGGCGCCCTGGTAGGAATACTGGCAGGCAGTTATCCGGCATTTTTCCTGTCGGCATTCGATTCCATCCGGGTGCTGAAAGGCCAGATCACCGGCATGGGCCGGGGCGGGAAGTTCCGCAGTGCGCTGGTGGTTTTCCAGTTTTCCGTGTCCGTAGCGCTCATTATTTCTACGTTGCTGGTATTCAAGCAGTTGAATTACATTCAACACAAAAAACTGGGCTTCAACAAAGATCAGGTGATCATTCTCGATGATGCATACGCGCTGGGTGATAAAATTTATAACCTGAAAGAAGAAATGCTGAAACAACCGGGTGTGCAAAGCGCTACCGTATCCGGGTTTCTGCCTGTTTCGTCCAATCGCAGCGACAACATGTTTTCCAAAATACGCGGCTTCGACAAGGATAATTCGGTGAGCATGCAACGCTGGGAAGTCGACAACGACTACCTGCAAACCATGGGTATGGAAATCGTGCAGGGCCGCGCTTTCGACCCCGCGCGGGTGACCGACAGCACCGGTATTATTATCAATGAAACGGCTGCACGGCTTTTCGGCTTCGATGATCCGATTGGCAAGAATGTATATGTGCTCGAAGGGAATATGCAGGGGCCCCCGAAAGCGGAGAATTTTACCGAATTGCACATTGTCGGTGTGGTACACGATTTCCACTGGTCGAGTCTTCGGGAAAATATCGGAGCGCTTTGTTTCCAGATCGGCAAATCTGAGGGACTGGCTTGTTTCCGTTATCAGGGCGCCGAAACGGCCGCGCTGATTGCGACACTGGAAAAAAACTGGAAGGCGCTGTCGCCCGATCAGCCGTTCAGTTACCGCTTTCTCGACGAGTCGTTTGCACGCATGTACAACACCGAACAACGTATCGGGAAAATTGCCGGCATTTTCGGTATGCTCTCTATCCTGATATCGTGCCTCGGACTGTTCGGCCTGGCTGCATTCACCACGGAACAGCGCACCAAAGAAATCGGCATCCGTAAAGTACTGGGCGCCTCGATTACCTCGGTGGTCGGACTGCTCAGCCGCGATTTCCTGAGGTTGATCGTGGTAGCATTGCTCATCGCCAGCCCCGTTGCGTATTATTTCATGAAACTGTGGCTGGCCGATTTTGCCTACCGCATCGATATTTCCTGGTGGATTTTCGGCGCCGCAGGCAGTATCGCGCTGATCGTGGCTTTCCTGACGGTGGGATATCAGAGCATGAAAGCGGCGCTGGCGAACCCGGTGAAGTCGTTGAAATCGGAGTAGTGAGTGGTGAATCGGGATTGTAAAGAAGATTTGTTCGGCTACGCCTTTTGTGGGAGGATGGGGAAGCGGATTGTGCGGATTAAAACGGATTTTGAGTGGCCTTGCGGCCACTTCTTATTTTTGTTAACCACGGAGTCACAAAGGGCACAAAGCGTAGCGTACACTTTTCATCTATTCAATACTATCAATTGTGTAATCTACGCTTTGTGTCCTTTGTGCCTCCGTGGTTAATTATAAAAATCGGCCCCGTCAGGGGCAAATCCCTGAAAATCAAAAAGTAGTGGCCGTAAGGCCACCAAATAATCCGCACAATCCGCGTCCCCGTCCTCCCACGAGAGGCGTCGTTCAGGTTACATATGAATGCCAGGAACCGGAACACCGATAACTGATAACCGATAACAGATAACTTATGCTGCAAAATTATTTCAAAACGGCCCTGCGCAACCTGTTTCGCAACAAACTGCACGCATTCCTCAACCTTTCAGGCCTGGGCATCGGCCTGGGCTGCGGCCTGCTCATTGCCTTGTACATTGCCGGCGAATCGCGCTACGACCGGTACCACGAAAATGCTGACCGGACCTGGCGCGTTACCCGTACGTTTTACGACCAGGACGGTACCGAAAACCTGCACCTGAGCGCCGTGGCGCCGCCTTTCGGCACGCTGCTGCCGGAGCATTTCCCTGAAATACAGGACATTACCCGCATTTTGAGCAATTCCGGGGCTGTTATCCGTACCACCGGCGACAACCAGATATACACCGAAGACCGTACGTTTTTTGCCGATCCCAACCTGTTCAAGGTCTTTACGGTGCCGATGGTGGCCGGCAGCGCGGAGTCGGCGCTTTCGGAACCCTGGCAAATCGCCCTTTCGGAAAGCACCGCGCGGCGTTACTTCGGGAACGACAACCCACTCGATCAAATCCTGAGCCTGGACGGCCAGTATAAATTTAAAGTGGCGGGCGTATACCGGGATTTTCCGGAAGCCTCGCACTGGCATCCGAATGTGTTGTTTTCTTTTGTCACCCTGGAAGATTCGACCATATACGGAAAGGATAATTTGCGCACCAATTTCGGCAACAACGCTTTTTACACCTATTTCACAACGGCGGGCAATTTCGACCCGAAGAAAATGGAAGCGCGGTTCCCGAAATTCCTCGACGATGTATTCCCGCCGCCGCCGCCCGGAGTGGCCAGAAGCAGAAAGCCCTCCGAATTCACGCGCCTGCACCTGCAAAAACTCACCGATATTCACCTGCAAAGCCACCACGACGACGAAATAGAGCCCGGCGGCGACCTGGCCAGGGTGCGCATGTTCGGCGTCATTGCACTGGTTATTTTACTGATTGCCGGGGTAAATTATATTAACCTCGCTACGGCTTTCTCCTTGCGGCGCGCCCGCGAGATCGGTGTGCGCAAATCGAACGGCGCCCAACGCGGACAGATTGTCGGGCAGTTTTTATCCGAAAGCCTGCTGCTTTCCGTCGGCGCGGCAGTGCTGGGTCTGGGAATGGCTGCGGTGGCTGTACCGCTGATCAAAAAGAATCTCCAGATCGATCTGGCGCCGGATCCCCAGGCGCTGTGGTTTGTGCCGCTGGCATTTCTGGGGGTGGCGCTTGTCACAGGTGTTGCGGCGGGTTTGTATCCTGCTTTTTTCATGTCCGGTTTCCGGCCGATAACAGTGCTGAAAAGCGGAACGGTAGCCGCCAAAGGCAGCGTTTCGCTGCGTAAAGCGCTGGTTGTGTTTCAGTTCAGTATATCCGTGGCATTGCTGGTGGGTACGATCGTGATTTACCGGCAATTGCATTACATGCAAACCAAATCACTGGGGCTCGACAAGGAGCGTGTTGTAACCTTGCAGCAAAATGCCGCACTACAGCGCCAATGGGACGCTTTCCGGACAGAACTCCTGCAAAGTCCGTACATCACGCAGGTTGGACGCTCGTCGCGCCTGCCTTCGGGGCGCCTGCTCGACTACCATAACGGCACGAGCGTGCAGATCGGCGACACGATGTCGCCCCTGACCGTCACGTTGAAAATGCTGAACGTCGATATGGATTTTGTCAATACCTACCAGATCCCGCTGGCAGCCGGGCGTTCTTTTTCACACGAACATGCGACCGATACGACACAGGCCTGGGTGCTCAATGAAGCGGCGGTAAGGGCTATCGGCTGGCCATCGGCAGAGGCTGCTGTCGGCAAACGCCTGATTTACGGCGGCCGGGAGGACTGCTACGTGGTGGGCGTGCTGCGCGACTTTCATTTCGAAAGCATGCACCAGCAAATTACGCCGATGATATTTTTTATCCCGCGCGAACAGGATAACCTCCGTGCTATTTCGGTAAAAACAGCGGGCGACACGCCGGCGGCATTGGCCTGGCTGAAGCAAATCTGGGAAAAATTCAACCCTGACTTCCCGTTTGAATACTCGTTCCTGGATGAAGACTACGGCCGACTGTACGAGGCCGAAATACAGGAAGGCACCCTGTACATGATTTTTGCATGTCTGGCTATTCTGATCGCCTGTCTGGGACTGTTCGGGCTGGCAACGTTTGCCGCGCACCAGCGCACCAAGGAAATCGGCATCCGGAAGGTGCTCGGCGCATCCGTGAGGGGCATTACCGGCCTGCTGGCCAAAGACTTCCTGAAACTGGTAGTGGTGTCCATCGTACTGGCGTCTCCGGTAGCCTACTGGCTCATGCACCAATGGCTGGCCGATTTTGCCTATCGCATCGACTTGCAATGGTGGATATTTGCGGCGGCCGGCCTGCTGGCGGTCGCGGTGGCTTTCCTGACCGTAAGTTATCAGAGTATACGTGCGGCGCTGATGAATCCCGTGGAGTCGTTGCGGAGCGAGTGACGCGGTTTTTTCCCGGAGGGTGTTTGGTTTTTTAGTGTATCGTGTTTAGCAAAAGGTTGATAATCATACCTTTCCAAAAACCAAACACAAAAAACCAAACACCCACTTCTTACCGTTGCAGCACGATTTTAAACCATAACGGCTCCGCCCCGCCCTGCATTTCCAGGAAATACAACCCTTCCGGCGCTCCCTTCAAATCGATCGGATGTTCGCTGCTGCCTTCCTCCGTCATCTCCTCCCATATCAGGCGTCCGCCACTGTCGTACACGCGCAACCGGGCCAAAGGCAAAATACCTGTGAAAGGCGCCAGAACCGGCATCGGTCCCGGATTGGAGCGAATGGTAATATTAGGTCCGGTCGTAACGGAAGTATAGCCGCCGTCGATCAGGTTATTGGTCAGGAAATACGTCGCCGTATCCGAACAACCGTTGAAGGAAGTAACGATAAAAGAGTAAGATCCGGGATACAGACCGGAAATATCCTCCGAAGTCGAGATTGTCTGGCCGTTTGTATGCCAGGTGTACAGCCATGGCCCGGAACCGCCCGATACACTGATATCGATCATGCCGTTGGGCTGGCCTCCGGACGGCTGGACTATTTGCGCAGTTGTAATATAGGGGATTTCGGCAAATGTAACGATGATGCTGGCCGTAGCGGTACACAAGGATGTAAGGTTCGTAACAGTTACATAATACACGCCGGGACTGTATACCTGAGGATGCTGACTATAAATATTCGGGGCAGGAATTCCCGGGCCTGCCCATATAAATAGTGGGTTGCCGATATTGGTGGAAGCCCACAAAACCGTTTCCGATGATGTACAAGACGGAGCATCGGCCATAATCGTGACCACCGGTTCGGTTCCCTCTGGCAGTACAACTGCTGTGGTAAAACCCAGACAACCCTCGTTGTTGCTGACGGTAACGCCATATGTTCCAGCCGTTTGCACTGCGGGATATTGCAGGGTGCTGGTAAAACCGTCCGGTCCGGCCCAGTGATAACTCAGGTCGGCGCCCGGCGCCAACACCTGCAGGATAACAACCGAATCGCCGCAACCCAGAATGCCGCCATGAGCCACCGGATGGATCAGCGTCGTGTCATAAGTAATCAAAATAGTATCCGTCTGCGGGCATTCCGGCAGGCCCGCAGACGGGGTAATGACAGTCGTAAGAACATAGTTGCCAGGTTGCGTTACCACACAAGTATCACCGTATTGAACGGCCCCGGTATTCAGATAGGTCCAGATTTGTGCGCTCACACCCACGCCCGGCGCCGAATGCAGGATCAGCGTATCGTTGGCACAGGATAACACAGTAGCATCCGCCGCGATACCCGCGCTTGTGCTGACTACGGTCAAAAAGAGCACCTGAAGTGTGTCGCAAAGTCCCGGCTGGGCGGCGGGCAGCATTTGAGTATAGGTGCCTGCGGTGCATGCGTTCTCAAAACCCGGGATGGCGGAGCAGGCGCCCGCACAAATGGTGTCCTGAACGAAAATGGTCGAAGGCGGCTGTGCAACCTCCAAGATCAGTTGGGCGGTGAACGTACAGCCGTTTTCCGTGACGTTTTTCGTGTATGTCCCCTGCGTACAATACAGATCGCCATAAAACAGGACACAATCGGATGCGCACACACTGGTCGTCAGCACCGTATCCTGCGCTTCCGGTTGCACCAAAACGTTGACGCAGTTGCCGGTTATATTTCCGCAGAAAGGCGGCATGCTGACATTCAGTTGTGTTCTGAGTTGGGCGGTCGTGAGCGAGCCGTTGGGCGCAGGTATTTGCCCGGCTGCATCTGCGCGGTATGACATACCGCACACGGTGTAATTACCCGGATTCAACTGCCCGAGGTTCAATGCCGGATCAAATGCTGCGATCACATCATCGGCGGCGCTGCTGACGATATACGTATAGCCGTATTCGGCGGGAGGCGGAACGGATGCCGGTGAAATGTAAGTCGGCGTCAGATTTACGGAAGCATTACCCGAACAGAGTGTCAGATTGGGCTGGTTGAGTTGACCCGCATTGGCCGCGCAATCCGAACACGCCAGCCCGGCGGGGTCGCAGAAGTCGATGCCGAAAGCCAGCAGTTCGCCTTGGTCAAGCGCCTGGCCGTCGGTGATCGTGAGCGTCCAGGTACCGTTGACGGGGCCTGTCAGCGTCTCTAAACAACCGTTGAAGGGATGATAAGAGCCGGTGTACGTCTGGAATAAATCCCAGGGTTGATTGTTGCTCCAGTTGGGGTTAAAACCGGGGTCGGGCGAGGCAGCGACGGCACAGGGCACAAAATGTACGTCCCAGGTCGTCAGGTCGGTGGGACCGGCAAAAACAAACGGCCCGATCAGGGTGATCGATTGTCCGAGCGGACTGGTGAGTTGTATAACCAGGTCGCCGAGGTACTCGTGAGTAAATTGCAGGTGTACGCCGCAAATGGCCTGCCCGTTTTCGCCCAGTACAGGATTGGTCGCTCCGGCCACTTCAATGGTGAAATTGCCGGTAAAACCGTCGGGCATGAATGCCGGCAGGTTGGTGTTGTAAGCACAGGGCACCTGGGCACCAGCGGATACACAGAAAAGCAGGGAGAAGAAGAATATTACGGATAGTTTATTTTTCATAAGGATAGGCGGGTATAAGTGTATAAGGATAGGAAGTGCTGCAATATCAACTATAAAATGAAACAATCCGCATCTTTTTTCAGGAAATGCGGGTTATCATTATTTTTACTGACCTCAAAAGCAGGCAGGGATAACATAACATCCTGACTATACCATTACAGCGTATCTCCCCAGACAGCATCTTCCTCAAAACATTCTTGACTTTTTTTCGCTTTTAAAAAGAAGCCTATGGATAAATCACCACCCACACCCAATGCCCCGGAACCGGCATCGGCCTGAGTATCGTGGAAAGGGGGGTAAAAAACCACAACGGTTTTATCCGGGCAACGGGGGAAAAAGGGAAGGGGGCTACGTTTGTGGTGTATTTGCCGGTGTGACGCGTGGGATGCATAGCGGACGTATCAGACGGTCACAGGGACGTATTTGGGGATATAGGAGACGTGTTGGAGGCTGTGAAGATTTGAGCGTGCCATTTTCATGTCAAAAGAGATCAAAATAAAAAGGCTGACCTTGTGCTACCCCATAATTATCAATATATAAGACTGGGACACCATACATCTTATTGATGCCGTATACTCTTTTGGTAAAGGCGGCGTAAGGAATATAGAGATTCCAACTCTGGTTGTAAAGGCCCGTGAACGGGAGGCTGACCTGGGCAGTTGCAGCGGCCACATGTCCGTTGTAAGCTTTGAAATAAGGATTCACACCCTGTGCTGGCGTGCCGTCAGCGTAGTAGAAATAGACGACTACCTGGCCGGTGTAGCCTGCATACTGGCTTACATTGAGAGCACCGAACATGGTCATGCTGTTCACGCCCTGTATGTTCTGGTTATGATTCACACCAGTGAGTGCGACGTTGGAATTCTTGCTGTAATAATCAGGACAAGTGGTGCAGCCGCCTCCCGTGTTGGTCTCTCCCGTCACACCTTCGACAAATCCTTCCCAGAAGGCTTCCCAAAAATCCTGATTGCGGCGTTTCCGCTCGATTTTTTCCCGTTCTTTATCATTATTGACGACAACATTATTGTCGGAAGGATCCTCTTTTTCCTCGATTTCAACGTTGGGAGCATCTTTCACATCATACAGATTAATGGCACTACCACCTTTCATCAACATGCTTTCTACGTAATCGTAGGCAATCCAGCCGTAACCCTGTTCACCCCAACGTTTCCCCCAGGAATTGATGACTTTGATGGCTTGTTTATCGTCGTCATAGCCCACTACAAGCATAGCATGACCACCAACTCCCTTCAAGCCCGGCCCGGGCCATACGTTGCTGCCTTTTAGACGAATAAAACTTTCATCGACCATAAATCCTCCCACGATGGGATTTCGGGTGGCCAGGGTGGATTTGAGGTCAATGAGATCGTAAATGGGCCGATAACTGTTGATATGGTACTTGCGGGCCCTGTTCTTGATGGATGAGGAAGGCGGTGAGATCGAATCCCATTGGTTGTAAGGAAAATCTTTTTCTTTACAGATACCGTTCTTTTTCATGAAATCGAGCGCCTGGTCGATGTATATTCCACCTTTCCCGCGTACAAACAAATGATTGTACAGGAATGCAGGGCTGAATACCTCGCGTTTTCGTGCCTCTCTTTGCTCAAAAAAACCTGCCATATAGGAGAGCGTGAAAGCGACACAAGACCCTTGCTGGCCCTGATCACGGATATCGGGCATATCGCTACTTAAATCGTAAGAAGAAGGAAGTGCCGTACCTGCAAAGCGGAAAGACAGCAGTTGTTTGCTTTTGTCGGGCGGCGGCATGGTAGCCAGTATTGCCCCGGTTCGTTTGGGGCCTTTGTCCACGACAGGATTGATTTGAGATTCTTTGTCTCCGTTCAGGCGACGTGCTGCCTCTTCTTTCCGATGAGCGGCTTCAGCAAAAGAAGGCCGGCTGTTGAGCGCATTCTGGTAGGCGAATTGTGCTTTGGCATAATCGCCGCGCTGGAAGTAAATTTCACCCAGAGCGAATTGGGCATCGGCGTGAGCGGGTAGTTGCTGGAGGTCGGCGATGGCCAGATCGTAATCACCTTGTTTGAGGTAAGCTTCTCCACGCACATAACGGGCTTCATTTTTATACACCTTGTTCAGGTCGATGGCCTGTGTTGCCAAAGGGATGGTTTGCTGAAAATCCTTTTTTGCTAACCAACTTTTTGCCAGCACGACAAGCGCCTGATCGGATTTGGCATCCAGGCGGAGTGCGGTTTTGGCGAATACCTGACAACTGTCGTAGGATTTTTTCTGCAAATATACCTCCGCCAGCAATACGTGGCCGTTGGTGTAGTCGGGGCAATCCTGTATACAACGTTTCCAATCGCGGATCGCCCGATCGTTTTGATCCATGCGCTGGAAGCAGCGACCGCGCAGATCCAGCAATTTTGAATCTTCACAACGGCGCGGTTTGTTCATGATGGAAGAGTCCAGATCATTGATGGCTTCGGTGTAGCGGCCCAGTTTAAATTTGATTTCGGCCAGCGCGAATAAATACCGGGTGTTGCGCCGATCCATATTCCAGGCCTGGATATAATACTGGAGTTGAATGTGCGGTTCTTTGGCCTGGGCGGCTTGTTCGGCCCATTGTTCGGCAGTATAGTTAAGGGTGTTTTTTTGGGAGAAAAGGGTAGTAGAAGAAAATAAAAAAATCAAAAGCAGAAGGTGCCAGTCAAAAAAGGTTTTTCGCATTGTGAATTTGTTTTGATATATCTACAAGAATCAGCGATGTAGGATTTTTAGCAATTATCCGGTATCTATTATTTAATTTGTTTAATGTATAGCGATTTGCCTTAGAGCATGTTGGGTTTTTTATGCTGAGGCGAAGACAGAGAAATTTTATTTCAGGCGGGGCAAGTTTTGCAGTCGGATGAGGGCAATCCGGCGAAAAATTTAACGAAGGCCTGAAAGAAAATTTTTCGTTTGCAGCCCGGCAATGAAAATCTCAACATGCTCTAAGTCAATTCATTTGGCTCGCAGCATTTTGGCGCAACGCGGCGTGCCATCCGACTCCGTCCAGGTGACCACATCATAAGAGGGACCTTCCAGAAAGTGGTAATTGCCCGGCGCTGTATTTTTTTGAGCGGGAATGTTGGTTTTGCCTACGACAGAGGGGCATTTGTGATAAAATTGTACGGCGAGGTATTGTTTTTTTTGTTGAAAAAATATGAGGTCGGAATTTTTCAGGGGCATCTGATACATATCCAACTGCATAGCGATCGACTGCCAGCCGTTTTCTTGTTTCAAAGTTTCATACAGGGCGGCTACATCGTGGCTGATACCATCGATCTCGGATAATTTGGGTGCGGGCACGGCTGATATCCGGGGTGTATCGCTGGCGCCGGTAGTGCCCGCCAAACGGCGGTTATAACGGGCATACTCGCACAGATAGGTGCCCCCGCAGTCATCTTCGATATCGCTTAATAATTTCTGTGCTTTTGCCTGATCTTTCGCAGGTATCTGAAGAAGATAAGCAATGGCTTCCAGCATTTTTAACTGTTGGCTCTGGAGCTGCGAAAGCCGTACCTCGGGATGTTGCTTTTGCCATTTTTGCCCCGCATCGAATACATTGTAGGTATAACTCCGATTGGCGGGGGCGTATGCATGTCGCAGCAGATCGACGCTTATCTGTCCCAGCCAGGCTTCGAAATAGTCAGGATCTTGTTTTTGTGCATCCTGAAAATATTGTGTCGCATCCCGCAAAAAGCCTTCGGTATCGCTGGCATTGCCGCCGCTGGCCCGCGCTACGAGTTCGGCAAGGGGATTGGCGGCAGGTTCGATGGGGAAGAGAGCGCCGACTTTGAGATCGCCTAGCGCCAACAGCAGATTTGCCAATCCCATATTAAAATTGATTTCTTTCAAAAAATGGAATCGGTTGCCGATGTGCTGATAACTGTGGATCGCCAGCATCTGTGCATCGCGGCGATTGGATGCTAACAAGCAATTGGCCGCGTCATACAGCCGAAACTGGCCTTCGGCGCGTTCACGTACCTGCTGTTCCATACGCTGGCGCTCAATTATTCCGGGATAATTGGCCGATGCGTCCAAATGGAGGCTTTTAAAAATATCGTGATAAATGGCCATGCAGCGTGTCTTCCCGGCAAAATATGCGCCTATCAAACCATGCACGTCGGCTTCCAGTTCGATATGGCGCGTTTGGTAGTCCTGTGAAGTCCAGAATCCAAAACGTACGCCCTGTTTTTTGGTCAGGATATGCCAGATTTCATGGCCCAGAATAACGGCCAGCGCATCGTCCGCATCGGTCGTCTTGCAATCAGTGCCGAAGGTGTCTTCCAGAATTTTTATCACCTTGTTCGGATCGATATGAATCTGCGCCCGACCGCCGACCACACTGGAAGAGGCTAAGTTGTCGTCCGATTTAAAAAACACCTTGGGTGTTGCGCCTTTGCCGCCCAGTACCCGAAAAATGTCCGTACACAGTGTGTTGGCGTAGGTTTCACTCAGTTGGCAGGATTGGGCACAGAGGGGCGCAAAGGCGGTCAGTTGTAGAAAAAAGAAAAGTTGTATCGTTTTCAGCACGAGTAACGTAAAAGTTATAATGAATATAATAATTAAATCATGGGTTGCATGGTCTTCAGACCGTCGGGAAATGCCCTTCAAGGCATCGTGTAAAAATTAAAAATGATCGACGGCCATCTACGGCCTTTTCCCGATGGCCTGAAGGCTGTGCTACCCCAGGGCCACAAACTGAGTTAGTTAGCAACATAAAATCGATAGTTGTCTTCAACGCTTGAGCATGGTAGACTGTAGGTCTTTAGCATGGATGATGAGTTCCCTTTTTTCTGCCGCATCCGTGTCTGTCAGGATAAATTGTTCCAGTAAAGCGAGGGCTTTAGATCGATTCCCTTTTCGAAAAAACACCTTCGCCTCCAGCAGTTGCGTTTTCCATAGGATGTCGGGGTGAACAGATGCTCCATTGTAGCCATCATCGTATACATCATTGATTTTCATGAGACAATCGTCCCAACGCTCCAGTTCGTACCAGGCCCAGGCGTAGAGGTATTTGGCATCGTCGCTCAACGGCGCGGACATAGACCGGAGTAGTTGGAGGGCTGCTTCCGGCTGATTGTCCCTGAGCTTTTGATGTACCTGTGCAAGCGTATCATTTTGAGAGGAAAAACCCTCCGTCATACTTTCGTCCAGGGGCAGGTGCTGGCTCATGAGTTCCGATACAGGGTCAGGGCGGTTGAAAAACCAGAGTGCGGCGGCAAAAAGGGCCACACTGGCAGCCGCAGCCCACATCCATCTGTGCAATGAACGCCTTCCTGTCATACGAATCTCTTCGGGGGGCGGAGCGGTATCCCGCTTTTTCAAAATACCGGCATGAACGGCATCGAAAAAACCTTCTGCCTCCAATTGTTGCTGCAATGCTCCCACTTCGGTAGCTGCATACTGCTGTTCCTTCAGTGCCTTGACGACGGTCTGGTAGCGAAGCCATTCAGCGGCCAGGGCGTCGTTCCCCGACAACTGCCGTTCGAAATCCTGCCGTGCATCGGGTGAAAGTCGCCCCTGATGGTAGTCCTGGAGCAGGTCGAGATATTGAAAATCATTCATAGTCTGTGATCAGCGGTGGGTGGGTGAATATCGGAGGCGGTTGGATTTTCCTCGACAGATTTTTTGAGTTTTCTGGAATCCTTTTCGGCTTTTTTCCGACTCAGGATTTTCAAGAAATAACTGTCGCCGCGGCTATGTAATAATTGGGCGGCGCGACTGCGAATATCATTCATACAACGGGTTTTGGCATTTGCCACGGTGCCTGTCGTCAGATCGAGCTGCGTGGCAATATCGTCGTCGCTCAACCCTTCGATGAGCGCCATGCGCAGGATGCGCTGGCGTTGGAGCGGCATTTCGGCAAGGCACTCCCCTACGATGCCCCAATTGTCTGGATTTTGGAGTGGATCGGTATGATCGTCGTAAGAATTGAATGGTTGCGAAGAGCCTTCCACAGGCTCCGTGGGCGATTCGGCAGGCTCGGAAGCCGGTTCGCCCGAAGCGGATCGGTCGGGGGTGTCCGTATCGTCGTCATCGCCCGTATGGAAACTATCCAGTGGCAACATAATTCCTTTATGTCTACGCTCGCGGATGTATACGTTACGCGCAATAGTGAATAGGTAGCCTGCATAATCCTGAATTTCATGGCCTTCACGGAGCCGCATGAGCACCCGTTGCCAGGCTTCTGCATAGGCTTCTTTGGCTTCGTCGGGAGTACCACTGTTTGCGAGGATATATTCTGCTACACGTGGGTAACATTGCTTGAAAACCCGGGTTAATTGTTCATTCATGCATTTGACTTTGAAATATAGAGTCGGTAAGTATTTTTTTTTAGCAGTAGCATAAAAAATAAAAATTGCAGATAAGGTCTCAAATATGGTACGGCCCGGCACAGGTATTTTTCAGCGGTAAAAATATCTGTGCCAACAGAGCAAACCCGCGTTTTTTTATAGAATTTTAAAAATAATTTGTTTGCCGGCCTATAGGTAACCGATACTGTTTCGTAGGATAATGCTCTATCATCTGGTTTCCTGAAACCAGATAACCATGACCATCGGATTAATTTACAAAACACGTCTACTTTAGTCACTGAACTATGTTGGTTTATGAACACCTCTCAAAAAAAATAATTACAGACAGTGCTAAAAAGAAATGCTGCGGGACTCGATAGTTCAAAAGGGGCTTCCCTTGAACAACAATCGAATTTTCACCTGCTAACCTTTTTTATAATGAAAAAGCAATTTCTTTTTATCACGTTCGCTCTTTTAGCCGTCATGGCTGCTCATGCTCAAATTGTCGTCAAAGCCGACGGCGGTATCAATCGAATGCGATACGCCTATTCCGATAATTATCAGGACGGTTTTATTCAACAGTACGGGGCTACTTATGAATCCAAACGCCAGTCGGGGTATCAGGTCGGACTGGGTGTGGGTTATAAATTCGGGCCGGTCGTAACCTTGTTTCTAGAAGGACAACTGGTACGCGAAGGATCTCAGGTCACTACCGAAGAGACCTACAATGTCACCATAACCGAACGCAACGGTAATACCGCTACGGTACTCGGGTTCCCGGTCGTGACGGAGAAAATCAATAGTATCCACGTCCCCCTGATGTTGCAGATAAAGCCGCTAACAGGGCGTTTTTCACCGATCTTAAGCATCGGACCTTCGTTTAATATGAGTTTCAAAGGCCGCGGCGAGGGTGTAATCGAGACACAAGAGAAAATCTATCCCAATGGCGATTACGACCTGAAATTCGGCTCCGGTCGCACGGACGACTACCGCTCTTTCAATATGGCCATCAATCTGCGGCCGGGCCTGGCGGTCAATGTAGACGAAGACGGAGTCGTAAAACTCACCCTGGAGGCCAATTTCAGTATCGGCCTGATGGACATGATGACCAGTGACCGCAAAGACTTCCTCGAAGCAGGCGGTATCGAAATGCTGGGCACCCAAAAGCAACGAGGCACTCTTTTTAACCTCGGCGTTCAGTATTGCCCCAGTTGCGAATAATTATGGTACGCTGTTTTAACTGCGGTGCCATCCACCCGGATGGCACCGTCCGGTGCCCCGACTGCTGTATGCCAGGCCAAATGCGCCCCGTGGGCGATCAGGGGATAGCATCACAAACAAATGCGCCGGCGCCGGTGTCGCAGACTTGCCCCAATTGTGGCATAGCCGTGGGCGATGAGGAATGCTGTAGGGACTGCCGATTTCCCTTAAGAACATGTTGAGATTTTGCTGTTGAGGCGAAGACAAGTAAAATCTCGTACACGCTCTAAGCCTTCGCTCAAAACGAACACCTTACTGAGTTCGCTTCCGAACAGGCCGAATCATACTTTCTCGTTTCTGAAATAAACCGTTTACCTCTTCCATTTTCAATACTTTAAATCATGGCAAGACGAAGCATTAGTGTCTTCAACATGAGTTTTCTGGATCTCATTACGAATTACCTCGGAGCGACTACCATCCTGCTACTCGTGGCGATGAAATACTATCAGGAAACACCCTGCCCCGCTATTGTACAGCGGGTAGAAGGTGGCTACGATCCGCTGCGACAAGAAGTCAGGGCTTCGGTTAATACAGCCGTTAAAAGCCTCGAAGTGGGCGATACGATTATGTTCGTAGTACAGGAACTGGCCAATTTTCAAGCGCCTGCCCAATCCGGTCAGGGAAATGGCGGTGGCGCCATGCCTCCTGTAGACCCGGCAGTTTGCAGCTTGTACCCGACGGTGAAAAGCCAGCGTTGTGACGATGCGGGAACGGCCAACGATCCTTCCGACGACCGCTTCTGGGCAGACATATTGGTGGAAAAATATGGCCCGTGCCGCAGCAGCAGATGGAAAACTGCCGATGGCTTGAATGGCCGATATCAGTCGACGGTCACACTGGGGCCTTACCTGATTCGGGAAGGAATCCGCGAACTCCGATTTGCGGATGAAAACGACAAAACCGCCATGGCTAAACTGACCCTGTACCCGCCGCCGCCCTGCTCTGGCAATGCTGTTTCCACAGATGCCTGCACCATATATGCCGCTGCGCAAAATGTAAATTGCGATGGACAAAATACCCAGAACGGCAGCGACGATACCTACACCTTTGAACTGCTGGTCACTAAAAACGGGCCTTGCGGGAATAACTGGACGGCTGTCGGTAGCAAATCGGGTAGGTACGGAACTTCGGTGCCTTTCGGGCCTTACAAGATCAGCCAAGGCATACAAAAGATCACTGTGGCCGACAGCCAGAATCCGTCGCTGACTACCGTCGTAACGGTAAATCCGCCCGCTCCATGTTCCAGATCGAATAACGACGGGGCACATTGGCCGCAACTACCGGGTGTAGTGAACTTTTACATCAAATGGGGCGATTTGAACCAAAAAGTAGACCTCTATGTAGAAAAAAACGGCAACTGGATCTGGCACGAGCGGCCTTTCGACCGTAGCATCGGTCGCTGGGATAATTTTAAATCTTCTCCGTTAGACCGAACAGACGTGGAAACACTGCGTCAAAAAGAGCCTAAACAAGGCACTTACAAAATATATGGCTACTATAAAGGAGCCAGAAAAGGCGTGGACAAGGCCACTGTCGATGTTGATTTTTACGCCTTGAGCAGTCTCCGTTCGGCAGGCAATCGTAAAATCTCCGTTTCCGTCCCGATGAGCGACAAGAGTCCGCGACGCGGCGGGGGAAAATTACTGGCTACTGTAATCGTGAGTGCTGATGGCAGTATTCAGGTAAAAGAATAAAGATCATTTCACTACATCTCTTACAACAAAAATATGAATACCATTTTTGCTCATCAGCGTGCCGTGAATCTGGCCATTAGCATTTTCTCCGCCATCATATTTTGGCTTATTATGTCGCAGCTCGGTCAGTTATTGGCACAAACCGCCATGTACGGTGTTTTTCGGATCTTCGGTGGCGAAGGCGTCGGTTTTTTGAAAGTGGTGGCCTATACTGCGTTTATTTTCGGCTGGCTGGAACTGCGGGAAAAGCAACGTTCCATCCGGCGGGAAGAAGCCGGGTTTTCGTTCGGGCTGTTACCGCAGCAAGAACAACTGGTACTGAGTCCCGAAGATGTTCAAAACATCAAATTAGAAGCCATTGCGCTGGAACGTAAAGGTTTTTACTACCTGATACCCAACCTGATCAAGAAAACGGCCACACAATTCCGCAATGAAAACGACGTCAGCGAAACCATGCAGGCTCTGGAAAGCAACCTGCAAGCCAGCAAAGACTTGCGGGAAGGCGAACTTGAAACGGTGCGCTATATTATTCAATCCATTCCCATGCTGGGCTTTATCGGCACCATTATCGAATTGACCAGTTCGCTGCGTTATATCGCGGAAAAAGACGGTCTTCGCCTTACACGTGAAGCCATGTCTAGCGCCTTCGATGCCACGCTGGTGGCCCTGGTGCTAACAATTTTGCTAACCTATTTCTACCACCAGTATATCGGATACATGGATGTGTTCTTTGCCCGGGTTCGTAACTACTTAATGGATCATTTAATAGCACGAATTTATACTCGATAATTAAGGGCGTATGTTTCAGTTGCTTAACTTTCTCAGTGCTGATGAACCAGGTGATAAATTGCCGAAGGAAATTCGTCAGGATTTAGAGCGTGTTCGGGATTTTCAGCCTCCGTCAAAAAAAACCGAACACGAACTAAAAAAAATCACCTCACCGTATCAACATCACCGATCCTACCTTCTTCCCCTTCCCCGATCCCGCATCAAAATTCCCTTCCCAGATTCCCCCATCTTCAAATACCGCTTTCTTAACCTGCCAGGTATACACATCCTGCGGCAACAATTTGTCTTGAAAAGTACCATCCCAGGCCTCGGCGGGTTGCCCGTTTTCCAGTTTGTCCGAACGCCAGAGCAGCTGCCCGAAAGAAGAATAAACCGCTATTTCATATTCCTTTAGCCCCACTCCTTTGGGTTTGAAAAAGGCCGCCTCTCCATTGGAAAGGCCAGGCGTGAACGCATTGGGTATGAACAGGCCGCGTATAGACATAGGCGTAATGAGTTGGCTGGTGTCATCCGTACAGCCATTGAGGCTTGTGACAGCCAGGGTAACAAGTTTGGACCCGTTGGAGTAGTATCGGTGAGCAGGATTCTGGTCGTTGGAAGTGGCAGATTGATCACCGAAATCCCACTCCCACGTACTCGCATCCATCGAAAGATCAATAAATGAAAAAGATCCCGATGGCGGAGTAGTAACTATTTCGACAAAAGAAAAATTAGCAACGGGACTGGGTTTTACGAGGATAATATTGGTTCTGGGCAGTGTATCGAAGCACATGCCCTGATAGGACGTGATCAACGTTGCACCATGGATACCAGGTTCTGAAAAGGTATGTGTCGGCGAATCGCTTGTAGAGGTGCTGCCATCTGTAAACAGCCAAAGGACCTCTGTGTCGTCTTCCGATAAATTTTGGAACTGCACTTCCAGAGGAGCACACCCCTCGTCCGGCGTCCAGGCAAATTGTGTAACCGGAACGGCGTAAGCATTAAACTCTTGTACTGTCGTATCCTTACATCCAAACGTATTGGTCGCCGTTAAAGCAATGAAAAAACTCCCCGGATCAGCATAAATAGTGGCTGGATTGTTTTCTACACTCGTAATACCATTACCGAAATTCCATAAAAAACCAAGTGCGCCGGAGCTCTGATTCTCAAAATGAACAGCAACCGGAACGCCACAGATTTTATCCCGGTTCAATGTAAATGCAGCGCTGGGAACTGGATGTGCCGTGATATAGTGTAAGACCGTATCATTTTGACACCCATTCAAATCGATGCCAACCAGCCCAACCGAATATTGCCCCTGCTGGGTATAAATGTGGCTGACATCGGTGCCGGTTTGTGTATTTCCATCCCCAAAATTCCATTCAAAATAGGCAGCGCCTTGAGATTGATTGTCGAATGCGATAGTCAGCGGAATACATCCGTCCAGTGCATCCGGAACAAAACGGATCAGCGGTAATTCCAGTACCACAATGTCGTCCGTATACGAAGCCGGGCAGCCGTTTACTGAAGAAGTACCCGTCAGTTGTACCGTATAGGTACCCGACTGGCTCCAAATGTGCGACGTATGATACAATATGCTGCTATCACCATCCCCGAAGGTCCAGAATGTTCCGGATAAACTTTCGGAGGTATTGGTGAAAGCCAGGGTATCGCCACGACAAACCTGCGGCAGACTGGTGAAGGAAACATCGGGAGCCGGTAATACGGTAATGAGCGTAAATGTGCTGTCGTATCCGCAGCCCGAACTTACTTTTTGCACCACTTTAAAAGTACCGGCCTGTAAAAAAGTATGCACTGGATTAGGCTCATTAGAAGTATTGCCATCTCCAAAATTCCAGGAAACAGAAGCACCCGGCGTAGAGAAGTTGGTAAATTCCAGGGCAAAAGGCTGGCAACCGGTATGCACCGGGATATTAAAAAATGCTTTTACCTGAGAAGGTTTCACCACCACATCGTATGAGGAGGTATCGGATCCGCAAAAATTAGTTGCAATTAATTGAATGGTATAGGTTCGGAACAGGGTATCTGTGAAATACTGCATATCCCCAGGTATCGAGTCCGTTGAAGTAAGGCCGTTTCCAAAATCCCATAAGAATGAATCCGGATTCCCCAGCGTAATGTTATTGAATTCAATAAAGTCGCCGGTACAAATCGTATCGAGGGTAGTACCGAAATCCACGATGGGCAAAGGGAATACCTTTACCGTATCCCGCCATTCCCGCGTGGCACAAAGGTTCTGTGCACGCAGGACGATGATATAATTCGTATCGGAATTGCCCTGCTCATAGGAAATGACGCCGGGAGTGAACAGGTTGCTGGTGTCGCCATTGCCGAAATCCCAGTGGTAGATAGTCTGATAACCATAACTCTGATTATTGAAACTTACGTTCAGGACTGCGCAACCGGAGTCGGGCGCCATGACAAATTGTGCAGTTGGAGGTTCTGTTACATAAATGCTTTTACTGATCGAATCTATGCACCCGAATTCGGTGCGCGTTATCAGGGTAATCACATAACTGCCCGTATCCGAATAGGCATGCGTCGGCTCCGGAAGAGTAGAGGTAGCGCCGTCACCAAACTTCCACAATACGTCGAATGTACTTTGAGACAGATTATCAAAAAGAATGTCCTGATGTATGCAGGTTTCAGTCGGCTGAGCAAAGTCCGACTCCGGCATGGGGTTTACCGTAAACACCAGCGAGTCTTCAAACGTACAACCTAAAACAGGATCGACGAATTCGTAATACAATGTATGTACACCGACTTGTGCAAGTGATGGGTTGAAAACACCCGCAGGATTGCTGATCCCGGCCCCCGACCAGGCGCCTCCGGCAGGATTAAAACCTGAAAGGGTGATCGGCAGGTCGTTCAGGCAGGCAGATTGAGGTAGCCCGGCCTCGATATCGGCAGCGATCACGCGGATCTCAACAGTATCTTTTACCCGGCAATTTCCGGCGCCGAAGGCGTAAACCAGGGAATGCGTTCCGCCACCTGCGAGCGTCGGATCAAAAATGCCGGTCTGGACATTTATAATACCCGGACCGCTCCATTGCCCGCCACTTGCGGGCAGAAACCCGCCCAATTGTAACAAACCTGTATTCATACAGATGGTATCGTCTGCCCCGGCGTAAACCACAGGAGGATCGATGACGCTGATTTCTACATCTGTGGAGTCTGTGCAACTGTTCGTATCTGTGAAAGAATAAATCAAATTATAACTGCCTACCCCTCCGGCGGTGATCGGATTAAACTGGTTTCCGGAAACAGACGGGCCGCTCCAAGCACCTCCCGCCGGCGAAACGACAGGAAGTAAAACAGTGCCCGGCGTATTACAATAGGTGGTGTCATTCACTACAAGGACCGGAAGCGGATGTACGACAATGGACAGGTGATCCGTATTCACACATCCGTTCCCATCGCTGAATGTGTAGGTAAAATCGAAGTTGCCTGCACCGGAAGCCATCGGATCGAACGTATTCCCGTTCAAAACAGCACCGGCAGAAGCCGTCCATATTCCGTTGGCAGGCGATGGATTTAAAGTAACGTCGTCGCCCGTTATACAAACGGACGCATCCAATCCGGCATTCACTACCGGTAAGGCCCAAACTTCTATAGTGCGCGTATCTTCCACCAGACAATTGCCCGCGCCTACCCGGTACGTCAAGGTGTAAATGCCGGGGCCTGCAGTATTGGGATTAAATATGGTGCCCTGTAAGCCTCCGCCACTGGAAGTCCAGGCGCCGCCGCTCACAGGAACGGCGCCTGCACTCAGATCGAACGCTGTGACACTCACGCAGAACGCAGTATCGACCCCGGCATTTACCGTTACCGGATTGATGATGGTGATTTCAATCGTATCGGTATTGCTGCATAACGTATTGGGGTTCGTGTAACTGTAAACGGCCGGGTAAGTGCCCACGCCTCCCGCTCCGGTCGGATTAAACTGATTATTGGTAATACCCGGTCCGCTCCATTGTCCGCCTGCCGGTGTGGCAACGGGTAATGCAACAAAGCCTGGCGCATTACAGTAAACGGTATCCTGAACCTGAACAACAGGAAGCGGGTGGACCACCATATCAAGTGCGTCTGTATTCACACAGTTGTTTCCATCTATAAAAGTATAAGTCAGGGTAAATGTGCCGGCGCCCGATTGGCTGGGAAAAAAGGAATTGCCGTTCACCACTCCACTCCCGGAAGATGTCCATATTCCGTTGGCCGGCGTTCCCGAAAGTGCAACGCTGTTATTATCGACACAGGAACTTGCGTCGAGGCCTGCATTTACGACCGGCAAAGCAAAAACCGTGATGATTCGTGTATCCTGTACCAGGCAATTGCCTGCTCCAACAGAATATGTAAGGATGTGCATACCTGGCCCGGCAGTGCCTGGATTAAAAATATTACCCGTAAGTCCGGCACTTACCGTGCTCCATGATCCGCCCGGCGGAGAAGCGTTTGTCTGTAAATTTACAGAAGTAACATCCGCACAAAAACTTAAATCAGGACCGGCATTCACCGTAGAAGGATTAATAACAGCAATATTGATGGTTCGGGTATTGCTGCAATGGGTGACGGGATTGGTATAACTGTAGGTCACCTGGTAAGTACCGATTCCGCCCGCTCCGATAGGATCAAACTGATTGCCGGAAACGCCTGTGCCGCTCCATGTACCGCCTGCCGGCAAAGCCACGGGCAGGCTAACCAACCCGGGTGCATTACAATACGTAGTATCAGCCACTGTAATGACAGGCAAAGGATTTACCATAACAACCAACGCGTCTGCATTGGTACAGTTATCAGCATTCGAATAGGTATAGGTCAGGGTAAAATTCCCTGTTCCGGATTGGCTGGGATTAAAATTGGAACCCGCTACTATGCCTCCGCTGCTGGAAGTCCAGATCCCTCCGGAAGGTGTTCCTGTCAAGGTAAGCGTCGTCATATCTACGCAGGCGGATTGGTCCATTCCGGCATTTACGACCGGCAAAGGCGATACGGTTACCTGCATAGTGCCCTGTATCTGACAAACCCCGACGCCATACATGTAGATAAGCGTTTTTACGCCCGGCGCACCTGCGGAAGCAGGATTAAATAACCCCGCAGGTGAAATACCCGGCCCCGACCACGTTCCGCCGGATGGCGTAGCATTGAGTTGTTCGGGCATCGCATTACTGCATAGCGTAAGGTCGGGAGGCATATTCAGCGCAGGCGGCACCTGAACGGTGAAATTGGTAGAAGCCATGGAAGTGCCGCATTCATTGGTAACGCTTACTGAAACGGTAAACATGGTTTCCGTCGTAACGCTATATTGAATTCCAGTCGGATAAGGGCTGCCGGAGGAAGACGGCATACCTCCGGGGAAAGACCAGGCGTAGGTACTGATCGTTCCGTTATTGGCATTGAATTGCGTGTTTTGTGCCGAGAAGTTCAAAGTTGCCGTTTGGCAGAATGGACCGAGTGTCGGAAGCACGATGGATGGCCGGTCCTTTACGGTAATGGTGGTTGTCCAGGTATCATCATCACAGACGTTTTGCGCCGTAAGAGTGACCGTATAAACACCCGGCGCGCTGAAGACTACGGTAGGCTCAAAAGAATTCGCATTGGAACCTGAAGCGAATGACCAGCCATTGGCAGGGGAAATCGCCCAGGAATAACTTACCTGATAACCCGTGGAGTGATTATCAAAAGTCACCGTCTGCGGCACACAGCCGTTGGGGTTGCTGAACATGGCCGTTGCATCCGCTGTAGGTGGTTCCAGGATGGTAACTGTTTTGGTAATAACCGCCGGCCCACAAACGGGTGTCGGATTCAGCGTCATGGAAATGGTGTAAACGCCGGGCGTCAAAAACCGCACTTTAATCTGATTACTGTTAAAAATGGAACCCGAAGTGATTTGATAATCTACTCCGAGTGCACCCGGGCTGATAGTCCAGTTGGCATTCAGCGTGTCAGCGCATTGATGTGTTACGGTATTGTATTCATTGATATTTGTAGAAGTATTGCGGAAGGTGAAAATGGCATCCGGGCAATGGTTGGCAGGGCCCTGGATACTAAAATCGGGGGTTGGGGGAGTGCTGAGTGTGATCGGTTGTACAATCGCTGAAGAAGAACCGCAAGGGTTTGAGGCTTCAACTTTTATAGCAAATGCATTGATGTATGATCCGTCCGGCGTAGTCTCTCCGCATGATGACTCATCGAATGTATGTGAAAACACAGCCGGAAGCGTTGCCTGTGTATATTGCGCAATCTGGATGTCATTTTCGAAAAAAGTGTAGATGGTGCCTGGCGGATTTCCGGCAATGTTATTCAGTGGAAACATCAAAGTTGCCGGGGCGCACAGCCCTACCGAATTTCCCAGGGTACCCAACCCTACAGACGGATTGCTACCATTAAAGTATTGATATTGCCGGGTGTAGGAACAGCCATTCTGATGTGTCGCAGTTATTAATATCGTCTTATACCCGAGCCCGTTAAACGTATGCGTCACCGGCATATTCGCATTAAAAGTAGCGTTCGTGAAATTCTGAACCGGCGATCCATCGCCCCAGTCAATGGAATAACCCGTATTGTTGCCTGCCGTAGCAGGCGGAGTCGTATTATTGATACCTACAAGCACCGACTGCGCTGCGGCACAGGTTGAAATCAGGGTGCCCGTAAAGGTCTGGCCGGTAGTTACGCCGATGGTGAGGTCGGGCCCTGCTTTCACATTAATGATCTTTGGACTACCGCAGGCCGGCGCACCGTTTTCAAAAACCCTGACCGTGTAGTTAACCGGCGTTGCGCTAATTGGGTACGTATACGTTACGGTAGTACCTGTACCATCATCCGCCTGGTTATCGCCATCCAGATCCCAGGTATACGTTGCCCCGGCCAGTGGCATCTGAAGGGAAAATGTAACCGCCTCGCCCGGACAGGGCATTTGAGGAGAAAAACTGAAATTACATTGTGATTGTATAGGTGAGATGCAATAAATACTTAAACAAAAAACAAGCGTAAAGCGTAGCATTGGCAGATGAATAGATGATAAATAAGTAGAATTTGAACTAGTAAAAATCCTTGCAATCCAATACCGTTTTTCGTGTAGTCGCGGCGTGTTTTTTCTCGGAAATCGGCCGGATACCTTTAATATTATAACGGAAGTTTAATTCAAAAACATTTCCACTTTTAATACCCAGGCCGGTAGCATTTATATCAACACTCAATCCAAGATAGTAGGCCCGGCGCTTTTCTTCATATTCCGTGTTGGTGAATCCCAACACAAACGTACATGCATTGGTATGCTTGCGTCCCGGAATAAGTGCCCGGCTATGGTAAAAGGCGCCGGAAACAATTTGATCGACAACAAAATAGGTGCCCGCCGAAAAAAGAGTAAAACTCTCTTTCACACTTGCCACTTGAAAACCTTGCGATTCCAACTTGAAGTTTGGCGACAGAATAATTTTTCGTGTCGTGCCCGACAAAAAGGTAAGCGGAATGATCGTGCCTCCATGTAAGGTAATGCGGGCAGGGATCTCGGTGTCGGACTGCAAAAAGGAGGCATCCGGCCCCTGACCCAAAAGGCTGGTCAGGTGTTGAACTGACAGACCCACATGCGAGCGATAACGCCTGATGGCCCGTTTGTTGACCGACATTCTGCTGTCGAAACGCCAAACTGCTCCCATAGCAAAATCATGAAAAACGACTTTGTCGCTACCCGGTACCACCGCGCTGCCGTAAATGGCCCCGAAAACCGGATCCAACTCGTCTGAAAAAGTCAGGCGGCTCCAGTCAAGTCCAAATTGATTGTATGAATACTGCAAACCCACATGCACATTGCTGTACTCGAAAGGAATAATGTAGGCGTACGTCAGGCCAATCCCGAACGTTTTGAAAGGCGACAAACCTTCCCGGGAACCCTGAATATGAAATGCTATTCCGGAATTCCAGCCCGGCTCCTGCCACTCGGCAGTGAAGGCGGCAAATTTATACCCTCCATCCGCTTTTTGCCACTGGCTTCGCGCACTGGAAGTAACTTGCAAACCCTTATCGATACCGGCAAAAGCGGGGTTCAGGTAAATTCGATTGGCAAAAAACTGGGAAAGTGCGTTGTCCTGGGCTACCAGATGAAAAGAAAGAAACCCGAAAATAATGACTAGCGTATTTTTGATCATATAAAATTGGGGCAGTAACAATAATATAAAATAGAGGCCAAATGTATGCAAATAGTTTTAATGTATCGGGGTAGGGATAAAATTTGTCAAACAATTAATACATGCCGCAGGCGCCCCATTTCCACCACTTTTTGCCCGGCACAGGTTTTTAGCATATTCCTCTAAAAAAAACGCTGTATGAAAAAATTGATCAGCCCTTCAACCATATAAAATATGCCCGCATCCCTTATTCAGGAATGGGGGCATATTTATTTTCAGGACGTTCGTGTAGATATATATTTTCGGCGCTACCGTTACCGGAGCTCTTATTTGATTTTTACGCAGCCTGCTGCAATCTTTCCAGCGTTTTTTCCAGCATCAGTGCACGAACCTGCTCCTTGTTCATGGATTTCACCACCTCATACGGCAACTTGATGATATGGTAGGGCGTACCGTCTTTTTCGACCCAACTGTCGTCTTTCCATTTGTTAGTATTTACACAGGAAAAGAGAATGTTTACATTCAGATCGCCTAAAAAGTTCTGGATATATTCGTCATCGAGTAAATCCCAAATCTCTTCATTTGCAGCAAGTGTTACTTTAGCCATAATTTGAATTTTACGCAGCCCGTTGCAATCTTTCCAGCGCTTTTTCCAGCATCAGTGCGCGGACCTGTTCCTTGCTCATGATTCTAACTTTGTGATAGGGTAGTTTGATAATATGTGATGGTATACCCTCTGCATTGATCCAACTTTCATCTGACCAGTCATCCGTATTTACGCAGGAGAATAGAATGTTGACTTTCAGTTCCCCCAGTTGATGCTCGACATATTCATAATCAAGAAGGTCACAGACCTCTTGATTTGCTGCAAGTGTTACATTAGCCATAATTCAAATTTTATTTTGAGCACACTCAATTATTAAAAACAAAGTTACAGGCTTTTTTAAAGAGTACAAACCCAGGATTAATTATCATTTTTGTTGCCTGGCGGTCTTAACATTCGCTCGGAGACCTTTCGAACCAAATTATCATGATATAATGGATAAAGAAAGATTTTTCTCTTTTCTTCGATCAAGCATTCTTGATGAGTTCCCTGAAATTCAATTTGATAATAAAGGTTCATTTTGAATAACGAGTCTCCGGGGTATCGTTTGTCTACGCCCCTTCTGGTCACACCATACTTCCAGACCATACCCTTTTGCAAAAAGCATGTAGCGCTATTACATACATAACAAATGTACTGCCCGTCTGCCTTAGCTATTAAAGCATACTGTTCTGCTTCTTCAAATTCTTTGATCTTTTTGTCGAGTTCTTTAAGTCGCCATTCTTTTAACTTTGGTTCCCCATGCTCGTCAATGTAAGCCACATCGTCCCAGGCAAGTTTTTTCTGGTCAGTGATAATCTCCTTCGTACCCGGCCGATACATGTAGCATAAAACCAACAGGAATAATATAGCCAAAATACCTATTAGGACGCCCCTGTCGTGCGGGTTCGTTTCAGGCTTTTGATCGGATTGAAGCGGTGCTCCCATAATACCAGGAGTATTTATATTTTATCTCGCACGCAGAACCCCTCTTTTTGGCTGCGCTCCCTAAAAACAGTAACTTTCCTGCAAAGATATGCCGAAAGGTCATTTTTAAAACAAATTGATCATTTATTTTATGACCTTATTTCATTTTTAATAAAATGGAACCCACCAGAATTGAACAAGGCGCACGGCTGCAGCAACTCATCAAAGCCCTGAAAACCAACCAGACGGGCTTTGCGGACATGGTTAACGTGTCTCAGTCCAACATCAACAAAATGGTGCGGGGGGTGAAAGGCATTTCCAAAACAGTCATAAATGCTTTGTTATTAGGTCATAAAAACGTCAATGTCCACTGGCTGCTTACCGGGGAAGGAGAGATATTTCTGACGCCGCCTCCAGATCAAACCGGTCAGGTAGCCGAACCGGCCGCGCTGTACGGAAAAAGAGGTTTGCTGTTCGGTGAAGTGGAGGAAGTGCTGGAGGCGCAGCGGCGGGAAATCGAGGCGCTGAAGGAGCGGGTGGCGCGGCTGGAGGAGAGATTTGACAACTTTTAAAAAGTTGTCAAATCCCCACTTTCTCCCCGGCACAGTTTTTTAGCATATTCCCTAAAAAACT
>JAKQJD010000050.1 GCA_029561355.1 Bacteroidota bacterium | reverse complement strand
AATAAACTTTCATTTTTTTTTGAAAATTAACAACCAGAATAAAAACTATCTGCGGGCTTGATCGTTTGAATATTTCGAAACATCATTCGGTTGATGCGAAATTACTTCAAGAACAACCTACCCTTCTATGCAATTCAACATACCGGACACAGGCCAGAAACGAGTAGTGATTGTCGGCGGCGGTTTTGCCGGCCTCACCTTGGCCAGAAAGTTAAGCAAGTCCAAAAGATTCCAGGTCGTACTGGTCGACAAAAACAATTATCACCAGTTTCAGCCGCTGTTTTACCAGGTCGCCATGGCCGGCCTCGAACCCTCCAGCATTGTTTTTCCGCTTCGAAAGGTTTTCCAGAACAACAACGACGTGCTGATCCGGGTAACCAAAGTGCTTTCTGTGGATCCTTCCGCAAGCGAGATTCACACCGAAATCGGCTCCCTGCACTACGATTACCTGGTGCTGGCTATCGGCGCAGATACGAACTGGTACGGCAACGAGCAGGTACGCGCGAATGCCATTCCAATGAAATCGGTGAGCGAAGCACTGTATCTGCGCAACGTCATTTTCGAAGACTACGAACGCGCAGTCACGACGCCCGATTTCGACGAAAGGCAGCGTTATCTGGATATCGTTGTGGTAGGCGGTGGGCCTACGGGTGTGGAAGTAGCAGGTTCGCTGGCCGAAATGCGCAACCTGATCATCCCGAAAGACTACAGCGACCTCGACCGGCGCGAAATCAACATACACCTTATTCACGGCGATCCGCGCCTGCTCAACACGATGTCGGAACAGGCGTCTGCCAAAGCCGAAATTTTCCTGAAAAAACTCGGCGTGGAACTCTGGATGAACAAGGTGGTGAAAAACTATGACGGCCACACCGTATTTATTGATGATGGTTCCACGATCCGCACCGACAAAGTCATCTGGGCCGCAGGTATTACCGGCAACACGGTCGAAGGCCTGCCCGCAGCAGCCCGCGTTCGCGGTAACCGGCTGAAAACCAATGAATTAAATCTGGTAGAAGGTACAACGAATGTTTATGCGCTCGGCGACATGTCGTTTCAGCAACACGATACCTCCTGGCCCAACGGGCACCCGCAGGTGGCACAGGTGGCCATTCAGCAGGCCAAAACCCTCGCGGGCAATCTGGTGAAACTGGAAAAGGGCCAGTCGCCGGTTCCGTTCCGTTACAGGGACCTCGGCTCGATGGCCACGATCGGGCGCCACAAAGCGGTGGTCGACCTTCCGTTCTGGCGTTTTCAGGGGCTGTTTGCCTGGTTCACCTGGCTATTTGTGCATCTGTTCGCCATTCTGGGCGCCAAAAACAAGGTGATCGTTTTCCTGAACTGGTTATGGAATTACTTCACGTACGACCAGAGTCTGCGACTGGTGATCAAGCCCTGGCGGAAACCGGTGCAGGAAGGGGTGAAACAGGCGTAGAGATAAAATAAATGGAGAAGGGGGCAAGTGTTTTAAGTCATCCGATGACTCCAAGTCATCGGATGACTTAAAACACTTGCCCCCTTCTCCATTTTTATTTTATCTCGTAAAAACCAAACCTGAAATTCTTCGGGAAGTTATTTACTGAAGAGGTGCACCCACTGCGTGCCCAACACAAATTTTCCCGCAGTTTCGGTCGCTTTCGCTTGCGGGTCAGCCAGGGCGGCTACTTTACCAAACGCCGTTTTCACAGCATATTCATTGGCTTGTTTTTCGCATTTCGCCATGGCGGCTTCCGCTACGTAACCATGCAGCAAGGATGCGTATTCGCGGCGGAACAGGTCTGGATGGCCGAAAATATCCACCCCCAGGATCTCGTCGCCACATACCGCTACCATACCCACTACGCGCGGCTCCTGGTCGAGTTTGCCGTCGAAAAAACGCAGGTAGGCATCGCGCAGGTTTTTCTGGTCATTGGCCGTTTCGAGGGCCGCATACGTGGAGGTTTTGGAGGACGCGCCATTGGCTTCCGTCACGCTGGCTACGGCTGCCCATACCTGCTCCTGGCTACCCGTGCGCTGAACGGCCTGCCGCACCTTCGGGCTCGCTACACTGTAGTAGCCGCTGAAGGCATATAACTTCTGCTGACTTGGGCTGGCGAGTGTGTCGTTGGCCGACCAGCGGCCTTTTTCCACACAAAAAACGTCCATATTCCGCACTGTTGCAGGCATTACGATTTGGTCGTTTGCGATCACACGGTCCTGTTTGCCGCCTGTCACTACGTCGCCTGAGAGGATATACACGGTGTCCCGGCTCTTATTCTGCACGGTTAGCAGGTTGTAGGTGCGATCATCACTTCTGCCGAATTGCTTTTGTTCCGTAATCCGGAAACCCTGGGTTTTGATACTTTCAGCCAGTGTTTTCAAGCCTGCGAGGTTTTGCTGCCCTTCTACGAGTGCGGCATCCGCTACGATCGGGAAAAGGCGCAGGTTTTCATATTGCCAGGCGGGATTGGCATCGGCAACCAATTGTAAACCCGCCGAAGCGGCCTTTGATGCTGTTTTCTCATTGTCGACACATGCGGAAAACAAAAGGACCAGTGCGGTCAGGGTGAGTATTGCTTGTTTTTGCATAGATATTTGTGTTGGTAAAGGTTGATGAGAGTTTATGGGTTTATGGGTTGATGAGTTTATGAGTTTATGGGTTTATGGGTTTATGAGTTTATGGGTTTATATGTTGATGAGGGTTGATATTTGGCGACTCGGTAAGGGTGAGTATGTCTATTATCCGAGCGGCTGAATATCAACCCTCATCAACTCATAAACCCATAAACATATAAACCCATAAACCCTCATCACCCTCCCAAAAGTACCGGCAATCCCGCAGGTTCACAAGATTTTTTTGAAGAACGGCATGCCTGGAAAGCACAATTTGTATTTTTATCGATAAAAAAATTAAAACGGTTGTAACATAGCCGTTGCAGGCGCGTCTTCTCTTCAACAACGCGCCCAACAACACCTGTCAACACTTTATGAATTGGACCATCTTTCACGAACAGGTTTTTCCGATCCGGCATAAACTCTACCGATTTGCCCTGCGCATTACCGGTAGCGTGCATGAAGCCGAGGACGTCGTGCAGGAGGTGCTCGAAAAAGTGTGGAAATCCTCGCCCGATCACTCGGAAACGGTACAGAACTGGGAAGCGTGGTGCATGACCCTCACCCGCAACCGCTCGCTCGATAAAACCCGCAGCCAGTCGCTCCGCCGCACGGCCCCGCTGGACAACCTGAGCGAACGCAGAACGGATAACATTAGTCCGGCAGATGCCGCCGAAAACAGCGACCTGACGGAAAACATCAAAAAAATGATGCAACAACTGCCTGAGAAACAAAGACTTGTGATGCATCTGCGCGATATCGAGGAACTGACGTACGAGGAAGTGGCTGAAACGCTCGGCATCACGCTCGACCAGGTGAAAATCAACTTGCACCGGGCGCGCAAAACGATGCGAACGATGATAATTGAGCGGGAGAAGGTGATTAGGAGTTGATGAGGTTGATATTCAGCCACCCGAAGAATGCACAAATTCACCTTACCCCGAGCCGCCGAATATAAACCTTATAAACCTTATAAACCTTATAAACCTTATAAACCCATAAACCCATAAACCCATAAACCCATAAACCCATAAACCCATAAACCCATAAACCATAAACTATCAACCACACCATGTTCCAACTCAAGCACATCGAAGCCTTGCTGGAGAAATACTGGGAAGGCGAGACCAGCCTCGAAGAAGAGCGCTTGCTGAAAGCGTACTTCGCTTCCGGAGAGGTAGATGCGGGCCTTCGCTCCTTCACCCCTTTCTTTCAGGTGTTGAAGGATGAACAGGCGGTTCAATTGCTCAAAAAACCCGTCATCGCCGACCTGCGGCCGCAGCAATACAACTGGAAACCCTGGCTGGCAGCAGCCTCGGTAGCGCTTCTGCTCGCCGCCGGTTTCTGGTGGATACACCGGCCCGTTACGATCGATCCATATGCGGTGCAACCGATTGAAACGCCTGCGCCGGCCACCCAACCCGAAACAACGGCCGTTCCGGAAACGCCGCAAGTGGCTATGGAAACACCGGCTTCTCCTGTTTCATCTGCCAAACGGAAAATGATTGCCAGACAAAAGCCCAACGCATCGCCACAACTGAACGAAGAAGAGGAAAAAGCCATGGAAGAAATCAAGGCTGCCCTCGCACTCGTGTCTTCCAAACTCAAAAAAGGCCGACAGGAAGCTGTGAAAGGCACCGAACACCTGGACAACATGGACCGGGTTTTCAAAAAGAAAAAAGAAGGAGAAGGTTAAAAAAACGTGTGTAGTGTATCGTTTTTGGTGTTTCGCCCCAAACACGATACACTACATACCAAACACCAAAATGATATCAGTTTTCAAACAAAAACAAAGTTGAGTCTATGAAAAAGCAATTGTTTCTTCTGCCCTTGTTCGTTCTGACGTTTGTCATGAACGCCTCCGCACAAAACGACGGGATCACGCGTTTCTTCAAACAATATGAAGACGACGAACGCTTCACGATGGTGTTCGTGAGCCCGAAAATGTTCCAGATGGTCGCCAAAATCGAAACCGACGACGAAGACTGGAACAACATCCGCGAAATCGTAAAAGACCTCGGCGGCCTGCGTGTACTCACGGCCGACAGTATTCAGGACGGCGTTGCGATGTACAAATCGGCGCTGGCGCGTGTTCCGCAAAATGAATACGCCGAACTGCTCACCGTTCGCGACGGCAAGGAAAACGTCCGGTTCTGGATCAAGGACAGCGGTAACATCATCGAGGAACTGCTACTGCTGGTCGGTTCGGAAAACGAATTCACCATGCTGAGTTTTGTCGGAAAAATCGACTTGGACAAAATTTCACAACTGTCCAAAACACTCGACATCGACGGCGCACAGCACCTGAGCAAAATCAAAAAATCCAAAGACAAGGAAAAAGAATAAATCCGTCCCTATGAAAACGCTCCTGATCAGTATCTGCCTGTTTTTTTTAGCCCAAACATTGCCCGCTCAGGATGGCTGGCTGTATTGGAAATACAAGGATTACGATGGAATGGCTTTTACCGTGCCCGGCTGGGTAGTCGATGCCGGGTCCTGGTTTCTGCCCGAAAAAGTAGAACGAAAACTGCTCCGTCGTGGCGTCGACAAGGTGCGCTTTATGCTCTTTGAAAATGAAGCAAACCCCGTCTCAGAACGTGATATGAAACGTTTCGCCCGCAAGGCCCACCGCCGCAACCTGGAAGACCTCGTAGTAGTACGCGACGGCAAAACCCATGTGCGGGTGATGGGAAAAGAACGGCGGAGTATCCTGCGCAAAGTGGTGGTGATGGTACACTCGCCCGAAGAATTTGTCTTCGTCAGCATCAAAGGCCACCTGCGCCTGAACGAAGTGAACCGCATCATCGAAAAATATGGTAAAGAAGGCAAGGACAAGGAGCACAAGCCATTGGTTCCGCCTGTCGTGAAAATACCGGTTTCCAGGATTTAAGTTTCAGCCTTCCCTCATGCGATAACAGGAAGAGCCGGCCGCCAATTGGTGGTCGGCTCTTTTTTTGATTCTGTTCGGCTTCGCCGCTCGTAGGAATAAAGGCAACGCGGATGGCGCGGATTTTTGCGGATTTACGCGGATTTCCTTCGGAGGGGGTGGCCGCAGGCCGGGGGAGGAAATCCGCAAAAATCCGTGTCATCCGTGATGCCATTATTCCTACGGGCGGCAAAGCCGAACTCAACTCATGACCAATCTGGTTACCTGCGATACGCATCGACAGTCCGGATCGTGCCGTCCGGATTATACGTCAGTTCGGTCACTTTCACATTGCGCAGGTGGGTTTTGCCCGACAACTGCACGTCGTGGTAGAAAAGCCACCATACTCCCTCAATTTCCATGATGGAGTGGTGGTTGGTCCAGCCCTGAACGGGTTTCAGGACAATTCCTTTATATGTAAACGGGCCGTACGGGCTGTCGCCGATGGCGTAGCAAATATTGTGGGTGTCGCCAGTGGAATAGGAAAAGTAGTATTTGCCGTTGTAGCGGTGCATCCAGGAGGCTTCGAAAAAACGTTTGTCGTTGTTGCCTTCCAGAAAAAGGTTGCCTTTTTCGTCCACGATCCGGATTTCTTTCACCGGTTCGGCAAAGGTTTTCATATCGGCGCCGAGTTTTGCCACCCGGGGTAAAATGGCCGTTTCTTCCGGCTTTTTCAGTTGGGCGCCGGCTTCGTAGTTGTTGCCCGGCCAGCGCTGCAATTGTCCGCCCCAGATACCACCGAAGTACATATAGTAACTGCCGTCGGTATCCTTGAATATGCACGGATCGATACTGTAACTACCTGAAATGGGCTGCGGCTCGGCCTGAAACGGGCCTTCCGGCTTTTTGCTCGTTGCAACGCCGATGCGGAACACGTCCTTTTTATCTTTCACCGGGAAATAGAGGTAATACGTACCGTCCTTGTAAGCGGCATCCGGCGCCCACAACTGTCGTCCTGCCCAGGGAATGTTTTTGATATCGAGCGCTACGCCGTGGTCTTTCACCTTTCCGCCGATCTTTTTCATAGACAGAATGTGGTAATCCTTCATATCGAAATGCCCGCCTTCGTCGTCTTCTTTTGCGCCCGATTCGATGTCGTGCGAAGGATAAATGTAAATGCGGCCGCCGAACAGGTGCGCCGACGGATCGGCCGTGTAGATGTGTGAAACGAGCGGTTGGGAAACGGGCTTTTGAACGGCGTCGGTTTGTGCGAAAAGCAGTGCCGATAGAAACAGGAGGCAGGTGGTACCGAGAAATTTGAGCATGTGTAAACGGTTATCAGTTATTAGTTATCAGTTATCCGTGTTGATAATCAAGCATTTGCACGTTTTTTTTTGGTGTCGCTAATCCGTCGTAAACCGTTTCAGGTCGGTCGTCATAAATGTCCATTCCGGCGTATCTAACTCGCCTTCAGATACCGTTCGATACCAGGGAGTTCCATCTGCATTCGCCGGGTTTTTCAGGATTTGTATTTCCTGCGCCGGCATATAACTCTGCGCCAGCAGAAACATCTTTTCCCCGGCATCATTTACAGCCATATCCACCACAATGACGGCATGACCGGGCGAGCCGCCCTGAATCAGCACGTCGCCTATTTCCATGTCGGAAAAAGCAACCGGTGTCAGTTCCCTGCTGAGCGATAACGTACCCGCATAGGTAAACACAAATTCCAAATATTGCCAAAAAACGGCGTACGAATCGGAAGCGGCGGCCGTTTGCACCCATTCGGTTTTGTTTCCCGTCACTTTTACACGACCGCCCTTACGCCAGCGGTCATAGTCCACACGAAAGCCGTTGGTCAGGTTGAAATGTATCTTTTTGTACTGCTTCGTTTTCCACAGGTATTCGGCGCGCAGGCGGATCACAGCGTCGGCGCATTGGTGCAGGTCTCTTTTGCCAATGGGCAGGTCGACGACGGCGACGTGGGCGGTTTGGTTGCGTTTTTGGCGGGAATCGTAGAGGAGGACCGGGCTGCCGGGCGGTTTGAGGGGGAGGTGGCGGAGGTGGGAAGCGAAGGAGGTGGGGGTGGCAGGGATTCGTTTGAAGCCGGGTGGTGGTGTGAAACGTTGGAAAAGAAGGGAATCCGAGGAGGATACTTGCAAGTCCGCAGGTGCTTGTGCATTTGGAAGGACCGGCTGGAAACAGGAGCGAAAAAACAGGAAGAAAAGGAGGAGGGTTTTCATGGGGTGATAACGTTGGGCGGTGAATTTTGTGTTGCGTAAAACGTTTACTAAACTTTTAGAAGTTTTAGTAAACGTGCTCCAATCCGGAACCCTTTATCCGGCATCAGGGATATAAAAAGGTGTAAAAACGGAGTAGCAAAAGAATCACTTCAAAGAAAATTACACCTGAGTATAACCCCAATAATGAATAGGGTAAAGAAAGTTGTCACAGTATTTCAAATACAGTTATTTGGTTACATTTCAGGATTTTAGCGGCTTTGGGCTTGCACATATATTTATTTTTTACCCTATATTTGTTTTCCTTTTTTGGGTTGGGAGCGCATCCCCGGTAATCCTGTGTAATCATTTAACACACTTCATATTATGAACAATCAAATTGAAATTTACAAAAGCCCCGATGGGGCAACTCAGGTTCAGGTAACTTTTGAGGAAGAAACAGTATGGCTATCACAAAAAATGATGGCACATCTTTTTGACAAAGATTCAGATACCGTTGGCCTGCACCTGAAAAACATTTTTTCAGAAGGTGAACTTGATGAAACAGCAACTACCGAGTTTTTCTCGGTAGTTCAAATTGAGGGCAAGCGGCAAGTAAAACGGGAGATTAAATATTACAATCTTGATGCCATCATCTCTGTCGGTTACCGGGTAAACTCAAAACGCGGTACCCAGTTCCGCCAGTGGGCCACCCAACGCCTCAAAGACTACCTCATTCAGGGCTATGCCATTAACGAAAAGCGCCTGGCAGAAAAGCAAATGCACCTCGAAACCCTCAAAACGGGTATTCGCATTGTAAGCCGCGCCATCGAAGAGCAGGCACAGAGTACGGACAATGAAAGTCTGACGCTCTTTGCGGCGGGCCTGGAAATGCTCGATGATTACGACCACGAAGCACTGGACATCAAGGGAAAAACCCTGCGCGAAGCCGTTTTGCCTTCCGTAGCGGAATACCTGGAAGTGGTGGCAAGTATGCGCTCGGTGTTTTCCTCCGATGTGTTTGCAAAACCCAAAGACCACAGTTTTGATAGTTCGGTGGCTCAAATCGGCCAAAGTTTCGGCGGACAGGAATTGTATCCCAGTCTTGAAGAAAAAGCGGCTACCCTACTTTATCTGATTATCAAAAACCACGGCTTTGTGGATGGGAACAAACGAATAGGCGCTGCCTGTTTTCTCTACTTTCTGGAGAAAAACGATATATTGTTTAATGAGCACCACCAGGCCATTATCAGCAACAAAGCCCTGGCTACGCTGACGCTTTTCGTAGCAGCCAGCAAAGCCCAAGAAATGGAAACGGTGCGGAAATTGATCATCAGCATACTAAATAGGACATGAACAAAACGCAGGAAAACCCACTTTCCATCGTCTAAGCAAAATTGCCGGGTCAATCCACCCGGCATTTAACTTAAATCTATAGATGACGAGGTTCCTTCTCTTGCTGCTTTTTCCAACATTCGCTTTCGCTCAAAACAACACACAAAATATTCGCGGGATGGTAACGGACAAATTATCCCAGACACCGTTAATCGGTGCGTCCGTTCAAATTTCTTCTTTACAAAAAGGCGCCAACTCGGATACACTGGGGCGTTACATGATCTCTAATATTTCCCCCGACCGGTACAGCATACAAGTCTCCTACATCGGCTACAAAAGCGTGACCATCCCGAATGTCGTGGTTACTTCCGGCAAAGAGGTGATCGTGGATATTGCGCTGGAAGAAGCGTTCAGCAAACTCAACGAAGTGGTAGTGAAAGCAACTACCAAAGACGGCACCATCAATAAAATGGCAAGTGTGAGCGCCCGAACTTTTTCCATGGAAGAGGTCAACCGTTATGCGGGCGGCAGAAGCGACCCTGCACGACTGGCTGCCAACTTCGCGGGCGTGAGCGCGCCGGACGACAGTAGAAACGACATCGTGATCCGGGGTAATTCGCCCGTCGGTGTGCTGTGGCGTATCGACGGCATGAACGTTACCAACCCCAACCATTTCGCATCAGTAGGCACGACGGGCGGCGCCGTAAGCGCCCTCAATACCAACCTTCTGAAAAGTTCCGATTTTTTCACCTCGGCTTTCCCGGCCGAATACGGCAATGCGACTGCCGGCGTGTTCGACCTGGGATTTAGAAACGGTAACAACCAGAAAAGGGAAACAACCGTGCAGGTGGGTGTCATCACCGGGCTGGAAGCCACTACGGAAGGCCCTATCAACAAAAACAAAGGCTCTTCCTACCTGGCCGGTTACCGCTACGCACTGGCGGGTGTGGCGCAGGCAGTCGGCATCGATATCGGCACCACCGCTACCCCATCCTACCAGGATTTTTCCTTTAAAATCAATAGCGGCACTTCGAAACTGGGCAAATTTTCCATGTTCGGCATTTTGGCTACCAGCACGATCAGTATTGGCGGCGGCAGTTCCAATACTTTATACGGCAACGGAAACGACGTCGATTTCGCCAGTAAAATCGGCATTGTGGGTGTCAATCACTTCAAACAAATCAATAAAAAATCCTACCTGAGTTCCACGATCGGGATCAATTATTCCGCCACCGACCAGACGGGATATGCGACGGACAGGCAAACGGAAACCGATTTTATCAAAGAAGAAAGCAACGTTGCCAAAACGAGTATTAATTTGAGCAGCACTTACAACTCGAAAATAAACTCCAGGTTGTTTTTCAAAGCGGGTATTCAGGATGAAATCATCGGACTGGATTTGTATTACAGAACGAAAGAAAATATCAGCCAGGATTACAGGCAAATATGGGATTACAACAGCAGCACCAATCTGGCGCAGGCGTTCGCTCATCTGAAATACAGCGCTACGGAAAAACTGACCCTGAATGCGGGCCTTCATTCGCAATTTTTTGCCCTGAACAATTCCTATTCCGTGGAGCCCCGGCTGGGCGCGATTTACAACCTTACCCGCAACAGCAGTTTCAACTTCGGTTATGGTTTACACACGCAAATGCAGCCCATCAATGTTTATTTTTTACAAAGCACGGATGCTGCCGGGAACACCGTTTACAACAACAAAAATCTCGATTTCACCACCAGCCATCACTTTGTTTTGGGATATAATATTCAGCCGTTCAGCGACTGGCGCATCAAAGCGGAAACCTATTACCAGTCGATTGGAAACGTACCTGTCAATACTTTTTCGAGCAGTTACTCTATGCTGAATACAGGTGCGACTTTTAAAACGGATCTGGAAGACAACCTCACCAACAGTGGCACCGGAAAAAACTACGGCGTGGAACTGACCGTCGAGAAGTTTTTCAGCAACGGGTATTACGGCCTGTTTACGTCTTCATTGTATCATTCGAAATACACCGGTAGCGACGGCGTGGAACGGAATACCGCGTTTAACGGCAAATATGTGTTCAATGTGCTGGCCGGCAAGGAATGGAAAGCGGGGAAGGCCAAACGAAACAAGATATCGGCTGACCTGAAATTCACCAACGCCGGCGGCCGGGCCTACACGCCCATCGATCTGGAGGCGTCCAATGCACTGGGGCGCGAACAACTTTCCACGGATGCCTATTCGGATTTTTATGAAAACTACTACCGCCTGGATGTAAAAGCGGGTTTTACGCTGAACAGTAGCAAACGTAAAATTGCGCAGACTTTTTCGCTGGATTTACAAAACGTGACCAACCACAACAATGTGTTTTCCCAGAGTTACGACGAAAGAAATCAAAGTATAAGCACTACTTATCAACTGGGCTTTTTCCCGAATTTTATTTACAAATTGCAGTTTTAGCGGGAACCTAAACCACGAGGTTGTTTTGAGCGTCATCGGGGTCCGAAACCCAGGGCAAACGCATCAAAATTTGACTAATTTTGTTGAAAAATCCGTTCTGCGGCCGGTCATGAAATCGTGCTGTACTGTTCTTTTCCTTGATGAAAAAGAACCAAAAAATCAAGGCTGTATTCAAATCCTGCGATTTTGCTACCCTTCCCGTCGGGTTCGCACCCAAACTCGCCCCGCCTTCGGCGGGCTCAAACATGGGTGCTCTCTGCCGACTCCAAGGGCGCAAAATCGGAATTTGAATAAGGCCGTTCACACACAACCTTGGCAAATACGCTCATTTTCAAATTTTGGCATTTGTTTTTGGGGTGTGATATCCCAAACAAGGTCGTTTTGATGCGTTTGCCTTAGTCCGGAACCGCGTCGTCGGGGTTCGGAACCGCGTCGTTTAGGTCGGAAATCTAAACGGCGCGGTTGTTTTGAGCGTCATCGGGGTCCGGAACAGGTTCCGAACCCTTACACGGCCCGAAGCATCCATGTAGCATGGATTTTGGGTGGCGGTTGCTTGCTATTGCGCACCTCTTCCGGCAAAAACCTGATCAGGTGCGGCAGCACGCTCAAATTCTGGTAGTCCGGCACGGCTTCCTGCATTACTTCAAAACCCTGCTCTTCGAAAAAGGCCCGTGCGGCATCATAACTTTCAAATTTATTGTCTTCTACGTTATGCTGTTCCATGAAGGCCGACTCGCTTTTACTGTGTGGCAAAGTCGTTTCTGTAGTGCGTTTCGGATACACGTCTGCTGTGATCCAGCAACCTCCGCGTTGCTTCAGGGTTTGACGGATCGTTTTGCACAACTGCCTTTTTTCGTCCAGGTTCAGGTACATCAACAGCCCTTCATTTACCATCACCAAAGGGCCGTCGTCAAACCTGTCCGTCACCCGCTTAAAGGCTTCTTCATCGAGTACATTCAACGATTGTAGTTCAAATTTGCCTTTTGCCGCATTCTCCAGGTTCAATTGGAGAATCATATCCTGCTTTACCTCCATCACGCCCGGCAGATCCGTATCGATATAGTGTATCCCGGCATCGTGAACGCAGAGGTCGAGGCCGCGCAGGGAGTAACCCGACGATAATTCGAGTATGTTTTTATGGTTCGTCTGCTGCAACAACTGGTCGATGCTCCAGTAGCGGCTTTCAAAATGCATCACCCGGATCCAGAACCAGAAGTCTTTGTTGTCGAAGTCCAGGTCGAATGCCTCCGGGCCCTGCATGAGGGCGGCCGTTTGCTTGGCGTACGGGATGTTGGTATAGCCCTTCATCAGCAAAAGCGATTTGGCGGATGGGCTGACGCTGCTGAAGTCTTTCTGATCTTGTGGCATGTTGTAATTCATGGGTTTAACAGTACAAAAATACACGTTATCTTGCTTTTTTTGCTCTGTCCCGGCCTCAGGGTCTACCTTTGTGCCATGCAAAACAGGTCCTTATTCAAGCGCTTTGCGAATCGGTTGCCCGTGTACCTTCGGTTTTTGCGCAGGTATTCCGTGCGGCTCATGGAGCTTTTGCAAACCCGTTTCAGATCCAAGCAGGCGCGGGATATTTTTATGCAATCCGTTGTCGTGGATTTACGATAAATTTAAACACGACTATTTGAAATTGGTAAAGGCCAGGGAAGCACAGGTTTAGATCACCTGCAAGAATAAGAAAACTGATTATCGGTATATCCAACAAGACCTAACGGAAATGGAAAACCAATTTACATTCAACACCGAAGTTACCACCCTACTGGATAACCTGAACCTTCCGCTCAGAGCAGAAATCGACCAATTACGGCAACTCGTCCTTACCGCCGATAGCCGCCTGTCGGAAAACATCAAATGGAACGGCCCCAATTATTCCATTGACCAGGAAGACCGCATCACCATGCGCGTTCAGCAATCCAAAATGATTCAGATGATTTTCCATCGGGGCGCCAAAGTAAAAGTACAACCCGCTGATAAACTCATCCAGGATGCACCAGGGCTGCTGATCTGGAAGGAAAACGACCGGGCGGTCGCGACTTTTAAAAATATGACGGAAATTGAAGCCACCAGAGCCGATTTGATCATCCTCATTCAGGACTGGATTCGTGCCGCAGCGGTATAACCCTGACCAGAAGCCGAACAACGTACATTTGAACCGGCGGATGTGTCGTATGCCACGTCGCTCCTCTTTAAACAACGTCCTTTCCAAGGTTCTGTACCATTTCATATTTTGGCTTTTCGGTACCAAAAAGCAGATAAATGCATAGACCGAACTGGGGTTCGGTCGTACATAAAAAAAGCGGCCTGACGTCCCACACGTCAAGACCGCTACCACTTAGCAGAAATAAAACTTTATTGGAATGATGAACGATGAATGATGAACGATGAATTTTTCATCATTTGGACTACAGATTAGCTACTCAAAAAAAGCAAGCGAAAGCCCTGCAAGTCTCAACAAATCAAACCTTTACGACAAAAAATTCATCATTCATCATTCATCATTCATCATTCATCATTCTAATCAACGTTGTCGTGTAAATACGTATTCCCTCCTACCCGGATCTCGCCTTCTTCTTCCAGTGAAACCGTCCAGTTGGACATGGCAGGTTGTTCGGCGTCCGGTACGTCTTCCAGGTTGATGCTTTTCCGCAGGTACGCCGGCTGGTTTTCCATTTCGATCACCGTTTGCGGAGAGTTCAGTTTCACCACATTGATCGGGCGGTTGAGCGCTTCCTGGCGACGGCGCTGGGCGTCTTCGATCCGGCGGCGGCGTTCTTCGGGGGAAATTTCATCCTCTTCGGGCTGGCGCATGAACGGATCGTTGTTTACCGGCGTCGTACGACGGATTTTGTCAACGGTTTCCCGGATGTTTTCGAACTCGAATTCGAGCGTCGAGGCGGCCTTCTCGTCTACCGGGGAATACGCCTCATCGGCTGTAATCGTAAAGAGAGAAGGCTGGTTCTTTTTTCCGGCGGCCTCATCGTCGAGGTGCACGATCTGGCGCTCGTTCGGGTTGACCTGGCGTTGTCCGGCAGTGCCCGTGTTTTTGCGGTCGCTCACTTCGAAGCCGGTCGCGATGATGGTCACGGCCAGTTTTTCGCCGAGGCGTTCGTCGAAGCAGTTACCCCAGATCAGGTTGGCATTTTCGCCGGCTTTTTCCTGTACGAACTGCGTGATTTCGAAGATCTCGTCCATCGTGGCTTCTTTCGCACCCGAGGTGATGTTAACCAGGATGTTTTTGGCGCCGTAGATGTCGTTTTCTTCGAGCAGCGGCGAGCGCAGGGCTTCGTCGGCAGCACGGAACGCACGGTTTTCACCTTCGATGGTGGAGGTGCCCATGATGGCCACGCCCGAACCGCGCATGGTCGTGTTCACGTCTTCGAAGTCGACGTTTACGTAACCGGGCACGGTGATGATCTCCGCGATGCCTTTGGCGGCCGTGCAGAGGATATTGTCGGCTTCGGCGAAGGCTGCGGAAATGCTCAGGTTGCCGAAGATGTCGCGCAGTTTGTCATTGGAAATGATGACCAGGCAATCCACGTTTTTGCGCAGTTCTTCGAGGCCTTCCAGGCCGTTTCCGACGCGGGTTTTACCTTCGAACGTGAACGGCAGCGTGACAATGCCCACGGTCAGGATTCCAAGTTCCTGCGCGGCTTTGGCGATGATCGGAGCAGCGCCGGTACCGGTACCGCCGCCCATGCCGGCTGTGATAAACGCCATTTTGGTACCCGTTTCCAGGAAGCGTTTGATTTCGTCGAGGCTTTCGATGCAGGCCTGCTTGCCGATAGAAGGTTTGCTGCCTGCGCCGCGGCCTTCGGTGAGCAATTGTCCGAGCGATATTTTCACCGGCACGGGGCTGAGTTGCATGGATTGCGCGTCGGTATTGCAGATCGCGTAATCCACGCCCACAATGCCTTGTTTGTACATATGCGTGACAGCATTGGAACCGCCGCCACCTACTCCTATGATTTTGATGATGCTAGGCTCATCTTTTGGCAAATCAAAAAGCATGATATTTTCAGTTTAGAGTTATCAAATAGGATGTATTCAGGCAAAATTTGTCAGGATTTTGCCTTGCAACGGCAGTTTATTTCTTGTTAAAATCTACATCGGGCTCGGCTTCAAACCACTCTTTGGTTTTTTTGAACACGTTGTCGAACCACGACGCTCCTTTTTCTTCGGAAACGTTGGACGGTTCTTTCGGCTCTTCTTTCACGGTGGACTTCGGTTCTTCCTCTACCATCTTGGCTGGATCCAGGTCGTTCAGGCCACGCAAAAGCAGACCGATGGCCGTGCTGAAAATGGGGCTGCTGACCCGTTCGTGGTAGCCGTGCGCGAGTTGCTCTACCGGAACACCGATGCGGCAGGACATGCCGGTGTGGAATTCCGTGAGTTTGTCGGTATTCGCCAGCAGCGAGCCACCGCCGGTGAGCACGATGCCGCCGATGAGTTTGCGCTCGTAGCCGCTGCGCCGGATTTCCCAGAGCACGTAGTCGAGCACTTCCTCCATACGCGCCTGGATGATACGGGCGAGGTTTTTTTCGCTGATCTCCTTGTGGTCGCGTCCTTTCAGGCCGGGGATGGTGATGATCCGGTTGTCGAACACCTCGTTGGCGAGTGCCGAGCCGAATTTCACCTTCAGTTTTTCCGCCTGCGGTTGCATCACCGTGCAGCCTTCCTTGATGTCGGCCGTGATGACGTTGCCGCCGAAAGGAATAACGGCCGTGTGACGGATAATACCCTCGTGGAAAACGGTGATGTCGGTAGTGCCGCCGCCGATATCGACAAGGGCCACGCCGGCCTGTTTTTCCTCTTCCGACAGCGTCGCGTCGGAGCTGGCAATCGGTTCGAGGGTGAGGTCGGCCACTTTCAGTCCGGTTTTTTCGACGCAGCGGTAAATGTTGTTTACCGCTGTGATCTGGCCGGTTATGATGTGGAAATTGGCTTCCAGCCGCACGCCGCACATACCGACGGGATCAGTGATGCCCTGCTCGGAATCCACGGTGAATTCCTGCGGGAACACATGGATGATCTTGTCGCCGGGTGGCAGCACGAGTTTGAACATATCGTTTACCAGCCGGTCAATGTCGCGGCGGGCAATTTCCGTGTGGTCGCTTTCGCGGGTCAGGATGCCGCGGTGCTGCAGGCTTTTGATGTGCTGGCCCGCAATGCCGACGTGTACGGCGCGGAATTTCATGCCGGACTGCCGTTCGGCAATTTCCACCGCTTCGCGGATGGCATTGACTGTTTTTTCGATGTTGCTGACGACGCCGCGTAGTACGCCGACGCTTTCGACCTTGCCGATGCCGACAATTTCGAGTTTTCCATGATTGTTCCTGCGGCCGGCGAGGCAGCAGACCTTGGTGGTGCCGATGTCTAGGGCAACGACAACATCATGGGGTTGTGGGAGTAATTCCGTCATAATGTTACTGTTTAAGTGGTTGAGTTTCGGTTATTTTTTGGATTTCTGCTGCGGAGCGAAACTCTTTCCCGCGACAAAAATAATATTTTAAATAATTTGTGTCAAAAAATTTTGTTGATGAGGGTTGATAAAGGTTTATAAGGGTTGATATTCAGCGTCCCTTTATTCCTTTAGCCTCTTCAATTTTGCTTGGCCTTTTGCCACTCAGGTGGTTGATCTGATAGGTCAGTTTTTCCAGTTCAGATCTCAATTGCTGGTAGTCAGGCTCAGAAATATATTCCAAATATTTACTGACAATCAAGAGGTTAACTACTTCAACTGCGCTACCGAAAGCAATTTCATAAAATCGATTTTGATCCGTCGATGAAATCCTTGCACTGCCTTCAGCCAGATTGCAACAAACGGAAACACTCGCCCTCCGCATCTGTCCTGTCATACCAAAAAGTTCTTCTTTTGGAAAACTTTTTGTTTTTACATAAACGAATTTGGTTACTCTTCTGGCGATTTGCCAGATCGTCATTTTTTCAAAAGCGTATTCGTACTGCATAGGATTAGGTTGTTTAAATGAAGATGTTGATGAGGGTTGATGAGGGTTGATGAGGGTTGATGAGGGTTGATGAGGGTTGATGAGGGTTGATGAGGGTTGATTTTAATGAATTTGAGATTCTTGATATATCGAGTGTAAAATATCAACCCTCATCAACCCTTATAAACCCTCATCAACTAACATTACCGTTTACAAACCACCTGCCCATTATACTTCAAATTAATCGTCTCATATTTCCGCCAACCTTCATAGGGCATTCCTTCCTGGTAAAAAATCTTCAGCCTTTTCAGTTTATCATCCAGTTTCCGGGTGCTGCCGAGTACGATTTTCTGGTCGCCGATAAGGGGAACCAGGATAAAATCGCCGGCATTATTCACGTGTACCTGCTGGATGAATGAAGCGAGAAACTCGTCTTTCAGCAGCGTTTGCGTCAGATTAAAGAGGTCTTTCAGGCTACTTTTCCTTTTTTTCAAAAACTCCGGCGTGTAAGGCGCCAGGTTTCCGGTAGCCACCAGCACCCGGGCGGCGAAGTTTTTGGAAGCGGGCATTTTCACGCCGTTCCGGTCGAGGTAATAGTTGCCGCCCGTGTTGTCGAGCACGCGTACCAGCGGTTCACGCTGTGTGATGGACATATGCAGGACATTGTGCTGATCCACATAGGCTTCGGCATCCAGGATGAACGGATCTTCTTCCAGCACCCGTTCCATACGTTCCACTTCGAGCAGGGCCAGTTCGGTGCCTTCGAGCGTGTTGCCGAAAGACCGGAGCAGTGCCTGCCGCACATCGCGCTCGCTGATGAGTTTGTCGCCACTTTCCAGCGGTGTTACCACCACTTCCACACCGTCGGCAAAACTGTTTTTCTTCTTGCCGATCGCCGAAAACAGGATCACAGCCACCAGCAGCAGGAATGCTACCCAGGCAAAGCGATCGTATCGGAAACGTGGAAGGCTCATTGTTAGTTATTGGTTATTAGTTATTGGTTATTAGGGTGTTAACTCTTGGTACTAGCGGTCAGTTGGGTTTTGATGGGTTCGATGAAGGTGTCGATATCGCCGGCGCCCATGGTCATCAGGACTTCTATGTCTTTGGTTTTCAATACTTTCAACAGATCGTTTTTGGTGGTCAGGTTCACATTCGGGTTTTTCATCAAATCGGCGATCATGGCCGAGGTAACGCCGGGAATCGGTTGCTCCCGCGCCGGGTAAATGTCCAGCAGAATACATTCGTCGAGCATATCGAGTGCGGCGGCGAATGCTTCCGCAAAATCGCGGGTGCGGGTGTACAGGTGCGGCTGAAAAATGCCGGTGATCTTGCGGTCGGGGTACATCATTTTGGCAGCGCCGATCACGGCTTCGAGTTCGGCCGGGTGGTGTGCGTAATCGTCGATGTACACCACTTCCGGTGTGCGCACGATGTATTCAAAACGCCGTTTGACGCCCTGAAAACCGGCAACTGCAATAGCCAGCAATTCCGAAAAACCACCTGCCGACAGCGTAGCCGCAATAGCAGCCGTTGCGTTGAGCACGTTGTGTTTCCCCGGGTAATTCAGCCGGAAATCACTCCAGTCGAAAATGGTAGAGCGCAGGCCGAAAGCCATTTGCCCATCTGCAACGTGTACGTTAAATGCTTCATAATCACCTTCTTCGATGCCGAAACTCAGCGCTTCACGACCCGTGGCTTTCAGTTCTGCTACCACGTCTTCGAGTGGCAGGCCGTGGCGGTAAAGGAGTATTCCGCCGGGCTTTATCTGCCGCACGAACTGTTTGTATGATTCCACCACGGCCTCTTCAGTGCCGTAGATGTCGAGGTGGTCGGCATCGATGGAGTTCAGTACCGCGATTTCTGGGTGCAGGTGCAGGAAACTGCGGTCGTACTCGTCGGCTTCCACCACCACCCAGTCGCTGGCGCCTTCCACGAAATTGCTGCCGAGGTTGAGCGAAATACCGCCCACGAATGCCGTGGCGTCGATGCCGCAGGCACGCAGCAGGTGGCTGGTCATGGTGCTGGTGGTCGTTTTACCATGCGTGCCGGCGATGGCGATGCAGCGTTTGGCGCGGCTGATGATGCCCAGCACTTCGGCGCGTTTTTTTACGGGGTAGCCGCGTTCGAGAAACCAGTTCAGTTCGGCGTGGTCTTTCGGAACAGCCGGCGTAAATACCACCAGATCAACGTTTTCAGGAATAAACGTCACGTCGTCTTCATAATGCAGGTGCATACCCTCGGCGGCCAGCACCCGTGTCAGGTCCGTTTCGGTGCGGTCGTAGCCGTGCACCTCCGCCCCGTGCAGGTGGAAGTAGCGGGCCAGGGCCGACATGCCGATGCCGCCGATGCCGATGAAGTAGATCTTTTTGATCGCGTTGAATTCCATGTTGTTCTGTGCAGCGTACGTTACTTCTTGACGAGTTTCAGTGTTTCTTTTTGTCCTCCGCGGTTCATTTCGAATTCCAGGTTGGCCGATTCCAGTACAATCATTTTAACCATGATTTCCTGTTTGCCGGTTTCCTGGGTGTAGAGTTTGTCTTTTTCGGTGCGCCAGGTGCCGGCTTGTTTCTGGTCGGCGAAATGGGCGGAATAGGTACCGTCTTCTTTAAATTCGAAACCGACCTGCGTAGCGTCCATGCCACCGGGTTTGTCGAAAATCCGCCATTCAGTGCCTTGCCATTGACCGATGAGCAACGGGTTTTTATCGTTGGTTTTCTGGCAGGCGGCAAGGCCGATGGCCAGCAGGGCGATGACTATTATGTGTTTCATATTGTTGACTTTGAATGGTTTAGGATTTTATTTTCAGTAGTTCCACATTTTTCTGGCAGGCATTCAAAACGATTACCAGAACGGAGAGTGTAATAATCTTTTTCACTTGTCTGCTTCTTTGTCCGGATCCGGTTTTTTACGCGGTGGCCGCATCGATTTCGCGCGGGCTTTCCCCAGTTTAATGGCCTCCAGTGCAATCGCCTCTGCCGCATTCGGGCGGCCTAACTGCCGGATACTCTCTCCGAGGCTGAATGCCAGGGCTTCGTTTTCCAGGATCAGCAGGGCGTCCTGCAACATTTTTTCACTGGCATCTGCGTCTCTCACCAACCGGGCAGCGCCTTTTTCCACCAGCGCCAGGGCATTTTTAGTCTGATGGTCTTCCGCTACATTGGGCGACGGCACCAGTACGGCAGGTTTTCCAACCAGACACAACTCACTGATACTCAAAGCACCTGCACGGGAAATCACCACATCCGCCGTGGCATACACCAGGTCCATGCGGTCGATGAAAGCACGCATATGCACGTTGGGCAATTGCGCCGTTTCACATTCCGCATACTGCAATTCATAGAACTTTCCACACTGCCACAACACCTGTATACCGTCGTATTTTTCAAAAAACTTCGTGTTTTGCTGCATGGCGTTGTTCAAAGTCCGCGCTCCCAGGCTCCCTCCCAGCACAACGATGGTCTTTTTACCGGCATCCAGTCCGTAGTAGGCCAGTCCTTCCTCGCGTTTGCCTTCAATATCCAGAATATCCGACCGCACCGGATTTCCGGTAAATACGATCCGGTCTTCCGGAAAAAAGGCATCCATGTGGTCGTATGCCACGCATATTTTCTCGGCTCTTTTGCCAAGCAGTTTGTTGGTGACGCCGGCGTAGGAGTTCTGCTCCTGGATCAGCGTCGGTACGCCGGCCCGCTGTGCGCTGCGCATCACTGGTCCGCTGGCATAACCGCCGGTTCCGATCACGACGTCCGGATCGAATTTGCTGAGGATCTGCCGCGCCTTCCACAGGCTGTTGACCAGTTTGAACGGAAACGAGAGGTTGCGCAAACTCATACTCCGCTGAAAACCAGCCACATTCAGCCCCTCGATTTTATATCCCGCCTTGGGCACGCGCTCCATTTCCATTTTGCCAAGCGCGCCGACAAACAGAAATTCCGTTTCGGGCCGCGCCTTTTTAATGGCGTCTGCGATGGCGATGGCCGGAAAAACGTGTCCGCCGGTACCGCCGCCTGTGATCATTATTTTTAGTTTCTTGTCACCCATTTGCAACGCGGATTCCACGGATCATTAGCTGATTTGCGCGGATTTTTGCAACGCATGTTCCGCGGATCATTCGCTGATTTGCGCGGATTTTTTGCAACGCGGATTCCGCGGATTAAGAGCGGATCTACGCTGATTTTTGCGTCTGTTTGAATACTAAATTTCAGCAGTTTTTGGGATACCTTTTCGGGCATTGTCAAAAACAGTTCTTGTAAATTCGGGCTTTATTCCGAAGTTCAATACGAAACCGATTTCAATCGGCATCGCTCTCAAATAATGCAACAGTTGGGCTTCATGTACATCTTTGATCGTTGTTTGCGCTTTCAGTTCCAGAATAATCCTTCTTTCTACCAGTAAATCAGCCTGATATTTGCCCATCAACATTCCTTTATAATATACCGAAATCGGCTGTTCTTCTTCTACTCCAACACCCAGTTGCGTCAGTTCGTATTTAAGCGCCTTTTGGTATATTTTTTCCCGAAAGCCATATTTCAGTTGATTATAAACTTCGTAAAAGGCTTTCAAAATCTTGTCTGTCAATTCTTTGTGTAATAGTTCCATAAATGAAGATGTTTAAAAAATGAAGAGATTAAAAAAATCAGCGTAAATCCGCTCTCAATCCGCGTAATCCGCGTTGCAAAAGATCCGCGCAAATCCGCTTTCAATCCGCGTTATCCGCGTTGCATTACTCTAGACTTTCAATAAATTTGCTCACACTCAATATCATCCCCAATGAAATACTCGTAAACAGCATACTCGTTCCACCCATCGAAATCATGGGCAGTGTGAGGCCCGTAGCCGGCACCAGATTGACGTTTACCGCAATATTGGCCAGCGCCTGAACGGTCAGCAACAGACTGAGCCCGATGGCCAGGAATGCGCCGAACGCTTTGGGGCTTTTCGTTACGAGTTTTACATTCCGGATAAAAAGCATCACGTACAGCACCAGAATGACGCTGCCGCCGATGAGTCCGTATTCTTCACAAATGATGGCGTAGATAAAGTCGGCATTGCAATAGGGCAGGTAATTGCGCATCATGCTGTTGCCGGGACCTTCACCGATAATACCGCCTTTGGCGATGGCGATTTTGGCCTGCTGCACCTGAAAACCGCCGTCTTCGCTGTGCAAAAAGGTCTCTACACGAGAAACCCAGGTGTCTACCCGGATTAGTCCGCTGTCAGGATATAACTTGCCAAACGCCAGCATACCTGCAAACACCACCACACCCAGCAGCCCCAGCAGGAAAATGTACTGCCAGCTTACCCGGCCGATGAACATGAGCAAAATGCAGGTAATGAACAGCAACAAGGCCGTACTCAGGTTGGCCGGCGCAATGAGTCCGCAAATGATGAGCACCGGCACGATGATCGGCAGGAATGCATCGCGGAAACTGCTGATGTAGTCCTGCTTGCGCGTCAGTTCGCGGGCGATGTAGATGATGAGCGCGATTTTGGCGAATTCCGAAGGCTGAAAACTGAAGCCTGCGAAACTGATCCAGCGGTTGGCATCGTTGATATTTTGCCCGAAAAACAGGGTAAACGCCAGCAACGGCACCGCCAGTAACATCAAAAACGGCGCGATCTGCTGGTACCTGCGGTAGTGCATCAGGTGACACACATAAATGAGGAACAACCCGAAACCCAGCCGCACGGTATGCGACAACAGGAACACGGTGGTGTTGCCGCCATGCGCCGTCCACGCCGCCCAGCCCGAAGCCGAATACACGGCCAGCATACTGAACAGACTCAGTACGGCGATGATCATCCAGATGGTACGATCTCCTCTTAATTCTGCTGCGATTCGGTTGCCGAGCGACATTTTTGTGAGTTGAGAGTTGTGAATTGTGAATTTTGGGGTGTTACCAGTCTATTTTCCTGTGTTTGGTTACCAGTGTTGCGGCTTCATAATCTTCGTACACGACTTTGTCCTTTTCCTTTTTGAAAAAAGGCGGCGTGTCCATCAGTTCTTTTTCAATGGCTTTTACAAAGGTTCTATTCAAATCCTCCGGTGTTGCAATCTTTTCGTCCCAGGAAAAATCATTCTCCATACGGGTTTCTGATTTTATCAACACTACCCATTTTCCTTTTTTATAAGTTGCCAGTAGTACTTCCCGGATTCCGGAATTGCAGCCGCCCAAATCTTCCACGAAAGCCATTTCATCTGTTCCATCTCCATTCAAATCGCCTGCGTTTTGGAGGAAAGCCATTCCGATCGTACCTGCGCTATCCCTCGTCGTCGTAAAATCACCGATCTTCGGATTCGAGCACTTCAACACACATTTCGGCTGTCGGAAGGTGTTTACACGTGCGGTCCAGTAGCAGTCCGGTATCGTATCTTTTTCCAATCCACAAAACTTTCCGATCTCTTTGCCTGTCCTCGTACTGATCAGTTTTTCGGTTAAAACTTCTTCTTTCCCGTCTCCGTCGAAATCTCCTTGAATATGAAACCGGTATCCCCACCAGGTTTTGTATTTTCCCTGTTGCACGGCGTTCTCTTCTTCTATGGCCAGTGAATCCTGGCGTTTTTGTAAAGCCACCGAATCCACTTTTACGGTACCCGCCGTTGCGGGCGCCTTTTCCGGCTGCTTCGTTTGGCAGGCCGTCAAAAAAATCAAAGCAAAGAGCAGTTTATTCATCGTTCATCGTTCATCGTTCATCGTTCATCATTAAAACCGCTGCTCTAAACTGGGCTCCACGATCCTCATAGTTTTTAAAAAGGTCGAAACTCGCGCAAGCCGGACTCAGCAGCACCGTTTCTCCCGCTTCAGATAGTGCTGCCGCCGTTTTTACCGCTTCGGCTGCGCTGCGCGTTTCGGCGATCGGTATTTTGGTGCCTTTGAAAGCCTTGATAATCTTCGAGTTATCTGTTCCCATACACACGATAGCGCGCACTTTCTTTTTCACCAGTTTCATCAGCGGCGTATAGTCGTTGCCTTTGTCCACACCACCCACGATCCAGATTACCGGCGTTTCCATGGCCTGCAAGGCGTAAAAAACCGAGTCGACGTTGGTGGCTTTGGAGTCGTTGATCCACAAAACGCCCTTCACTTCACCCACCCGTTCGAGACGGTGCGGCGGCGTCTGGAAGGAATACAAACCCTCTTCGATCTGTCCCGGTTCCGCGCCCAGCGCCAGCGCGGCGCGAATGGCACAGGCGGCGTTGAAGTGGTTGTGCGGGCCCCGAAGGTTGGTGCTCGCCACATCGAACGAGTAACTTCTGCCGATGCGCACGTAGCCGTTTTTCAGGTCGCTTTTGCGCACGGGTTGTTTTTTGCACTGCACCGCCTGCGGATTTTCCGAGAGGTAGTGCCGGATGACGGGGTCGTTGCCGTTCAGGATGCAGATATCGCCGCGGCGCTGGTTCATGGCTACCCGGAACTTCGAGCGCACGTAATTTTCCAGTTGGTACTCGTAGCGGTCGAGGTGGTCGGGCGTGATATTCAGGAGCATGGAGATTTTTGGTCTAAACTCCTGAATATCATCCAGTTGAAAACTGGACACTTCGAGTACGAATACCCGCGAAAACTCTGCCGTGCGGGCGTGCCGGATGTCGTCGAGCACCATGCGGGCGAACGAGTTGCCGACATTGCCGCCCTTGCGCACGTCGAAACCTGCGGCATCGAGCAGGTGGTACGTCAGTTCGGTGGTCGTCGTTTTGCCGTTCGAGCCGGTGATGGCGATGATGATGCACTTGCCGGCGTGGCGGTACCCGAATTCGATTTCGCCGATGACGTTGATGCCTTTGGCGCGGATGGCCTGCATGACCTCCGTTTTTTCCGGAATTCCCGGGCTTTTGATGATTTCGTGGGCGTTGAGGATTAAATCGAGCGTGTGTTGTTGCTCTTCCCAGGCGATGTTGTGGGCGTCGAGTTCCTGTTTGTAAGCGTCTTTGATGGCCCCTGCGTCGGATACGAACACGTCATAGCCCTTGGCGTGGGCCAGAAGGGCCGCGCCTGTGCCGGATTCTCCGGAGCCTAGTATGACGAGTCGTTTTTTCATGATTTACTTTAGATTTTTTTTTCCTGCTTGCGCAGGAGATGGGTTTTTGCCCTGCTTGCGCAGGAAATGGATTTTTCCCTGCTTGCACAGGAATGGGTCCCTGGATTTTGCGGATTAGGCGGATTTTTGCGGATTTTATTTTTGGTTGGGTTGAAGGTGTTTTTTTCGTTCGTTGCTCCAGGTTTTTCTTTCGAATTTGGGTTCCAGACCGAAATTGATCAGGAGGCCCACTTCCATGTTCGTTGCTTTCAGGTAATTGACTAATTGCTTTTCATGTGCTTCCGTTAATGTGGCCACGGCTTTCAGTTCTACTATCACTGCTCCATTGATTAGAAAATCTGCGTAGTAATTACCAATTAGTCTTCCGTTCCGATACACCTTGATACTTTTCTGCGCTTCGACTTTCAAACCTCTTTCGAGTAATTCAAAATACAGGGCATTCTGATAAACCCTTTCCAGAAAACCATACCCTAAATCGTTGTAGACATCAAAATAAGCCCCTATCACCTGCTCGGTGATCTCACTGTGTTTGAGTTCCATAAATGAAGATGCTTGATTATGAAGAGAAAAAATCAATATTAATCCGCCCAATCCGCAAAATCCAGGGACCCATTCCTGCGTAAGCAGGGCAAAATCCATTCCTGCGTAAGCAGGGCAAAATCCATTCCTGCGCAAGCAGGGAAAAAATCCATCTCCCTGCGCAAGCAGGCCAAAAGATCTCACCGGATCTTCAACGTAATCACCGTAATCACCGCCAGCAACACCTGCACAATCCAAAACCGCACCGATATCGTCACCTCGTGGTATCCCTGTTTCTGGTAGTGGTGGTGCAGTGGCGCCATCAGAAAAACACGCCGGCCTTCTCCGTACCTGCTTTTCGTATATTTGAAATACCACACCTGGATGATCACCGACAGACTTTCTATCAAAAACACGCCGCAAAGCAGCGGAATAAGCAGTTCCTTGCGCAGAATGATCGCCATCGCCGCGATGATGCCGCCCAGCGTCAGACTGCCCGTATCGCCCATGAACACCCGTGCCGGAAACACATTGTACCACAGGAATCCGAAACATCCACCGAGCAGACAGGCTGCGAAAATCACCAGTTCACCGCTGTACGGGATGTAGAGAATTTTCAAAAAATCCGCCGCTACCGAGTTGCCGCTCAGGTAAGCCAGAATGCCCAGTGCCGTGATCACGATGGCCGATACACCCGCCGCCTGCCCGTCGAGGCCGTCCGTGAGGTTGGCG
>JAKQJD010000031.1 GCA_029561355.1 Bacteroidota bacterium | reverse complement strand
AACACGCAGGATTACAACATCCGTTTCCCTGCCGACGTATCTGTGAACTGCGTAACCGAGCCTAACTTCGGTAAACCAATCATCACGAACGATGAAGGTTGCGAACTGATCGGTATCTCCTACAACGACGTGGTATTCACGATTGTACCGGACGCTTGCTACAAAATCGAACGTACCTGGACAGTAATCAACTGGTGCACATACAACCCGGACCTGCCTTGCTACGCAGTACCACGCAATGCAGTAAACCCTGTAACGCAACTGGCTCCATTCAAAGACTGGCGCGTATGGCTGGGTAATGAACTCAATGATGACAACTGTGTAACGTACAAACAGATCATCAAAGTAAAAGACCAGACTCCTCCAACAGTTGCTTGCCAGGATATCGACACTTGCGACTACTCGACGAACAATGTTCGTTACTGGAACGACGGTCTGAACTGGTGGGATAACGGCACGATGCAGCACGACCTGTGCGAGAAAGAAACAGAAATCGCAGTTACGGCTGACGACTTCTGCGACACCCTCACGCCACAAGGCGGTCTGCGTTTCCGCTACCTGCTGTTCCTGGACCTGGACGGCGACGGCATCATGGAAACAGTAGTTTCCAGCGCTGACCTCGCAACCCGCCCATTGGGCCAGGTTCTGTACGGCAACGCCACTACTCCGCTGTACCACGGTGGTACGCCATGGTTCTTCGACAACACAGCGAACGCTAACCAGCGCTACCGCTTTGACATCGAGCAAACTGCAACAGGTGCGAAAATCATCTGGCGCAATGCTTCGGGCACGAAACTGCCTGAACTGGCACACGGTCGTCACAAAATCAAATGGATCGCAGAAGACGGTTGCGGTAACGAAGCCGTTTGCGAAAAAACATTTGAAATCCGCGACTGCAAACCACCAGTTGTGGCTTGCGCAAACGTGAACATCAACCTGATGGTAGGTGGAATGGCAACCCTGTGGGCAAATGACTTCTTCCTGTACGGAGAAGACAACTGCACGCCGACGGGTATTCTGAACCCGACCTTGGCCGTCATTCGTGCCGACGAAAACCCGGGCAATGTTTACCCTGCGGATCAACCGCAAAGTGTGGTGGTGACTTGTGCCGACTTCGCAACCGGTCAACCGGTACCGGTGCAGGTGTGGCTGATGGATGCAGCGGGCAATGCCGATTTCTGTATTGCATACGTCAATCCGCAACCGAACATCGTAGGCTGCGGCAGCGATCCGATTGCAGCAACCGTTGCAGGCGACCTTGCCACGGAAACGCAGCAAAGCATCGACCAGGTATCGGTTGAAGTAGCAGGCACTCCGAATGTTCAGTTGAACCAGTTGGTTGATGCCAATTATGTGTTTACTCCACTTCCGCTGGGAGCGAATATTACGGTAACGCCGACGAAAGACGACAACCCGCTCAACGGAGTAACCACCTATGACCTGGTGCTGATCTCGAAACACATCCTGGGCCTGGAGCCGCTATCGACGCCGTACAAAATGATCGCTGCCGACGCCAACCGCTCCGGCTCGATCACGACGTTCGACATCGTGGAATTCCGCAAACTGATCCTGGGTATTTACAACGAACTTCCAAACAATACTTCGTGGAGATTCGTAGAGAAAGCGTTTGTTTTCCCAAGCCCTGCCAATCCGTTCCAGACACAGTTCCCGGAGAACATCGCTATCCAGAACCTGACTTCCAATCACATGGATGAAGATTTTGTGGGTGTGAAAATCGGTGACGTGAACAATACGGTTACTCCGAACAGCCTTGTTTCTGTGGAAGACCGCACTTCGGCCACCATGTTGTTCGATGTGGACGACCGAGCGGTGAAGGCCGGCGAAACCTTCACGGTGAACTTCAAAGGCGCTGAACGTGTACAAGGTTACCAGTTCACGATGAACCTGCAAAACCTGGAAGTACTGGATATTGCCGGCTCCGGCGAGATCAAAGCAGGTAACTTCGCCGTGTTTGAAGGCGCACTGACTACTTCGGTGAATGGCAGCGACAACGAATTTGCCATAACCTTCCGCGCTTCGAAAGCAGGAATGCTGTCGAACATGCTGGGCGTATCCAGCCGTATCACGAAAGCGGAAGCATACAGCCTGGCAAACAACCGCCTGGACGTAGCATTCCGCTTCAACAACGGCAACACGAGCACAATCAGCGGTGTTGGTTTCGAACTGTACCAAAACCAGCCGAACCCGTTTGTGAACAAAACATTCATTGGTTTCCATTTGCCGGAAGCAACTGAAGCGACGCTTCGCATTTTCGACGAAACGGGCCGCATGGTGTTTACACAAAGTGGTGCGTTTGCGAAAGGGTACAACACGATCTCGGTGGACCGTGCGCTGCTGAACACCACAGGCGTACTGTACTACACGCTGGAAACTGCAACCGACAAGGCGACGAAGAAAATGATACAGTCGAAGTAAACGAAGGAATCGAATTTACAGGCCCTAAAAAAATGAGGCCCGGTCCGTCAAGGCACCGGGCCTCATTTTCATAACATTATTTTCTAACAATGTAAATGCATGATTATTAGTTTGTTGTATTTTTTATTTGTTATACTATTGCATCTTGAATCCAATATCGTCCTGATTTCAGGGACATTTTAATCCGTTGCTATATATCTCATGAGTGGTCATATCGTGCTTTCCCCAGGCACGTGTTCCTACCAATTTAGTTGGCTGGTTTCCGCTCATATTATTTTGAAACCAGTACAACAAATGATGACAATCAAACACTTACAAACGGCCCTCGCCGTTTTCGTACTCTCCATTCTGTCGATTGCAGGTTTGCATGCACAGATCAACATCGGCGGACAGCCCTACACTTTTACACACGATCTTCCTTTCGTAAGCGCACAATCCGAGCTCATGCCCGGTATTGATCTGGAACGCCTGCACCGCGAAGACCTGGAAGAACAAAGTGCCGGCATACCGCCCCGTTTCGGTTTCCCGCATGAAACGAACCTGAATATGGACAATTCGGGTTACTGGGAAAGCCTGCCCGATGGAGGCCGCCTGTGGCGCCTGAGCATTGAAGCGCCCGGTGCAAAATCCATTAACCTGCTGTACAATGATTTTCACCTTCCGGCCGGTTCGGTGTTATATATTTACAGTGCTGACAAACAGCATGTTATAGGCGGCTTTACGGCCCGGAACAATAAACCCGACCGCATTTTCGCCACAGGTCTCGTATACGGCGACCACGTTATTCTGGAATATTATGAACCGGGTGATTCACCGGAAAAACGAAGCGAGCGTACTGATAACGAGCCTGCTTCTATCAGCATCAACTACGTCGTACAAGGTTACAAGTACATCGAACTGAACGAACAAAACCTGGCAGAAGCCTTCGATGATTCGGGTAATTGCAACGTCAATACACTCTGTTCCCAGGGAGATAACTGGCGCGACCAGATCAAATCGGTCGCTATGATCCTGGTCGGCGGAATTCGCAATTGCACCGGTTATCTGGTAAACAATACGGCACAGGACTGCCGGCCTTTGTTCCTGACGGCCAACCACTGCCTTGGCGGTCTGGATGCCATCAGCAACCCGAATGCCAATACCTGGACCTTTATGTGGCGGTATGAAAGTCCGAATTGTACGCCTGATACAGACGGTCCCACCACGATGGTCACCAGCGGCGGTACGTTGCTGGCCGACCCGGCCGGCGCAGGGGTTGCTAGCAGCGACTTTGCTTTGCTGGAACTGGCGGAAAGTCCCAAAGATGCAGGTTATGACGTATATTTTGCCGGTTTTGATGCCACTACAACGCCGCCTACCGGCGTAACAGGTATTCACCATCCCAGCGGAGACGTGAAAAAAATATCCATGGAAACGGCGCTGCTTACAGGCACTTCCTATCTTGTTAGCGGGGGGACGGCTACGCACTGGCGTATCTTCGATTGGGACAGTGGTACCACGGAGCCGGGTTCTTCCGGTTCGCCACTTTTCAGCGATGCTACCGGCCGGGCCATCGGCTTCCTGTCGGGCGGCGGCGCTGCCTGTGGTAATGACCTTTCAGACTGGTACGGACAAATCGGTTATAGCTGGGATAACAACGGCGCTACAGATAGCCATCGCCGGCTGAAGGATCACCTCGATCCGGTAGGTTTAGGCGCTACCACTTTTGTAAACGGCAGTGCAAGTCCCTGCTGTAGTACAATGGCTTTGTTCCCGGGTACGCTGACATTAGCAGATCCTGTTTATAACCGGGCACTTGATGCTGGTCCCCCTTGTGCCATATCCAATGTCGGAACGGCCGTGCATTATGATGCGCATACGTTCACATTAGTATCTGCAGCCGCAGTAACCGTTAGCACTGATCCTTCCGATGGCGCTTCCTTATCACCTCCATTAGCCGATACTTATTTGACTCTGTACGGGCCTGGCGCCTTTAATCCTGCCAGTCCCTGTACAAATATTATTGCTCTCAATGATGATATTGACGGTTCAGACAACCGGCGATCCAGAATTACTACAGGTACGCTCGCCGCAGGAACTTATACTGCTGTTTACACTACTTTTGATAATACGCCTATAGATGGCTCGAACAGTGCTGCATTGCCCTGGACGTATTCGCTGGTGGTAACGTCTGCTGGAATTTGTGCGACTACCTGTCCCGATCTTACTGCCGCCGCACCTGCTGTAACAGTGATGAACAGCACTTGTACGACCGTTGGCGGTACGCCTTCCGGTGGTTCGATTACTGCACCCGCCGCTTCCTGCCCTACGGGTTCTACTTTACAATATTCTACCGATGGCACCAATTGGAGCAGTACGCTACCAACGTATGATCAGGACGGTCCGGCACAAAACATCCGGACGCGTTGCAATTGCACCGCGGACGACGACATGTCCAGCCCTGTGAGTTCTGTCCCAACGGTACCGGGTACATGCCCGGCGCCCGCCAACGACCTTTGTGCCAACGCGACACCTATCAGCTGCAATCAAACGTTGACGGGGCAAACCAATATAGGTGCGAATTTCGAAGCATTTCCTTCATGTGATCTCGCGATGGGCGCCGGCAGCCTGGATATGGAGGGGGGCGTAGTCAATGTTTGGTACACGTTCACCAGTACGGGCGGTACACTTACCTTGTCTACCTGTAGTAATTTCGATACGGAAATAGGCGTTTTTACAGGCTCTTGCGGTAATCTGACCTGTGTAGCAGGTTCCGATGATGACGAGGAGCAGCCTGGGTGCCATGTCAGAGATGAAACATTGAATTTTACTACTACCGCCGGTACGGTATATTACATCATGATACAAGGAGATGGTAGCAATCCTGTCGGTAATTTCAGTTTGACACTAAGCTGCCCTTGTCCCGACCTAAGCACTGCGCCTGCGCAGGTGACGGTATTCAACAGTGCCTGCACGACGGGTTGTGTGGTGCAGGGTGGTTTTTTTACCGCTCCTACCTGTCCTGATGGTTCTTATGTTGAATACTCTGTAAACAACGGTGGCTGGACTTCCAACATACCAACCTACAACCAGACAGGTCCTGTGCAAAGCATTCAGACGCGTTGTACTTGCGACCAAAACAGTGAGGTATTCAGTCCTCCATCCAACCCTGTAATGACTTCCCCAGGTGTTTGCACACCTCCCGCTCCGAGTATCACGAGCAGCAATGCCGCAATGTGTGTAGGCGCTTCTCGCCCGCTGATGGTCAATCTCCCGGGTGGCACGTTTAGTGTAACCGGAAGCGGCATGGGCAATTTCAACCAGGGCCCCAACATCCTGATGGTGACGGCAGCGGGTACGGTTACGGTTTCCTATACGGTTACGGATGCCAATGGCTGCCAGGGCACTGCCATGCAGGTTATCACGGTCAATCCTGTACCCTCGGGTCCGATAGCGGTAGCGGAAAGCTCCGGACTTGTCAACAACGACGGCATCATCTGTGCGGGCGCTACGGCCACGCTTACAGCGGCTGGCGGCGCCTCTTCTTATGCATGGAGCACAGGTGCGGGCACGCAGATTATTAATGTAACGCCTGCGATGACGACCGGTTATACGGTCACGATGACCAGCGCGCTGGGCTGTATCGGTACGGCAGCGACTACTATTACGGTCAATCCCTTACCGACGCTGTACACCGTTACGGGCGGCGGCGTGCGCTGCTCGACGGATAATATGGGCCAGGCGATTAATTTGAGCGATTCGGATATTGGAACGAACTACCAGTTGTTTGTAGGTGCGGCGCCTGTGGGCGCTCCTGTTTCGGGTACGGGTAATGCGATTGCCTTCCCGGTACAACTTGCAGTGGGCACCTACACGGTGCTGGCTACTTCGGGTGCGGGATGTTCGGCCACGATGACCGGCTCTGCCACCATCGGCTCCATACCTTGCGAGGTGGAAGTTACCGACCCATGTATCTGCCTGAACAACGCCACGACCCTGACCAACGGCCAGTTCGGCGAAGTGATCCAGATCACCGGACCTGCGGGCGACACCTGGACGGTGACTGCGGTAAGCGGTTTGTACACGTCCATGAGCCCTGCGCCACCGGCTTCGCCTGTGGCGATCACGGTCGGCACTACGTTTACGGAAACCCCTGCGGGTTCCGGCATTTATATCCTGAATGCCCGTCACATCGACGCAATCGGTTACACGATCACGGTGACCAACGGACGAGGCACGACGCTGTCGATCGGCAATGGCTGCTCCTACCCGAATCCTGCAATCACGTCCGACCTGTCGGGAGCGTTCTGCGTGGGCTCCGATCCGGTGACACTTACAGGTACCCCCGGCGACGCGAACATTGTTTCGCAAGGCTTCACGGTGAACGGTACTCCTGCAACGGAGTTTGACCCTGCGGCAGGCACGGGTACGTATGTAATCACCTACACGGTAAATGGCGGCACGCCGAAGGCTGC
>JAKQJD010000029.1 GCA_029561355.1 Bacteroidota bacterium | reverse complement strand
TACCTTTGCGCCGCTTTTTATCAGCCAAACGTCTTAGACAAATGCAACCGAAAGAATTTCTGAAAAAACTTGGCCTCAAAACCAAAAACCCGGGCACCTGGACGGGCCTCGAATCCGTACCCGGCAGCCGCCGTTATATCGACTCTCACTCACCCGTCGACGGCGAATTTATCGGCTCCGTCGGCATCACCACCCGCGAGCAGTACGACGCTACCATCGCGGCGGCCGAATCGGCATTTCAGGTGTGGCGCGAAATGCCCGCTCCGAAACGCGGCGAGATCGTTCGCCAGTTCGGCGACGTGTTGCGCCAGTACAAAGACCCGCTGGGCCGCCTGGTGAGTTACGAAATGGGCAAAAGCCTTCAGGAAGGCTTTGGAGAAGTGCAGGAAATGATTGACATCTGCGATTTCGCTGTGGGTCTTTCCCGCCAGTTGTACGGCCTCACCATGCACTCGGAGCGCCCGGGGCACCGCATGTACGAGCAATGGCACCCGCTGGGCATCGTGGGTATCATTTCCGCATTCAACTTCCCGGTCGCCGTGTGGTCCTGGAACGCCTGCCTCGCGTGGGTATGCGGCGACGTATGCGTATGGAAAGCCTCTGAAAAAACACCGCTCTGCGCTATCGCCTGCCAGATTTTGTTCCAGAAAGTGCTGAAAGCCAACAACTTGCCTGAAGGTATCAGTTGTATCATCAACGGCGATTACAAAGTGGGCGAATACATGACCAAAGACGCCCGTGTTCCGCTGTTGAGCGCCACCGGCAGCACGCGCATGGGCCGCATCGTAGGCCAGGCAGTTGCCGGCCGTTTCGGCCGCAGCATCCTCGAACTGGGCGGCAACAACGCCATCATCATCACACCTTCGGCCGATATGAAAATGGTGCTCACCGGCGCCGTATTCGGAGCGGTCGGTACGGCCGGTCAGCGCTGCACCAGCACGCGCCGCCTCATCATCCACGAAAGTGTATACGAGCAGGTGAAAACCACGCTGTCCAAAGCCTACCCGCAACTGCGCATCGGCGATCCGCTCGACCCGAACAACCACGTCGGACCGCTGATCGACAAACACGCCGTTGAAAACTACCTGACCAGCATTGGAGAAATCAAAAAATCGAGGGGTAAATTCCTCGTGGAAGGCGGCGTACTCGAAGGCCCGGGTTACGAAAGCGGCTGCTATGTGAAACCCTGCATCGCTGAAGTGGAAAACCACTGGGAGATCGTGCAGCACGAAACGTTCGCGCCGATTCTGTACCTGATCAAATACAGCACCATCGAGGAGGCCGTAGCCCTGCAAAACGGGGTTCCGCAAGGACTTTCGTCAGCCATTATGACGACCAACCTGCGCGAAGCGGAACGTTTCCTTTCCGCTGCCGGCTCCGACTGCGGCATTGCCAACGTGAACATCGGCACTTCGGGCGCCGAAATCGGCGGTGCATTCGGCGGTGAAAAAGAAACCGGCGGCGGCCGCGAATCGGGCTCCGACGCCTGGAAAGCATATATGCGCCGGCAAACGAATACGATCAATTATTCGGAACAACTGCCGCTGGCGCAGGGGATCAAGTTTGATTTTTAGAGATGTGAGAGGGTGAGAAAAGTGAGAGGGTGAGAGTCCGTAGATTCCGCCGCTTCGCTTTCGGCATTTTTAAAAGTGACGACATGGGCGAAGCGGCGAAATCAAAGTCGGCTCTCACCCTCTCACATCTCTCACCCTCTCACTGCTCTCACTCTCTCACTCTCTTATAAGCGAAGCGCATAATTATCCCTTCCCCCTGCTTCCCTTCGCTGCTCAGCACCAGATCGCCATTGATATCGAAGGAAATACCTTCAGGTTGGGGCAGCATTTTTTTATCGAGGCGAACGGCCATTTTAATGGCGCCGCTTTCATGATCGAGTACGACGAGGCGTTTTTTGGCGGAAGACAACACGTACACGTCGCCCGTAAGCGGGTGCATGGCGACACCGGAAGGACTGAAGAAATTCTGTTTGTCTTCGGGGCCGTTAGGCACCAGGCGATTCACCTCCAGGGGATCGATGGTATACACGGGCTGTTCGGATAAACGCTTGGTACCCAGATCGAATGCGTACACTTTTCGTGCATAACTGCTGTCCGGGTTGCCTTTGCAGGCGATCAGCAGAGCGTCGCGCTTGTTATCGTAACCCAGGCCTTCCACGTCGTCGTCTTTGCTGAGCGCCGTTTCGTACGCGCGCACACTGGGGCTTTTGCGTTTCCAGCGCCCTATTTCATACACGTCGCCATTGCTTTTTACGGCAAACAGGCAGGGGCCCACCATTTCCACACCTTCGAAATCGCCTTTATCTTTAAACAGCACCCGCCGGGTGATGGCTCCGCCGGCGGCTCCGTCGACGAAGAAAATTTCTCCTTTTTCGTCGGCGATAGCCAGGTATTGTTCATTGGCGTCGGTGGGGCTAAGCCCGGAAATTTCCCGGAGGTCTTCGCTGACCAGGTTGATCACATGAGAAGGGTTCGCCAGGTCATACGGCAGCGTGTCGGGCGGAGCAGGCGACAGCAGGAAACAAATCGGAAGGAGCAGGTTCATAGATGTTTGAGTTATCGGAACGAAACGGAAAGGTACCACGCTTTTTCGCAGGCACACTGTTTCTGATAACGTTCAAACCCATGGGCCATGTTTCATTTTATTCCGAAAAAACTTCAATTTCGTGTGTTTTTACCACTAAGTCGGTAAATTTCCCTTTAAAGCGGGTGGCTTTAACGATGTGGTTGTCGATCCAGTGGTAGTTGCCGCCGCGCGGTTTTCCGAACAGGATACCATGGTACTTGAAGCCGTGTTTGGCGAGCCAGTATTCGGTGACTTCACGGTGCGCTTCGGTGCGGCTGGTGAAGAAGAAAATCACATGACCTTCGTCGTACCAGCGGTTCAGCATTTCCAACGCATCGGGGTAAGGCAAAATAGTGCCCATACGCTCGGGCTCTTCATTCGGCACGTCATCGCAGATGGTACCGTCTATATCGATGAGAAAGTTCTTGATGTGCTGCGGGAGTACAGGGCTGAGGCGTTCGCCCTTTTCATTGAAAATTTCCTGTAAGGTGGTCTGCTCAGTTTGATCTTGCATGACTTTTTAATTGGTGTAAAATTGACGCAAAGGTAAGGCGAACAATTGATTTATGCCCGCTTGGAAGTGTAAACATTAAGTAAAGGCTAATGGTTACTGTTAAACATATGACAAAATGCTGTAACAGTGTGCGCCTCGCCGTTGTTTCGCAGTTCATATAATACACAATTCAAACCGTCCGCAATGCGTCAACGATTTGCTCCAGGCATCATCTTAAGTCTTTTTTTGCTTTTTGCTGCCTGCAATGCCGTTAAAAAAACGGGAACCAAAGATTCCTCCGCGCCGCCCAAAACCGGCAACACCGCCGGTGTACAACTGCGCAACCGCATCGTAACTTATGCCCAGAAGTACGTGGGGTCTTCCTATAAATATGCGGGGACCAGCCCTTCGGGGTTCGACTGCTCGGGTTTTACCAGTTATGTGCTGAAGGAATTCAAGATCAAGGCCTCACCCGCATCTGCCATGCAGGCCAAGGAAGGGAAATCGGTGCCGCTGGAGCGCGTACAGCCCGGCGACCTGATCTTTTTCGGGGAGAGCGCCAACCATATTTCCCATGTCGCTATGGTCGTCAAACGCTCCAAAGAAGGCATCGTTTGTGTGCATAGTACGACCAGCCGCGGGGTGATTGTGGAAAATGTGAGTTCGTCGAACTACTGGAAACCGAAGATTTTGTTTGCGCGGGATATCATTTCAAAGTCGTGAAGATTTAAGATGTAAGATTACATGATGTAAGATGTAAGATTTTTCGAGACGCCCTCCATCTAAAATCTTACATCATGTAATCTTAAATCTTAAATCACGAGTTTCTCCAGTCGTATCCCCCGCGACCCTTTGATCAGAATCAGCGTATTCTGAAGATTCTTCGCATCCAGCCAGGCTTTAGCGGCTGTATTATCAGGGAAATGCAACGCACCGTAACGTTCGTACGGCGTTTGTCCAAATTCTTTTCCTACCAGCACCAGGTAATCCAGGCCCATTTTACCCGCCAGTTTTAAAATTCCTTCGTGTTCCTTTTTGCTGCCGACGCCCAGTTCGAGCATATCGCCCAGAATAGCCACTTTATGCGGCGCAGGCATGGACTGCAGGCTTTTCAGGGCAGGTTCCATGCTGGAAGGGTTGGCATTGTAGGCATCCAGCAGCACCGTATTGCTGCCGAAATCGACGATCTGGGAACGGTTGTTGGATGGCCGGTACGATTCGAGCGCCGATTTGATGGTGGCTGCCGGCACCTTGAAATAAATGCCCAGCGCGATGGCCGTCATGATGTTGTTGAAATTGTGGCGGCCGAACAGATACGTGCGCACTTCCACCAGCGCGCCTTCGTCGGAGAGAAACTCGACTTCCACGAA
>JAKQJD010000656.1 GCA_029561355.1 Bacteroidota bacterium | reverse complement strand
TGGGTGTATGTTAATCCGGGCTTGTTCTCCATTCCACAGTTTAACTGGCGTGCAGGGTATTTTATTACCGACCGGTTGCATGTGTCTATCGGGATGGATCATATGAAATACGTGGTTGTCAGCGAGCAGCCTACGCGTATTTCCGGCGTTGTTTCACCCACGGCATCCGTCCAATATGCCGGTTCTTATCTCAATCAAAACATTGATTTACAACCGGAAATACTAAAATTCGAACATACGAACGGTTTCAACCTGGCTACTATGGAATTTGAATGGTTGCAACCGCTATACCGGCTTAGCCAGGGGATTCCCAAACTGGCATGTTACTGGAATGCCGGAGTAGGCGGTATCTGGGTGGTTACAAAAACGGACGTACTCGTGTTCGGCGACGGACTCGACAACGATTTTCACGTGGCCGGATACGCCATGACTGGTAAAATGGGCCCACGCCTGGAATGGAAAAAACACTGGTTTGTTACCGCAGAAGGCAAATTTGGATATGCCAATCTGCCCTCCGTGTTTATTAAAAACGGCGCGCCGGAAAGAGCCGACCATAGCCTTACTTTTTTTGAATGGTATGTTTCGGTAGGTTTCAGATTTGGAAAAACGAAATCCCGTTGATTTTCGGATAAACTCTCAATCGCCTTCCTCCAGTTCAAACACCTCTTCCACCTTTTTTCCGAAAACGCGGGCGATTTTCATGGCCAGCACTGCGGATGGCGCGTATTTTTCCAATTCTATTGCATTGATCGTCTGACGGGTTACCTGTACCCGGTCGGCCAGTTCCGCCTGTGAAATATTTAAAACAGCCCTTTCTATCCGGATCGTGTTTTTCATAATCTAATTTTTTGAAAACAGGGGTTTCAGGTGCAGCACGTAGTAAAACCGCGCTACAAAAATGAGCAAAGGTGTAAACATGTTGTACACCATGACAGACAGGAACGGTGTGCCATGCGCTTCGATAATAAACGCCATCAGCAACAGCGAATTGACCAAAACGGCCCATTGTAACGATTCCAGTCGCACGCGTTGTATCCATTCATCTTCCGTTTTTTCCCTTGAAAATGTCAGCAGCAACAAGCCGGTAAGCAGCACCAGGCAAATCAGTTCATCTACCAGCGACAATGCAACTGGTGTCTGATTCGACATAAATTGATCAATCCACATGAACCGCCTCAACCATTCCGGCACAGTGACGATCAGGCCTTCGGGACAATCCTGGGCGAGGTAGTAAATGCCGTAAAGAAATGAGGGAATAGTGAAAGCCCATCCGAGGGCTTTCCAGCGATGCGCAATCAGCAAAGTGCTTTTCATAATAGTTAGAGTTGGATAATTGTGTTCTGCAAATGTATAATGTAAACTACATAATGTAAAATATATTTTACACAAAGACAAATTATATATACAGAAATGGCGCGCTCCAACGGCGGGCCATTTGAAGTGGTAAAATTTTCAAACAGGTGAAATGTACTTGCCGGGATTACCGGTCGCCCTGCCTGGAATTGCCCGGTTGTTGCGAAGCGCTATCCGTTCGTGCATTCTGGTGGCGGTAGGCCGTTGGAGTAATTCCCGTCACTTTTTTGAACGCGGTATTGAACGACACCTTGTTGTTGAACCCAACGGCGTAGGCCACCTCGATCACGTTCAGGTCGCTCCGGCTGTATTCTGCCAGTAAAGTTTTCGCCTCCTCGATACGCAGCCGGTTGATGTAATCAAAAAAAGTTCCTTCCGTGCAGGCATTGATAACCTGCGAAACATGGTGTTTGGAAGCATCGAGGCGCTGTGATAGCATATCGAGATTCAGATCGGGGCTTCGGTAAAGTTGTTCGGATTCCATCAATCGGGAAAGCCTGGCAAAAAGGGAGTGGATTGCTGCGTCCGTAAGGCCTGAATTCCGGTATTTCACGGTTGCTGCGGATTCGGAAATTTTGTAACCCTGAAAAACAGCCGGTCTGAGGTATCCGGCCACGGCGATCAGGTAAATGAAAAACGTCATGGCCAGTGAAATGTGATAATCCCATGCCCGGTTGAAAAATTCAAACCGAACCAGCACGTAATAACTGGCATATGCCAGGACATAGCCCAGCAAAAAGGTGTTGAGCCACATCGCCCAGCGGTTACTTTGTCCGACTTTCGGTTGACTGCGCAGGTAGATGAAATTCCAGATGATATAAGCCAGTAGATGTACGATGCCGGCCCATATACATACCGCCGGGAGCCAAAACGGTACAGGAGCGCCGGCCTCGCCGGCCGCCACCGCGCTTTTATCCGCACCGGACAGCAAATAATAGGGCATGTATGCAAGCAGGAAGGCAATACATGGAATTACATGCCGGATATCACGCCATGTGACCGGATTCTGATCGAACACTGTCCTGAAATAGAGCCAAAGCGAGGGGCCCAGTAAAAATGGAAAAGTCAGGCTTATATTGGTCCAGTGTACGTATTGCTTTGAATATCCCGTCCAGTACAGCACATATTCCGTCATGGTAAGGGCAAACAACAGCAAAATAAGAGCCAGCAGCCGGTTGGGTTTATAAGCAGACCACCCAAATACGAGGGCCAGCAGCAACCCTTGTGCAGCGCTGATCGTAAAAACAATCGTCCAGGCATTGAAGGCAGGTTCCTGCATGTTTTTTATAGTTTTTATTCGCTGGTCAAAAATAGGACCTGTCTGCATGCGCCCTATAAACCAGGCTTCAAAGAAAGGGTAAGTTTTATCGGATTTACCTGTTTTTTTGCCAAACGGGCAGAGTTTGCATGGGTTTTAAACCAAACAAATAACACATGAAACATTTCTGCTTTTTTCTGCCGGCCGCATTCTGCTGCACCCTCGGGGCCCAGCAGCCCGTATTTACCAGGATAACCGACGCTTCCAATCCTGTCGTCAATTTTTCAAATACGCAGGCGCCTTACAAAGGACTGGCATGGATAGACCTCGACGGCGATAATCGCCCCGACCTGTTTATGAGCCAGCGGTTTTTGTTCCACAATGACGGAAACGGCCAGTTTACGCAACTAACCAGTATTCCCGGCGCGCAGGGCGGACAGGCGGCCGCGGGCTCCAGTTGGGGCGATATCGACAACGACGGCGATCCGGATTGTATCACGGCCAGCGCAGGTTCGGGTTTACATTTGAACGACGGGAATTCCAGTTTTACCCTTTCTACCGGAAACATTCCCGATTTGCAGGGTTTTGCTGCGTGGGACTGTGTATTGGCAGATGCGGACAACAACGGATTGCTGGATCCGCTGTTCGTACATGCGGAAGGTTTTCATACCACAGGTCCATTTCCCTGTAAATTTTACCTGCAAACAAGCCCGGGTACATTCGTTGCACAGTCTGACTATGAATTTACGGATTTCAACGACCCGTACACTGTACCTACCTGGACGGATTATGATCTGGATGGCGACCTCGACCTGTTCATCGGCGCAGGTCCCGGGAATGGGCTCGGCCCCGATTACCGGTATAAAAACCTGTTGAAAGAAACCGGTAATTTCAGCCTGCAACGCCTTACCGCCCCACCCTTCAACCTGTTTGAAAACGGTCAGGTATACAATTTTATTGATTACGACAACGACGGCGATATGGACGGTTTTCTGACAAATTACATTGGCGTAGCGTCGCGATTCTGGAAGAACGAAAACGGTGTGCTGACGCTGACGTCTATGCCATTTACCCAGACTTCGAATGCGTA
>JAKQJD010000634.1 GCA_029561355.1 Bacteroidota bacterium | reverse complement strand
GGCCTTAAAAAGCAATTTCCCTTCCGTTTGAAAAAACTCCGAAAAGGTTTCCCGGTGTTCGTTTTGCAGCGCTTCGCTGCGCCGCATCAGACCGGTACCGATCAAAAATCCGTCGGCCTGTTTCACCATTTGAAAATCGACGGCGTCACGGATCCCCGATTCAGAAATAATGAATCGCTGCTGTTGTTGTTTCAATACATTCACCCGGTTCAGGGCGGTACGGAACGTTTTCAGGTCGCGGTTGTTGATACCGAGCACCGGAAAATCGAGGTAGTTTATTTTATCCAGTTCCTCCTGATCGTGTACTTCTACAAGAACGCCCATACCGAGCGATTCTGCGATTTTTTTCAGCGAATCCAGCTGTTCCGGCTCCAGAATAGCGGCGATCAGCAGGATCATGTCCGCGCCATGCAGCCGCGCCAGGTAAATCTGGATCGGATCGAGGATAAAATCTTTTTGCAGCAATAACGGCTTTTGATCCTGATCGGCCAGGGTATCGGAAGCCTGTTGCAGGTCGGCATAACGGCCTCCGAAAAATTCAGAATCTGTAAGCACGGAAATGGCGCGGGCGCCGGCGCGAACGTAGGCGCGTATTTGATCCGGAAGATCGGCATGTTCGTTGATCCAGCCTTCCGAAGGGCTTTTTCGTTTGAATTCGCTGATAAAAAATGGTTCGCCGGCTTTACGTGTTTCGGCCAGCGCCTGGTAAAACAGCGGCGAAGGCACCGCTGGAAGCGCCGCGCATTTCGATTGCAGGTCTGACAGGTTATACTGTGCGTAAAGCGCAATGATTTCCTGCTTTTTTACTGCTACTATTTGGGATAAGATGTTCATTGTTAATTCGTTACGCCTCCAATGCTACTGGTTCGCCGTACGCCGCCTTATAGTTTTCCAGCACCTGGCCGGCCACGCCGGTCAGGATCAGTTGCTCCATTTTCCGGTACGCATCCGGTAGCGGAATGTCCTCTATCAATTTGCTGTAAATAAACGCCGCGTTCACAGCCACCAGTTTGTAATGCTCGGAATGCAGTTTTCCTGTCAGTATTTCCCGTGCGATCGCCACGCAGGATTCCTCATTATCTGCACGTACTGCACTGAAAGGGAGCGTCTCGATCCCAAAATCCTCGGGCCTGACTTCATAATCGTATGTTTTTCCATCCCGGTATTCGAGTACCCGGGTAGGGGCGCTCACCGAAATTTCGTCGAGGCCGTCGTGGCCGCGCACGACGATCAGGTGTTTTTTGCCCATTTTAATACCTGTTTCGAAAATGACGTCCATCAGGTCGGCGAAGGCGGTGCCTATAAACTGACGTTCGGGCAAATACGGATTCACCAGCGGGCCCAGCACGTTGAAAACGGTAGGCACGCCGATTTTGGCGCGCACCGGCGCAAAATGCCGGAAAACAGGGTGCACGTCGGGCGCAAAAACAAATGCCAGATTACTGGATTCGAGCGTTCTGGCGGCTTGTTCCGCGTCGAAACGAATCGGCACCTCCAATCTTTCCAGCAAATTAAAACTGCCGAACCTTCCGGCGGCGGCACGGTTGCCGTGTTTGGCAATTTTTAGTCCGCAGTGCGCCAGCAGCAGACTGGCGAGTGTGGAGGTATTGATACGCGGAAGTCCGGAGCCGCCGGTTCCGCAGATATCGACGGCATCCGGGTGCAGGTTTTGGCCCACGGAGGTACTGAATGCCATCAAGGCATCGATAAATGTTTTTAACTCGCTGGAATTCCGCAACTTATGGCTCAGCGAAACCAGTAAAATCTGTTTCTGGTCGTCTGACAGTTGGCCTTCTTCTACCGCGCGCAAAAATTGGGCAAGCGTTTCGCGGGTAAGCGCGGTGTTGGTTTGCATTTTGTGCGACAACTCATGGTAAATGCGGTTGCCCGATGCGATACGGCCTTCCACCACGTTGCGCAGCATACGCATGCCTACGTTGTTTTTCATACTCAATACCGACTCCGGGTGAAACTGAATACCCTCGATCGGGAGGCGCTTGTGGCGTATAGCCATCACCACGCCGTCAGACGAGCGGGCGCTCACTTCAAATTCGGCCGGGATCTGCACACCCGCCCAGGAGTGGTAGCGTGCAATGTGACAACCCTGCTCCAGCCCGGTAAAAATCCCGCGGCCATCGTGCTCGATCGGCACCGATTTCCCGTGTACCGGCGCGATGTTAGCCAGGGTGCCGCCGAAAAACTCGATAAGCGCCTGATGGCCCAGACAAACGCCCAAAATCGGTTTGGTCTGGTAAAATTTTGCGATCACTGCCATCATGTTGCCTGCATTGCGCGGTATCGAAGGCCCGGGCGACAACACAAGCAGATCAAAGTCAACCTGAGCCAATGCTTCCGGATCGGCTGTGTTGCGGTACACTTTTACCGTGCAACCCAGTTGACGGAAAAAATCGACCAGATTGTACGTGAAAGAATCAAAATTATCGAGCAGCAGTATTTTCATTTCAAATGTAATAATGTATCAGTACAATGATACAAAGATTCAATAAAAAATCCCGGGATTGCAAGTGCCCGGGATTTTTTTCGTGGAAATAATTTTGGGGATGATGTTTTGGGGACGCAGATTGAGCGGATTTTCTCGCTCCGATTATCCACCGGGCCGCTTGAACCGACGCGGTGGATGTGCCCTGAAATTAATTTACCATGAGATCAAACCGTACCCAGTCGAGTGCCGTAATCGGATCCGAAGCCACCTGGTCGTTTCTGAAAACCAGGTACACGTCGTGGAATTTGCCGTCAGAAATATGCGAGATTGGCACGTTAATTTCCAAAAACTCCATACGCACAGTGTTTTTGGAAGGAATATCGGCTTTGCCCAGCAGTACACCGTTGGGTTTATCCAGATGGATTTCAATTCTGCCGCCGGCAAATTTATTGCGCCCGTCACCCAGGCCTACACCCACTGCAATGGCATGAATGCCGGTCATATCGGTGTGTTTGTACATGACAAAACTTTTATTTTTCAAGTCTTTCAGCAGCACCGTGTCGCCGCCGAAGGGCCGGTAATTCGTAATGCCTTTGGAAAGGCTGTCCGCCTGCTCGGCCTGCTGGAAAGCCGGGCGCAGTGCCAGCACTTCGCCACCTTCCAGAGCACCCTGGGTTCGGCTTCCACGGTCGCGGTAGGCAGCCTTGAAAATAAACGTTCCAGGAATGGCTTTTTTGCCCGGATCACCGGAACCGGGCGCTACCAGGGCATAGGTACCCTTCGCGGGAAGCGATTGTTTTGGTTTGGCCGCGCCGCCGAGCGAGAGAATCCAGCGCACCATTTCACCCACGTCTTCCGGCGAAAGTTGCGGGTGAGCGCTCATGACGGTTTCGCCCCAGTTGCCTGCGCCGCCCTTGATGACTTTCGTTGACAGGTTGCGCACCGCAAATTCGTTGCCGCGATACCGCTCGGCAATGTCCTGAAAAGAAGGGCCGTTAATTTTATGATCGAGCGCGTGGCAGGTTTTACAGTCGGAACGATCGATCAGGCCCTTGCCCTTGGCGTATTCCGCTTGCTGCATAGCCGCTTTATGTCCCTGCGCGATACTGGTAATATCGAATCCCGTTTCCAGATAGTCGATGGTAGTAGCAATGGCATCGGGTGCGATACGGCCACTTTGCAGGGAGCCGTCTTCCGTATCCTCCACCACCAATTGGTAATCAAGCATTTGGCCTGGCTGGTAAAAACTGCGGTTTTTGCTGCCGAAATTCCAGTACACCACGGGCGGTTCGTTGCCGGCGTTGATGGTTATTTTGACGGTTTGAAATGCACCGGAACCGTCGGTCACTTTCAACACGGCATCATAATTTCCGGGGGTTTGATACACGTGCACGATACTGTCCAGCGGATTCCTTTTTACCGGTTTGGAGCTTCCGGAAAATCCCGCATGTGCGGCGGGAATACGCATAAAATCGGTTTTCCAGCTGGTACCGTCGCCAAAATCCAGTTCGAATTTCAGGCGATCCTTGTCGTAGTCTTTTGTGCCCGAAGCCGTGAAAACCACTTCCAGCGGCGTGCCACCCGCTTTTTTATCGACTTGAAGGGACGGTATCGGCGGGCGGTTGCCGCGCACATATTCGATGCGGCTCAGGCGGGCATCCACATTGGAAGAAAACCATTGCGTACCGTATTCGAGCAGCCAGATCACGCCTTTTTTATCCACGATCATGTCCATGGGGCGCGAAAAGCGCAGCGAATCCGCAAACGGCTCCATGCGGCTGAAATTCCCCATCGAGTCGATGGTCACCGCCATCATCCAGTTTCGCATCCAGTCGTAGGTGATGAGTTTACCATTGTAATAATCCGGGAAACGCGTGTCGGCAGGGTATTGATCGCAGTAGTACGTGGGGCCGGCCATGGCATTGCGGCCACCGTTGCCGACGAGCGGAAAATCCGGGGAATTCCCGTACGGATACCAGATAAAGGCGGGTTGTGCCGGCGGCAATTCGCGGCTGCCCGTGTTGTTCGGGCTGTTGTTGATCGGGTGCAGCGGGTCGAACGGGTTGCCGGGTGTTTTGCCGGCAAAATCGTACTCGCGGTATGGTTTGTTGTTTCCAACAAAATAAGGCCAGCCGAAAAATCCGGCCGCGCGGGCACGGTTCACCTCATCATGGCCTGCGGGTCCGCGGGTGCTGTCGGGCTCGCCGGCATCGGGGCCTACTTCTCCCCAAAACAGCAATTTCCGGCGGCTGTCGATGGAAAGGCGGTACGGATTGCGGCAGCCCATCACATAAATTTCAGGGCGGCCCACCTGCTGACCATTGGAGGTCATTTGCTGGCTTTCGGGTGTGCCCCAACGGAGCGTGAGCGCATTTTGTGTAAACAAATTTCCGGCAGGGCAAATGTAGGAACCGTCGTCCAGCGGTTTGATTCTCAATATTTTACCGCGCAGGTCATTGGTGTTGCCCGACGATTTTTGGGCATCCCAGGCGCTGCGGCCCGGCTGTTCGTCCGACGGCGAATAACCCTCCGAGGCAAAGGGATTGGTATTGTCGCCGGTACTCAGGAACATGTTGCCGTCGCTGTCGAACTCGATGCAGCCGCCGGTGTGACAACATTCCTGCCGCTGCACGGCCACGCGCAGGATGACCTGCTCGGAAGCGCGTTCGAGCGAATCGCCGCGAAAAACGAACCGCGACAGCGTATTGAACGACTGGTCGCCTACGGAAGAGTAGTAAAGGTAAATCCAGTTGTTTTTTTCATAATTCGGATCGATCGCCAGACCCATGAGCCCGTCTTCCTGTTCGGAATATACTGGCAGCCGGTGTGCGATGGTAACCAGGCCCGTGGCCGGATCGAAGAGTTTGATATTTCCGCGGCGCTCGATAAAAATGATCTTTCCATCGGGAAACATATCGAGTTCCATAGGTTCGGTCAGCTCATTGGCCAGTACGGTTTTTACAAAACGGGTAGGATCTGGCTGTTCCGGCGTACGGGCGGCGCTGTAATTGAGCCGTTTTTGTTTTCCGATGGCGTATTTTATGCCGCCCAGCACATGCTGCATGAAATCCGGCTCGGCATAACTTTCATTGGTATGGCCGAGTGCCGTGTAAAACGCCCTGCCGCCGTCATATTCCTGATACCAGCTCATCGGGTGTGTTTTGCCATTGGTGCCGCCTTCATAACTTGCCTCGTCGATGGTAAGCAGCACCTGGGTTTTCGGGTTGAGGTCTTTGAAGTTGTACCACTCGTCAAAACGCGTCCAGTCGTTGCCTTTCAGGTGTTTTGTTGCAGCGTGATTATGGTCTTCGACGTGCAGAGTAGCATTTTGCTGTTTTGGGTGGCCATTAAAGTATGCGCCGACCAGCCCGCCGAACCAGGTCCAGCCGTATTCGGTATCGGTAGCGGAGTGGATACCCACAAATCCGCCGCCGGCCTGGATATACCTTTCAAAATCAGCCTCTTGCGTGGGCGTCAGCACATCGCCGGTGGTGCAGAGAAATACAACGGCATTGTATCGTTTGAGGTTATTTTCCGTAAAATCTTCCGATTCTTCCGTGGTATCGACGGCAATACCGTTCTCCAGGCACATTTTCCGAAGGGCTTCCGTAGCCACCGGAATGCAGGCGTGGCGATAACCGGCCGTTTTTGAAAAAATCAGAATACGTGGCGGAATGTGTTCAGAACACGAATGCAGCAAAAAAAGCGGCAGAAGCAGCAAAAACGAGAGGGATCGAAGACGGAAAAAGGCAGAAATCAATTGCATCAGAGAATTTTGAATGGCGACCGTTTGGTAATTGTCGGCGAAAATTAAAAAAGTCCCGGCATTTGCCACCTATTGGAAATCCAGTGGCGTGCAAAAGAGCGTATTTCTTCTGCCGTTTTGTCGCTTCTCTCGGTTTTTTCCTGCCAAAAATCCGGAATATCGGGCATGGCAAATTATTTGACCTGATTGCATGTTCATTCACCCTGCGTTTTTTGCTGCCAGTTTGACACAAATGATTATTTACTACCATCTTTTCATTAAATTTGTCAAGGTTTGCGCTTAACATTGCAGGAATTCTTAAGGCTCCGTGTTGTTTCGGGAAGGTATTTGATGGAATAGGATTGATTTTCGAACAGAATTTTTAATCTCCGGTTAATATCCCTGTACCCTCGGCTATCATTTGTAAGTTAATATGAGCATGTTTGAAAATTGGTTGATGTCGCAACAGTCAGATGACGAACCCGACTTCGTTCCGCTTTTTTCCCTGGAAGAAGAGGAAGAAGCGCGGCAGGGAGAGGTGTTTCCGGACGTGATTCCAATACTACCG
>JAKQJD010000588.1 GCA_029561355.1 Bacteroidota bacterium | reverse complement strand
GGCAACCGGCAAAGCCCGGTCATAAAAGGGACCTACGATCCCAAAATGCCGGTAGCGATCATACGATAAACGCGCCGATGGTGTTTGGTTTTTTGTGTTTAGTGTTTAGCAAAACGTTGATAATCAAGCCGTCTTGAAAACAGCCATAAAAAACTAAACACGCTCAACGCGCCCTTTATTTCACCAGATCCGCGATCGGATTGTCTTTCCGCATGTACGGTTTTAAACTGTTGTATGGTATCAGCAGCGCCTGCCTTCCGTAGGAAGGGTGGAAAAGCGTGCTGATTTCCAGTCCGTCGCGGCGCAGGGTAAACAACGGGAAGCCTTCCTTGTCGATCCATTCGCGGTATTGCGGGTCGGCTGCGAAAGCGGAAAGTTTCGGCGACTCCCGGCGGGCATATTCGGCCAGCCAATTTTTTGCGTCGAAACCCTTGTTGAACAATTCGTTGAACGTGATCGGCTTGCCGGTGCGCAGATCGAAGTTGTAGGAAAGCCCGTCGATGCGCGCATCCCAGGTTTCTGAAAACGAAAAATACCCGCTGAAAATATTCTCCGTCCAGCAGGCTACTTCTGCCCAGGCGCTCGCACGCTGCGTGCTGCGGTTGGCGGGCGTGAGTGCGGTTTTTTTGTCGTTCAGGGTGGTTTTGCATTTAGTAACCCAGCCGGTTACCTGCTGATCGAGCCAGGTGTTGCAACCCGAACACGGGGTGCGCGGGTACAAGGCATCATAACTGGTAGCATAATCGGCGTATTCGTAGCAGCCAGACAGGAAATAGTCTTTCAGCGTAAATTTGAACGTGCGTTTTTCGCCGCTGCCGATCCAGTTGCAATCGGTATTTTGCCCGGGCTTGATGTTGCCCTGTAAAAGACCCGCCACTTTGCCGTTGGACAGCAAGGCCTCCATTTCATAATTCCCGTCGAGCGCAATATCGCCTTTCAGGCGGTAGGTTTTGTTGTCGGCTTCGATCCACAGGAAGCCGTCGAGCGCGCCATTGTGTGAGCGCACCAGCACCATGTCGCAGCGGGCATTGTTGTAGCGTGTGATGTAACGGCTGCTCCATTTGTTGTCGCTGCAATTGACGGTAACCGATTGGCCTGGCGACACTTCTTCCGCTTCGATACGAGCGCCGAGCGTTTTGTCGGCGTTACTCCAGTCGGCGAGCAGGCGACGTTTCACGTATGTGCCGGTAAGGTATCCGGTAAGTCCGCGCGACATATCGCGTTCTTCCAGTTGAAATCCGGAGAGCGTATCGAAATAGCCCTCCAGCCGGAAGCGGATACGGCTTTTCGCGTACGACAAATATCCGCGGCAGTTCATACCGTCGAACCCCAGCGAAATGTCTACCACCGAAGCATCGTCGAGGCGGCCTTTAAAGGATTTTACCCACTGGATGTCGGATTGTTTTTCAAAAAGTTTGGCAATTGCCGTGTCTTTCACGGCATAGGGCGCCATGGCGGGCGTCAGAACGGGCGCAGTGGGTTTGGGAGCAGCGGCGGTTGTATTGAGCGGTTTATTCGCCGGATTGGCGGCTTTTTGAGCGAAAAACAGGCCGGGAATGATGCAAAAGAGTGCAAAAAAGCCTGCACGGAGGTATTGAACAACCATGGATAAAATTTTTGGACGAAAACGGATGCGATTAAAAGGGATGCAAAAAAACGGCGTTT
>JAKQJD010000662.1 GCA_029561355.1 Bacteroidota bacterium | reverse complement strand
TTTATCAAAGGCCTCACTTTCGAATACGTCGACCGCATGGAAGACGTGTTGGCACTTGCTATCGGCCTGGATGTGAGGCCCAAAGCCGCTCAAAACGGCACGCCCAAGGTGCGCAAAAAAACAGCCGCATAATTGTAGTGTCTGGTGTTTGGTGTGTAGTGTTTCGGCTTTTAAAGGTCGATTTACACACGCTTTATCCCAAACACTACACACCAAATACTAAAAACGCATGTACGCATATTTGAAAGGGGAAGTCACTTTCCGCAGCCCCGCTTACGTGGTAATGGAAGTGTACGGCGTGGGCTACCACGTGAATATTCCGTTAAGCACGTTTACCGCTATTCAGGGTCAGGAAAAAACGACCTTGTATACGCACCTGATCGTCAAGGAAGATTCCCACACGTTATACGGTTTTGCTACGCAAGTGGAGCGAAGCATGTTTACCCAACTCATCGGCGTAACCGGCGTGGGCGCCACAACGGCCCAACTCATTCTTTCTTCTATGACTGTCGATGAAGTGCGGGCGGCGGTGATCGGCGAACAGGCACACGTGTTGCAACGCGTCAAAGGCATCGGCGCCAAAACCGCCAAACAGATCATCCTCGATCTGAAAAACAAACTCAGCAAGGAAGCGCCCGAGGCCGGCGTCATGTTCCCGACGGCTGTAGACAATGCCGTGCGCGAAGAAGCGCTCTCCGCTTTGATGTCGCTGGGCTTCAACCGGATTGCCGTTCAAAAGGCGCTGAATGCGGTGACCAAAGATCATCCCAACGCTGCAAAAGTGGAAGAACTGGTAAAACTGGCGCTTCGGGCCCTCGCCGTATAACCGAACCCCAGTTCGGTTGAAAAAGAAAAGCGAACTGGGTTCGGTTGTACATCAGGGAATCGCGCACAGCACCATCACCCCGATTACAAAAACGGCAAACAACACCTGCGCCAGCCGTTTTTCCAGTTTGATCACCGGTTTCAGCGGTTTGTCTTTTGCCATTACGTTACCTGCCCGGATGATCTGTAGTAGTACCACAGAAATAAGAATGTACCCAAGCAGGTAGATTTTATCCATCAGCACCATATAACCGGTATCGGGTAAGGCGCCGCTATAAGATTGTTGCAAAAAAACGGCCGTAAGTAGTCCACCGATGGGCAGCGACGAGCGGGAGTCGATGTGTGAGGGATGCAGCAGCAGTCCGCCGATACTCACTAACATGACGATGAACAAAGGCAACAGCATTTTCAGCAAAAAATAGCTGATCGGACGCGACAGGGTAATATTATAACTGAGGTTGCTGTACCGTTGCGCATTTTCGTACGGATTGCCA
>JAKQJD010000576.1 GCA_029561355.1 Bacteroidota bacterium | reverse complement strand
ACGGAAAAAAATAATGCGCTGCCAGCGTACAGAGGTAATACTCCTGAGCCGTAGCGGAATGGGGTTCCATCTCAAGCAGGCTTTTGTACAAGGGAAGCGCCTCGGCGGTATTGCCTTCCGACAATTGTGTCCGCGCCTCGGTGATGATTTGGGATTTTTGGTTTTTTTGAAAAATGTCCCGGTATTGCAGCGCCAGCGGGTCGGTCGGATGCGTATCCAGCACCTGTTGAACGTAGTCCAAGGCACGCCGGTTATCCTGCTCTACAAAAGCATAATGTCTCGCCAAGAACAGGTCTTTATGCTTTTCATCCGCCCAGGTTTGCTCTATAAATTTGATCAGTCTTTCCGAAAAGCCCGCGTTTTTGAATTGCTGTCCGATGTCGATGTGTAAATCCGAAAACTCAGGGTCAGCGGTTATCATTTCATAAGCCAGGTGCAAAGCCGCGTCTACATCTTTTTTAAGCAAAAAAAGGTGCAGCAAGTCATCCTGATCGATACTACCTCCATACAAGGTTTCGCCGGTGGTACGGATCATATGCTCCGCTTCGTCCCATTTTTCCTGTTGCAGATAACAGTCCAGCAACAACCGGGAAGCCTCCGGATCGGCGGGCATTTCCTTCCATAAAAGTTGCAGTATGGCTTCCGCCTGCGCGTAATTGCCTGCATTGATTGCGGCAACTGCTTCCTGTGTTTTTTTTCGGCGAATCATAAAGTTAGTGCGAAGTCGACAGTGCGAAGTGCGAAGTCCATATTCAATCGAATGCCAAAGACTTCGCACTTCGCACTGACGACTTCGCACTGCTTCCAGACTTCGCACTTCCTTCATTCCCCACCAAACCGTTCCCGGATCTGCTTCTTCAGCGCCATCATTTCATCCCGCAATTGCGCGGCGGAAATGAAGTCCAGGTCTTTCGCCGCTTTTTTCATCTGGCGTTCCGTTTCCTCCACCATTTTTTCCAGTTGGCTGCGGTTGGCGTACGCGACGATCGGTTCGGCGGCAAGGCTTTTCTCCTCGCTTTCCACATAGAATTTATCTGCGCCGCGTATATCGAGAATACTTTTGGTCGCCAGTATTTGCTCCCTCGTTTTGGTGACCGTTCGCGGCGTGATACCGTGCTCTTCGTTGTAAGCGATCTGAACCAGCCTGCGGCGGGTCGTTTCTTCGATGGTGTTGCGCATGGAGTCCGTCATTTTGTCGGCGTAGAAAATGACAAGACCGTTCGAGTTCCGGGCGGCACGGCCGGCTGTCTGCGTAAGCGAGCGGGCGTTGCGCAGGAAACCTTCCTTGTCGGCGTCGAGAATGGCTACGAGCGACACTTCGGGCAGGTCGAGACCTTCCCGAAGGAGGTTCACCCCGATAAGTACGTCGTATTCGCCCAGGCGCAGGTCACGCAGGATTTCCACCCGTTCCAGCGTTTCCACTTCGGAGTGGATATAACGGCATTTGACGCCTACTTTCGCGAGGTAAGTGGCGAGTTCTTCAGCCATACGTTTGGTCAGGGTGGTCACCAGGGCGCGTTCGTTCACTTCCACACGACTGCGGATCTCTTCCAGCAAATCGTCGATCTGGTTGAGCGAAGGGCGCACTTCGATAGGCGGGTCGAGCAGGCCGGTAGGACGTACGAGTTGCTCTACCACAACGCCTTCGGTTTGTTGCATTTCGTAGTCGCCGGGCGTGGCGCTCACAAAAACCACCTGATTCAGTTGGCCTTCGAATTCCTCGAAACTGAGCGGCCGGTTGTCCATCGCGGAAGGCAGGCGGAATCCCCAGTTTACCAGCGACTGCTTGCGGGCGCGGTCGCCGCCCCACATACCGCGTACCTGCGGGATGGTCACGTGGCTTTCATCAATGATCATCAGGTAATCGTCGGGGAAATAATCCAGCAGGCAGAACGGGCGTGTGCCCGGTTCGCGGCGGTCGAAAAAACGCGAGTAGTTCTCGATACCGCTGCAATAGCCCAGCTCCCGGAT
>JAKQJD010000493.1 GCA_029561355.1 Bacteroidota bacterium | reverse complement strand
CCGCGAGCCAAGGCGTGGAGAAGAACTGACGCTCGTGCTGAGTTACCGCAACAACAGCGCTTACACGACCGACGGCGTGGTGCATTTGTTTTTTAATGAAAAAAAATTCCGCAGTACCCATTTTCAATTTCAGGAGGCGCGAACGCATTTCGGTGAAAAACCGGAACTCCTGCTATCGGCCGCAGAAACAACGCATCCCTGGAAAACGATCGACTGGATGGCGCTGGTCCAGGGAAACGGAAATCATGGCGGCGTGAGCGCGCCCTTTCTGGTGCCGGCACCCGTACCTGCTCCGAAAATACTGGCCGAAGCGCGCGGGTTTTACCGCGAAGAAAAAGCCTGGCGCTTCAGCAATTTGCGCCCCGGCGAAACGCGCAACCTGTTCGTCACCCTCGAAGGCAGCGCCGGCATGATCCGCGATACCAGCGCTTTCATTCATTTGCTGGCCGTTTTTGCGCCCATCGACCCGGCCGTACCTTCCGATTCCAGTCGGCTGGAAATGGAGATCGTCAATTCGCACGATCCCAATGCCATTGCCGTGTCGGACACGCGGGTTGGGTACCGCAAACTCAACAAAAACCGGCTCGATTACAAAGTGCGTTTCCAAAACAACGGCGAACGCCAGGCGGAAAAAATTGAACTGCGTATCGATATTCCGGAAGGGCTTAACGCTGCGAAAATGGAACCGCTCGACTGGTACCCGAAATGCCCGATCTGCACGGACATCCCGAACCGGAGCAGTTGCCTGGATACGGCCACAACTGCGAATGGGCTGGTTTTCACTTTCCGCAATATCTACCTGCCGGGCAGCAACCAGCGGGGTGTGGCAGACTACGATTCCACAAAGGGTTATGTAAAATACCGGATTACGCCGGAAAAAGGAATGCCCAAACGCAACTTCAGCAGCCGGGCAAGTATCATATTTGACAAGAATCCGCCGATCCACACCAATTTTTCCAAAACGCGTTTCAAACCCGGTCTTTCGCCCGGTCTGAAGGTGGGTTACGGCTTTGTACCGGATTCTTTTTCAACGGGTTATACGTTTTTCGGACTGAGTGTTTCGCCGTATAAATCCTGGAAAATTTACCCGCAGTTAGAGCTGCTCACCGGTTTGAAAGGCCGTTCGGATCTGCCTGGAGACACTTCTATTCAGACGATGCACGGCGGTTTCAACACAGGGGTGATCCTGCCCGATACGGTGACTTACATGATCAGGAACGGCCACCGCCGCTTCGTTTCTTTCGAATTACCGGTGTTGCTGCGCCGCAATTTTTCCCGTTTTGCCGGAATAGGACTGGGAGCATCGGCGCGGCTCGTGCTCGACCGGGGTGAAGACACGGTGTTCAAACGGGTGCGCCAGGAGTTTTACGAACCCAATTTCCCGGAACCTTTTATGATCAAGGTTTTGTCATCCGAAACGACCACCACGCAGGTTTCCACCACCCGGATGTACTTTACGTTTTTTGCCGACCTGACGTTGGGTTCCGTGCGCGCGGGACCGAATGTGGGTGTTCGGGCAGGAGGGATTTTGGATGGGGGCGTTAAAGCGTTTGTGCAGGCTTCGCTGGAGTACAAGTTCTGACTGTGATTTCTGACTATGATTTTAGTATGATTATTATGATGGACATGATTGGTGTCGAGGTAGTCGTGGCTTTTGTGGAGAAGACAATTAAACTATGATTTTAGTATGATTTACATGATGGCCATGATTAATTGAGTGGTAATCATGTCCATCATATAAATCATACTAAAATCAAAGTCTAGATTTGTCCGGTTAAAAACAAAAAATGCCCATCCTCTACCGCCTTAACCGGCCCTTTCTTTTCCTGATATGCTGTTGTTGGTGCTGGCAAATCGCCGCTCAGAACAAGGTATCGACTGATTTCTACGAGGAAAGAATGGAGTATTTCAGCGAAAAGGAGCAAAAAGACAGTTTTCTCTATTATTCGGAACAGAAAAAACGCTTTGCCCGCCAAAACGACGACCTGGCCTCCTGGCTCGAAACGAACGTAGACATCCAGTATTTTTTCCAATCAGACCACACCGTTTCCATAAAATACCTGGACGGGGCTTTGTCCGCAAAATGGCGCGAACCTGCCAGTCCCGCCGAGTTCGAGCAGGTTTTTTACATCCATGCCCTGCGCGGTTATCATCTGTCGCAACGGAGTCAGGTATGGGCTTCCGT
>JAKQJD010000492.1 GCA_029561355.1 Bacteroidota bacterium | reverse complement strand
CCGCGAGCCAAGGCGTGGAGAAGAACTGACGCTCGTGCTGAGTTACCGCAACAACAGCGCTTACACGACCGACGGCGTGGTGCATTTGTTTTTTAATGAAAAAAAATTCCGCAGTACCCATTTTCAATTTCAGGAGGCGCGGACGCATTTCGGCGAAAAACCGGAACTCCTGCTATCGGCCGCAGAAACAACGCATACCTGGAAAACGATCGACTGGATGGCGCTGGTCCAGGGAAATGGAAATCATGGTGGCGTGAGCGCGCCCTTTCTGGTGCCGGCACCCGTACCTGCTCCGAAAATACTGGCCGAAGCACGGGGACTTTACCGTGAAGAAAAAGCCTGGCGTTTCAGCAATTTGCGCCCCGGCGAAACGCGCAACCTGTTCGTTACCCTCGAAGGCAGTGCCGGTATGATCCGGGATACCAGCGCTTTCATTCATTTGCTGGCCGTTTTTGCGCCGGTCGACCCGGCCGTACCTTCCGATTCCAGCCGGCTGGAAATGGAGATCGTCAATTCGCACGACCCCAATGCCATTGCCGTGTCGGACACGCGGGTCGGATATCGTAAACTCAACACAAACCGGCTCGATTACAAAGTGCGTTTCCAAAACAACGGCGAACGCCAGGCGGAAAAAATTGAACTGCGTATCGATATTCCGGAAGGGCTGAACGCGGCGAAAATGGAACCGCTCGACTGGTACCCGAAATGCCCGATCTGCACCGACATCCCGAACCGGAGCAGTTGCCTGGATACGGCTACAACTGCGAATGGGTTGATTTTTACTTTTCGCAACATCTATTTGCCGGGTAGCAACCAGCGGGGTGTGACGGACTACGACTCCACGCAGGGTTTTGTAAAATACCGGATTACGCCGGAAAAAGGAATGCCGAAACGCAACTTCAGCAGCCGGGCAAGTATCGTATTCGACAAGAATCCGCCAATCAACACCAATTTTTCTAAAACGCGTTTTAAACCCGGCCTTTCTCCCGGCCTGAAAGTGGGTTACGGCTTTGTACCGGATTCTTTTTCAACGGGTTATGCGTTTTTCGGGCTGAGTGTTTCGCCCTATAAATCCTGGAAAATTTACCCGCAGATAGAGTTGCTCACCGGTTTGAAAGGCCGTTCGGATCTGCCTGGAGATACTACTATTCAGACGATGCACGGCGGTTTCAACACGGGGGCGATCCTGCCCGATACGGTGACGTATATGATCAGAAACGGCCACCGCCGTTTCGTTTCCTTCGAATTACCGGTGTTGCTGCGCCGCAATTTTTCCCGTTTTGCAGGAATCGGGCTGGGTGCATCGGCGCGGCTCGTACTCGACCGCGGTGAAGACACGGTGTTCAAACGGGTGCGCCAGGAGTTTTACGAACCCAATTTCCCGGAACCTTTTATGATCAAGGTTTTGTCATCCGAAACGACGACCACGCAGGTTTCCACCAGCCGGATGTACTTTACTTTTTTTGCCGACCTGACGTTGGGTTCCGTACGCGCGGGACCGAATGTGGGTATTCGGGCAGGCGGGATTTTGGATGGGGGCGTTAAACCGTTCGTGCAGGCTTCTGTGGAGTACAAGTTCTGACTGTGATTTCTGACTATGATTTTAGTATGATTATTATGATGGACATGATTGGTGTCGAGGTAGTCATGGCTTTTGTGGAGAAGATAATTTGACTGTGATTTTAGTATGATTTACATGATTGCCATGACTACCTCGATACAAAATCATGTCCATCATATAAATCATACTAAAATCATAGTCTAGATTTGTCCGGTTAAAAACAAAAAATGCCCATCCTCTACCGCCTTAACCGGCCCTTTCTTTTTCTGATATGCTGTTGTCCGTTCTGGCAAATCGCCGCTCAGAACAAGGTGTCGGCTGCTGATTTCTACGAGGAAAGGATGGAATATTTCAGCGAAAAAGAGCAAAAAGATAGTTTTCTATATTATTCAGAACAGAAAAAACGCACTGCTCGCCAAAACGACGACCTGGCCGCCTGGCTCGAAACGAACGTGGACATCCAGTATTTTTTCCAATCGGACCACAACGTTTCCATAAAATACCTGGACGGGGCTTTGTCCGCAAAATGGCGCGAACCTGCCAGTCCCGCCGAGTTCGAGCAGGTTTTTTACATCCATGCCCTGCGCGGTTATCATCTGTCGCAACGGAGTCAGGTATGGGCTTCCGT
>JAKQJD010000491.1 GCA_029561355.1 Bacteroidota bacterium | reverse complement strand
GATACAAATCGCAGCGTTTTTAAAAGCAAAACTTTGAGCAGCAAAGTGCTTTTATCCGTTCTCCGCGAAAACTGCACCATTGAATTGAAAGTAAGGAATTTCAGTTCATACTTTGAGAAACTGTGACCAAATGATTGGGTGTGCGTCTTAACCTGCAAACACCCAAAAAAAGACATAGCCCGAAAGGGTAAAGATAACCGAAGGCGGGGGCCCTCCGGTCCTTTCAAATGAGAAAGGGCGGAGGGCCGATTTTTTTTATGGCAATTGGGTATTTTTGCGCCACCAAGCAACCGTGGGGTTTTCGATTGCGTCAAACCTCACATCCCCCACGCTATTCACCCTTTCCAAACTTGCGCCTGAAGTTCAGACTATGCAAAAACAACTTTTACTCGTTGGTCTTTTGTTCTTATCGGGTATTTCTCCCGTTCTCTCTCAAAAATACAGCAATGAATTTCTGGCCATCGGCGTTGGCGGCCGGGCACACGGCATGTCGGGCGCACAAACGGCGCTTGCCAACGACCTGACATCCATTTACTGGAATGCGGCGGGCCTGACGGAAATCGACGCGCCGCTGCAACTGGCGGCCATGCACGCCGAATGGTTCGGCGGGGTAGGGCAGTACGACTTCCTGAGTTTCGGCAAATCCCTCAACCGCGATAAAAAGGCTTATCTGGCTTTTTCGCTGATTCGCCTGGGCATCGACCAGATTCCATATACGATTAACCTGGTGGAACCTGACGGCACCATCAATTACGACAACGTGTCGGAATTTTCCGCAGCCGACTACGCGCTGATGGGCAGTTACGCCCGCAAACTGCGCAATCCGCACCTGTCCATCGGCGGTACGGTAAAAGTGGTACGCCGCGTGATCGGCAGCATCGGCAGTTCCTGGGGCTTCGGCGCCGACCTGGGTATGCAATACCGGAAAGGCAACCTGATGCTGGGCGCGCAGGGCCGCGACCTGACGACTACGTTCAATGCCTGGTCGTTCAACCTCACGGAAAAGGAAAAGGCTGTTTTCGACAGTACCGACAACGAAATTCCGGTCAGCAATACCGAAATCACCAAACCCCGCTTCGTGCTGGGGGGCGCTTACCGCGTGCGACTGGGTGAAAAAACCTCGCTGATTCCGGCTATCGACCTGGAGTGGACCACCGACGGACAACGGAACGTGCTCATCAGTTCCAAGTCGTTCAACATCGATCCGCGGATCGGCCTCGAACTGGATTACAACCGTTTTGTGCAGATCCGGGCGGGTATGGGCAATTTCCAACGCGTAAAAGACGATTTCAACCCCGATCAGGAACAACTTTCCTTCCAGCCCAATTTCGGCGTGGGGCTTCGGCTCGGCCGCGTGCAACTCGATTATGCGCTCACCGACATCGGTAATGTCTCCCAGGTGCAGTATTCGCATATTTTTTCGGTGCGGCTGGATTTCAAGGAGCGGCGGAGTGCTGTTCAGTAATATCCCGGGATTTTCATACCACTACATTCTTTTTGATTCGTTCGGCTACGCCCCTTGTAGGAATAATGGCTGCGCGGATGACGCGGATCAGGCGGATTTACGCGGATTTTGGTGGCCTGACGGCCACTTCCTTATACATCTTACAGACAATTAAAACTGTAGATTGTGTAATATACGCTTTGTGCTCCTGGTGCCTTAGTGGTTAAATAATAAAACTAAGTGGCCGTCAGGCCACCAAAATCCGCGTAAATCCGCTTGATCCGCGTCGTCCGCGCAGCCATTATTCCTACGAGGGGGCGTAGCCGAACGAATCAAAAAGATCCACAAAATTCTCCCGGTTTATAATTTTATCTCATTTGTTGAAGAGACGCTACAAGAATGAAGCCCCAAAACCATGAATAACTCCTTTTCCTCTGCACTTCCTGCCGTTTAAAATAATTTCCCCCGGATCGTTGGCGCAAAGCCGGCCGGCATGTATCTTTGCTACGTTCTTTTAATCCGGACGGGTATTTACATCCATTTGTACGCACCCATTTCGTCCCATTTCCCGATTGCAGGCGTTTTCCAAAGCGCCGAAGGTGTTTGGCTTTTTGATGGCCGCCATAACAGGCTCCCATCCTAGCATATTCCCTTTTTCTTTTATAATCTCATGGTTTGCCCCTCCCGTTAGGCTCGCAGTGAGGGGCTTTTTTAAAGATCCGTTTTTACGGGTCTTTTTTTATTTGGGGCAGATTGGTTTAGGAGTTTATAGGTTTAGGAGTTTATGAGTTTATAGGTTTATAGGTTTATAGGTTTATAGGTTTATGGCCACTCGATAAACCCATAAACCATAAACCCATAAACCCATAAACCATAAACCCATAAACCATAAACCATAAACCATAAACCCATAAACCATAAACCCATAAACCATAAACCAATAAACGACTCAACAACGGCCTATGCGCTCCACACTACTCCTTTGCTGCTTCCTAACGGTCGTTTCGGCCGAAGCCCAGGTTTTTATGCGCCCGTTCGACAATGCGGCCGTGCTGGCCATGGGCGGCGCGAGTGTGGCGTTGCCCAGTCTTTCCAACGGACTGAACAACGACGCGCAGGCAGGGCTCTCCAAATCGGGCCTGGGTGTGTGGGCTGGTTCGGCTATTCCGTACGGCATTTCCGGCTGGCAAACGGCCCAGATCCAGGCGGTAGTCGACCTGGGCAGGAGCGGCGGACTGGGTATTGACCTGCTGCATTCGGGCACCTCTTCCTATGGCGAACAGCGGTACCGCCTGGCGTATGGCCGGCGGCTCGGCGAAAAACTTTTCCTCGGCGGCTCGGCCGATGTATTGCGCGTGACGGCGCAGGAGTACGGCTCCGTTACCTCCGCCACATTCAGTGTGAGCATTTTGGCGCAGGCATTGCCAAAAATCTGGCTGGGCGCCAAACTGCAAAACCCTTTTCAGCAAAAAATCGACGACGATATTCCTGTTTCACTTTTCCGTATCGGCGGTGTGTGGAAACCTTCCGATATGTTCCTGTTTACATTTGAAACGGAAAAAGACCTCGAACGAAAAGCGCAAATCAAAGGCGGGTTCGAATACCGCCCGCACCGGCTGTTGGCCGTACGCGCCGGCATGCGCACTGGCTCGGTGGCGCGTATTGGTTTCGGTGCAGGGCTCCGGCTCAAAAACGGGCTCGCGCTGGATGCCGGTACCGAATGGCATCCCAGCCTCGGTCTCACACCGGCAGCCATGATCTCCTGGCGAAAGGAATAATTCCCGCTTTTGTATTTCGGAGGAAAGCCGCACTTTTGCGCACATTTTCAGACGAGGATTTGAGGATTTGAAGATGCGAGGATTTGATTATCAATGCCTTATCAAATCCTCGCATCCTCAAATCCTCAAATCCTCAAAAACCATCATCGTATGAAAAATATCACCGTCATCGGCGGCGGCACCATGGGCAACGGCATTGCCCACGTTTTTGCACAACACGGATACCAGGTAACGCTCGTGGATGTAGCGCAGACCGCGCTCGACAAAGCCCTCGCAACCATTGCTGCCAACCTGGACCGCCAGGTAAAAAAAGGCCTGCTCACGGAAGCCGAAAAAACGGCTACGCTGGACCGCCTGAAAATACAGACCGACCTGCAAAAAGGAGTATCGGAAGCCGACCTCGTGGTGGAAGCCGCTACGGAAAACACCGAACTGAAACTGAAAATATTTCGCGACATGGACCAGTTTGCACCCGCAGCGGCCATTCTGGCGACTAATACCTCCAGCATCAGCATCACGAAAATAGCCGCTGCCACCAAACGCCCGGAACAGGTGATCGGCATGCACTTTATGAACCCGGTGCCGGTGATGAAACTGGTGGAAGTGATTCGCGGGTACGCCACTTCGGATGCGGTTTGCACGTCCATCATGGACCTGTCGAAAAAACTCGATAAGGTGCCCGTAGAAGTCAACGACTACCCCGGATTCGTGGCCAACCGCATTCTGATGCCGATGATCAACGAAGCGATTTACACCCTGTACGAAGGTGTGAGCGGTGTGGAGGAAATTGATACGGTGATGAAACTCGGCATGGCGCACCCGATGGGACCGCTGCAACTCGCCGATTTTATCGGCCTGGACGTTTGCCTGTCCATCCTGCGCGTGCTACAGGACGGTTTCGGGCAACCCAAATACGCGCCTTGTCCGCTGCTGGTCAATATGGTCACCGCCGGCAAACTCGGCGCAAAAAGCGGAGAAGGATTCTACCAGTATACGCCGGGTTCGAAAGAAGTGGTGGTAGCTGGGAGGTTTATAGGTTTATAGGTTTATAGGTTTATAGGTTTATGGGTTTATGGGTTTATGGGTTTATGGGTTTATGGGCGGCTTTGAGTTACCACCCATAAACCTATAAACTCATAAACCCATAAACTCATAAACCATTAAACTGCTCCCTCCAAATTATCATACTGATAAATCGCATGCGGCAGCGGCGAACCTGCGGGCACCTCGATCAGCGGATTGATGATGCCGTTGTGCAGGTCGTACACCCAGCCGTGCAGTTGCGGCGCCTGGCGTTTTTTCCAGGCCTGCTGCACGATTGAGGTTTCCGCTACGTGGAACACCTGTTCGATGATATTGACCTCGATGAGCCGGTTGAGGCGATCTTCTTCAGTAGAAAGCTCTTTGATTTCCGTTTCATGCAGGCGGTACACGTCCTTGATGTGGCGGATCCATTTGTTGATCATACCGAAAGAGTGGTTGCTCATAGCCGCTTTTACGCCGCCGCAGCCGTAATGACCGCACACAATAATGTGTTTTACCTCCAGCACTTCCACAGCATATTGCAACACGCTGAGCATATTCATATCCGTATGAATCACGAGGTTGGCAACGTTGCGGTGGATGAAAATTTCCCCCGGTTGAGTCATCGTAATCTCATTCGGCGGCACCCGGCTGTCGGCACATCCGATCCACAGATAGTCGGGGCGCTGCACATTCACCAGTCTTGTAAAATATTCGGGATCTTCCTGGATCTTTTGGGTAGCCCACTCCTTGTTGCCGCGGAGCAGTTGTTGGTATTGTTCCATAAACGATTGAAAAAAGTGAAATAAGGTTTGTTTCGTCAGCAAAAATTAGCAAGGAGATCTGTAGGAAGGATGCTGCGAAAAAGAAGGTAACCTTAAGAGTTATCCATTATTAGTTATTGGTTATCAGTGGTGATAACCAAGCATTAGTAAGGATAGAAAGAAGGGGCAATACTGAATTTTAAAACGGCGTCTGTAAATGCACTTCGCGGTAACAGTGCCGTAATAAACACAACAACACTTTTATTGTTTCAGTATCGCTTCGAAGATTCAACGTTTCCGGAGGCAAAAGAACAACTTTTTTTGAAATCCGGATTTGTCGATGAAAAAATTTCTCTTGTTGCGACGTTTTACAAAAAAGAAGCCATTCGTCTGCGCCGCTACATTTTTTACAAATAGCCGTTTAAAAGTGAGATAGACACGCGCTTTTCGATGGCCGAGTTTCTACTTTTGCACCCATTATGGAAAAAGTTAAATGTCTGATTATCGGCGCCGGCCCTGCGGGTTATGCGGCGGCGATTTATGCTGCACGGGCAGGCCTTCATCCCGTGATGTACACCGGCCCTCAGCCGGGCGGCCAGTTAATGATCACCAACGACGTGGAAAATTACCCCGGTTATCCCGACGGGCGCAACGGACCCGATATGATGGAAGATTTCAAAAAGCAGGCGTTGCGTTTTGAAACCGATATCCGCAATGAAATGATCACCCGCGTTGATTTCACCGGCCCTGTGCACAAAGTGTGGACGGAAGGCGGCAACATGGTTGAGGCGCATACCGTCATCATCGCTACCGGCGCCAGTGCCAAATGGCTGGGCATTCCCGGTGAAGACCGCCTGCAGAACCTGGGCGTATCGGCCTGTGCCGTGTGCGACGGTTTTTTCTTCCGCAAACAGGAAGTCGCCATCGTAGGTGGCGGCGACACCGCAGCCGAGGAAAGCACCTATCTCGCCAAAATCTGCAAAACCGTGCACCTGCTGGTCCGCCGCGATGAAATGCGCGCCTCCAAAATCATGCAGGAGCGTGTGCTTAATACCCCGAACCTCGTCGTACACTGGAATACTTCTCCGGAAGAAGTAATCGGCGTGGACGGTGTAACCGGCGTGCGTATCCGCAACAACAAGACCCAGGAAAGCCTGATCCTTCCGGTAACGGGTTTCTTTGTCGCCATCGGCCACAAGCCGAATACGGATATTTTCGACGGCTGGCTCGACCGCGACGAAAGCGGTTACCTGGTTGCTGCCCAACCGGGCCGCACATTTACAAAAATACCGGGCGTATTCGTCAGTGGCGACGCACAGGATAAAATTTACCGGCAGGCAGTAACCGCCGCGGGTACCGGTTGTATGGCTGCGCTCGATGCGGAGCGGTACCTGGTGGAAAAAGGCGTCTGATTCGTATTTGGTGTTTTGTGTTTGAGCTTGTTACCTTGGCTGCGGAATTCCCGTGTGGCAGGTAGACATTCCCAAACACAAAACACCCGACACGAACACCATGGAAAAAAATCGAGCGTATTTCAAAGCCCTGCTCGCCGACAATGCGTTGGACACCCTGTTCGACGAGTTGTTTACCCTGCTTTCCTTTCATAAAATGCGGTATAAAGACCGCGTTGTGGATGACAAGTACGATGCGCTCGTGCTGCTTTCCGGCAAACTGAATGCTGCCCGGGAAAGCAATCAACTGGGCATGTCCAGTCCCGAAGATTTCAACACCGAGCTCAGCCGGGTCAATTTTTCCCTGCTGGAGCTCCTGAACGACCTGCCGGATTCCTTTTTCGAGCAGGCGAAAGAAGCCGAAACCATCGTTCCGGGCGCTAAAAAAGAAGTGAAAATTCCACCCGGCATCGGCAACGGCCTGTTCTGGATGGCCTCCGTTTTTATGATGATGATTTGCCTGGGCTCGCTGTTTCAGCACAACATGATCCCGTTCGCCTTTACGCTGGTGGCTACGGTCATTTGTTTGCCGCCCGCTTACGATTTTCTGAGCCGGAGCCTGGGCATTGCGTTGAGTAATTCCATCCGGATTTTGCTGGTGATTGTGCTGACTTCCGTAGGTTTGTCGTTCGCCCCGAAAAGGGCGGGCAACGATCCCGGTTCTATAGATACTTCTACCCCTCGCGGGTACTGATCAAAATTTTTTATTTAATAGATATAAATCTTCCAATTTATATATTTGCTCCACTAATATTACAAAAACATTTATCTTAATTCACATGAAAAGAGTATTTCCTATCATTGTGGCTATCCTCCTGGCCCATCAAATTTTTGCGCAAATTACTTACCCGGAAAAAAGAGTTGCGCTTGCCCCACTTTCTTTTGACCGCAGTACTGCGAATCAGGCCTCCGGCGAAAAATTATACCACTATATTCTGGATGC
>JAKQJD010000484.1 GCA_029561355.1 Bacteroidota bacterium | reverse complement strand
GCCGCAAAAGTAGGGAAAAATTCTCCGAAGGAAGTCGCATCGGGATCACACAAATGCATGTTTTTGGTCATTTTTTGCGGGTAGTAAGAGGAAATGCCAGTTCCTTACATTCGTACCGGTAAAGCGTTGTCATATATTTGCTGTATTCGCAACCACAACACCTGCTTTTCGATGGCGGTTTTATTCAGAATTGAATATGTTTTAATCGCAGGCGACCCGACAATCCTTGCGGAATGCCTGGAAAAGGGCAAGAATTTCGAGGCAACAAAAAACATGCGGCTGGGCGGCGTCGAACTGGAAGAGTGGTTCAGCATGCCACGTGCGCTCGATCAAAACGGCCAACCGCGGTACGATCTGTTTGTTTTTGCTATGAGGAAAAAGCAGGATGCATCTCGCCTGAAGAAAGGCGATATTGTACAACTGTTACCCGGCGACCAGATCGAGTACCTGCTGCCCTGGCAGGAGTCGGTTTCCGATCCCGATGCTTTTCAGCAGGAACGCCATCGGGAGCTGGTAGCGTCGCATCCGTTATTTGGTGCGGAAGCAGAGGCCGTAGCCAGACGCATCGATTGCGACGACGTACTGTTCAAACTGGCTGATGGCAAATATGCCGTTGTGCACCTGACCTGGAGCGGAAAAAAGGAAAGCAACTCAGATTATCCGGCTACACGGATTTTCGACCACTGGAAAGATGTGTATGAAAAAGTTATTTTGGAAGACTGTCAGGACTATTCTGTGTAATCTCACTACTCACTACTCACTTCCAGAATTTCCGCGAGCATTCCTTCCTTGAGGGCATAGGACGACGTGTAAATTTCCCTGATATTGCTGCGTTGCAGCACGTACTGGATCAGCACCATGGCTACCACAACCATTTCCACACGCTCGTCGGGCAGCAGCGGCATGGCTTTCCGTTCGGCTAAAGTGCTGCGAATCAGCATTTCCCGTAAAGGATCGAAGGCCTGTAGGCTGATGTGGCCGTACAGTTCCGGCTTGGTCTTCGGGTCGAGCAAAAACAGATCGATGACATCGAATGTACCGGAAGCGCCGATGAGGGTAGGGCAGGGGAATTGCTTCAAGGCTTTCCACAAATCATCGAGTGCAATTTCGAGGTATTGCAACTGGTTCTGCACTTCCTGTGGCGTAATGGGATCGCTGTGGTGAAAACGGCGGAACAACACCGCTACACCTACCGGGAAACTTTTCTGCCAGTATACCTTGTCGCGGTCGGCGATGATAAACTCCACACTGCCACCGCCGATGTCCATAATCAGCACACGCTCGTCAGGAAACGGCACGGCCTGTTTCACACCCCTGTGAATGAGCGCCGCTTCCCGGTCGCCGGAAATAGATTCCGGCCGGATGTGCGCGATTTTCCACACTTCATTCAGGAAGTCTGGCGCGTTTTCGGCGGTACGCAAGGCAGCTGTTCCGAAAGCGCGGATGTTTTCCGGCGGCACACCTGCTGCATCCAGTTGCTTCCGGAATTCGCGCAGGGCGTTCAGGCCGCGCTGAAATGGCGCGTCGCCGATGCGCTGTATGCCTTCCTCGGCCAGTTTGACGTAAATTTTATTTTTCACCAGTATTTTCCAGCCTCCCTTTCCGTCGCTTTCAACGATGAGCAGGTGAAACGTGTTGGTACCTAAGTCGAGTACGGCTATGGGCATGGTGGTTATTAGTTATCGGTTATCAGTTATCAGTTATCAGTGTGGGTAATTCAGGCATTTGCAGGATTCCGGGTAAAAAATCCGTACCATTCCTTTGGCCAATGTTCAACCTGCTGTGCAAATCTTAACAACTGATTTTTGAATCACTTGTTGCCTGATCAGGATTTTAGTGGTGGCATGGGTTTATGGAATTTAACGTGTTTCTATTGCGGATGCAATACAAACCGGTTAAATTTCATAAACCCATGCCACCACTACGCAACTAATCCTGTCCCATATCTTTCGCACCACTGCCCCGGCGGGGCTGTAAATGCCTGGGTACCAACACTGATAACTAACCCAAGTTGTGACCTATGGCCCGGAGGGCCAATATCTTTGTAGAAAATTGAATATGCGGATGATAAGCGGCCCAGCGGGCCGCTATCTAATTCCCTTTTCCGACAAGATGCCGGCCCGCTGGGCCGGAACTATACGGTGGCACATCAATCTACAAAGATATTGGCCCTCCGGGCCATAGGTCACAACTTCAGTTAAGTAATAACCGATCACTAATAACCACTATCTGCCTTTAGCGGACTGTTTTGCCGGCGCCAGCAACGCCCGGTATACCACGCTTTGAAGGCGCGGCCGGTAATCGCCATTCGCCAGTTTATTGTTGTCCATCGTCGGATAAGTCCGGTTGGATAAAAACATGAAAATCAGGTTTTTATCCGGGTCGGCCCACACGCAGATGCCGGTAAAGCCGAGGTGCCCAAAGGTGTTGTTTCCGGCCAGCGGACTCATATTAGCCGTCTCTTTCGGGTTCAATTCTTTCATGTCGAACCCGATGCCGCGGCGGGTGCTGGCAGGAAAGCGGGTGGTGAATTGTTTCACCGTTTCCGGCTGCAGGTATTGTACGCCGCCGTAAGAGCCGCCGTTCAGCAGCATCTGGAAGATTTTGGCCAGGTCGTTGGCGCTGGAGAAAAGCCCCGCGTGTCCGCTTACACCGCCCAGCATGGCCGCGCCCATATCGTGCACGTATCCCTGCAGTTGTTCGAAACGGAAATACTGGTCTTCCTCGGTGGGCGCGCAGCGAAGTGTGAGTCCTTTTTCCCAGGGTTTGTAGGTCGTGGTAGCCAGTCCCAGCGGCTTGTAAAAATTCCGGTCGGCAAATACGTTTACCGGCTGGCCGCTGGTTTCCAGAATGGCGCGGGCGCCGAGGTAGAGGCCCAGGTCGGAGTATTTGTAGTTTTTGTCGCCCCGAAGCGGAGAGTCGAAAATTTGCTGCCAGACGCTGTCCACCCAGGCATTCTGCATATACAAATGGGATGCCACGGGCACTTCGAACCCCTTTTCAGGTTTCATGCGGTATACCAGCGGCGACTGGTGTTTGTCGGGCGTGAGGGTTTGCGTGTAAAACGGGATCCAGGCCTGCAAACCCGCATGGTGGGCCAGGATTTCCCGCACCAGCAGGTCTTTTTTATTTGTTTTTTTCAATTCCGGAATAAAATCCGACATCGGCATATCAAGACTGATCTTGCCTTCTTCGGTCAGTTTCATCAGGGAAATAGTGCTGGCCGCTACTTTGGTCACCGAAGCCAGGTCGTATATGGTTTCCGTCGAAACGGGCGTGGACGGCTGGTAGGTGTAAGAGCCGTAGCCTTTGTTCCAGACGACGGTATTGTCTTTTACCACCAGGATCTGGCAGCCCGGCGCGGCCCCGGAAGCGATCATTTGCTGTACAATGGTATCCAGGAGGGCCAGCGTGTCGCTGCGCAGCCCGACGGATTCCGGCAGTCCGTAACGCAATCTTTTGTACGGGTAAATTTTCCGCACACCCTGCCCGAATTTCGCTGCGGGCGACGCCGTTACCGGCAAAATTCCTTTCAGATCGCTCGCGCCGAACAAGGCCATGGCGGCCGTTTCCTGCACCATCGGATCTTCGGTGTACGCATCCAGCACGATCGGGAAATCGTCGAAAAAACGCATACTATAGGGGTTGCCGAACATCGTGAGCGCCACCGTCGTCGTACTGTCGAGCCGGTGCAAAAATGCCAACTGGCTGGCGGTAATGCCGAAATTGTCGGAAGCCTTGGCGCGGGTACTGTGAATGCTCACGAGCACCACGTTGAATTGTTTCAGGGAATCCAGCAGGCGCGTTTGTGTGAGTGAATCGAGGTCTTTTCCGGCGTTGAAATGCCGCACGGGTGCATAATAACCGCAGTACGTCTGGAAAACAGTGCGGTTGGTGTCGCCCAGTGCCAGGGAGGCGAAGCGGTATTTATCCAGATCGTGGAAGCCGACGATGCCCGGCTCGTCGCGTACCAAAGTGAGCGATTCGGCAATGAGTTTGCGTTTCAGCACCAGGGCCTGCGGCGGGTTGAGGTCGCTGCGCAGGTTGGCGAGTTCCACCCGTTGCGGGGTGATGATGCCGAGGCGGTATTTGCTGCGCAGTACACGTTTGCAACTTTCGTAGAGTTGTTTTTTGTCGATTGTGCCGCTGTCGACGGCCGTTTGCAGGGCGGTCATGGCCGCGCCCAGGTTTTCGGGCAGCAGGTCGACGTCGTTGCCCGCTTTAAAGGCTTCCACATCGGCCTGGCCGGCGCTGAAATTCTTCGTGACGCCTTTCATTTCCATGGCGTCGGTGAAGATAAGTCCCTGAAAACCAAACTTCTTGCGCAGCAGATCGGTGATAACCGGGCGGCTCAAAGAGGTAGGCCAGTTTGCGCGCGGATCGAGTGCGGGCACGCTCAGGTGCGCCACCATAAACGAAGCGATACCGTTTTGTGCCAGCATTTTGAACGGGTAGAGTTCCAGGCTGTCGAGCCGTGCCGTGCTTTGTTTCAGGATGGGCAGGTCGAGGTGCGAATCCACGTCGGTGTCGCCATGGCCGGGGAAGTGTTTCGCGCAGGCCAGAACGCCGCCGTCCTGCAGGCCCGCCATGTACTGGTAGGCTTTGGCGGTCACGTTGTAGCGGTCTTCGCCGAAGGATCGTTCGTTGATGACCGGATTTGCGGGGTTGTTGTTGATGTCGGCATCCGGCGCAAAGTTGACGTGTACGCCCAGCCGGCGGCATTGGCGCCCGACTTCCACACCCATATCGTACAGGAGGCGGTTGTCGTCGATGGCGCCAAGCATAATTTGTTTGGGAAAAGAAATGGTGGTGCCGCGCAGGCGCATACCGAGGCCCCATTCGAGGTCCATAGACACCATGAGCGGCAATTGCGGACTGGCAGCCTGGTATCGGTTGGTGAGTACGGCCTGCTTCTCCGGCGTGCCCTGTCCTGTGGGGTTGAAATAACAGATACCGCCGGGTTTGTACTGCCGGATGAGGTTCTCCACCTGCTGTTCGTAAGCGGAATCCATGTCCAAGTGCCCGCGCACGACGAACAGTTGTCCGAAACGTTCGGCATCCGTCATGGCATTAAACATGGAATCGACCCAGAACGCCTCTTTCAGATTGGCGGAACTGGATAGATTGGCAAACGGCTTGTTGTTGTGAAATCCTTCCACGAACAAGGAGCCCAACAGCACAAAGGGAACACAAAATTTCAGGTTCAGTAAACGTCGCATACGGGCAAAGAACGGAAATTTTGGAAAAGTGATGCGGGGAAATGAGGGTTTGGGAAAGATTTAAGA
>JAKQJD010000476.1 GCA_029561355.1 Bacteroidota bacterium | reverse complement strand
CCGGAAGGCGCCGTGGGGGCCAAAAAACAAAATATGATGGCGCGCACTGCCGGTATATACATGGAACAAATCGACTACGACTGGGAAATACGTTTCGATATCGTGGCCGTCCTGCTAAAAAACGATCAGGTGCTGGAAATCCGGCATGTGGAAGATGCCTTTTTCCCAACCGAATAGTATCCACTACCGTCTACATTCTCAACAATTCCTGCTACTTTGGCGGCCGAAAAACAACTTTTATTTAACTCGCTCTCCCGATATGCGCCAGCAAATAGTAGCCGGAAACTGGAAAATGAACACCACCCTCGAAGAAGGGCTGGAACTGACCAAAAGTATTCTTGAAAAAGTGGAAAAACCCCGCGGACTGGTCGTCGTGGCGCCGCCGCTCACGCACCTGCGCGACGTGGGTAAAATGCTGAAAGTGCGGAAATACTTTCACCTGGCTGCCCAAAACTGCTACCAGGAGGAAAAAGGCGCTTTTACCGGCGAGGTTTCTGCCAATATGCTGGCTTCCGTCGGCACCGAATTCGTGATCATCGGCCACTCCGAACGCCGCCTGTATTTTAAGGAAAAAAACGACGTACTGGCTGCCAAAGTCAATGTGACACTCGCACGTGGTATGCGCCCGATCTTCTGCTGCGGCGAACCGCTGCACATCCGCGAAGTGGATACACATGTCGGATACGTGGCCAAACAATTGAAAGCCGGCCTGTTCCACCTGAAAGAAGAAGATTTCCGGAAAGTAGTGATCGCTTACGAACCCATCTGGGCCATCGGCACCGGCCGCACCGCCAGCAGCCTGCAGGCCCAGGAAATGCACCACGCCATCCGGGTGCTGGTAGCGAAGAAATACGGAAAAGCCGTGGCCGACGATACCACGATTCTCTACGGCGGTTCCTGCAATGCCCAGAATGCACCCGAAATATTTTCGCAACCCGACGTAGACGGCGGACTGATCGGTGGCGCCTCGCTGAAAGCCGATGATTTTGCGGCGATCATTGCAGCGCTGAAATGAGTGATGAACGATGAGTGATGAACGATGAACGATGAGTTATTGGTGGAAACACTTGGCTTCTTTAATGAAAATGCCGCAGGTTATCACCAATAACTCATCGTTCATCGTTCATCATTCATCACTCAAGAAGATGGTAGGTAATAGGAGGCGAGCACTTGGATTGCCTGAAAACCTGCGTCCTGAAAAACGCCGCCTTTTTCATCCACCCAGATCATCACCTTGTTACCATTCTCATCTGCGCTGGTCGACAGCAGGTAAAAAGTGTTTTTAAAAGTCAGTGCGAGCGTAGAGCCGTTGGCTCCGGAGCCGGCGCTATTGCTGCTCTGCCCGTCCTGCGAGTAGTACATAGGGTTGTAGTCACTGGCAGCATAGCAGTCGCCTGAGTAATTTGCGCTGATTCCTGAAACACTCGGGCTGCCTGCGAAAGGTTTCCAGACTGCCGGAACCTGACTGGCGCTGGTGAATTGCAGACAAGCGGGTCCGCCTGGTTTTTCGGGAAAAACAGCCCACAAATTGCCGCCACCATAGTCTAATTCCTGCAAATCCTGGATGTTGGCGATTTGCTCGCCTTCTCCAATGGTATTGACCGTCCAGATTTGCCCGTCTTCCGTAGCATACACTGCTCCATCTGCATTTCCACCTGTCAGGATCACAGCTCCGGGTACGTTGGTTAGTGCAGTCCACTTACCGTCGCCAGTGCTAAAGTAGAGTACCGAACCGCTTGATGGGTCGGGTACACCCGAAATAGCCCATACAATTCCGCTTTCGGAAATGGCGATAACTTCGGCAAAATTTGCATCGGAAAGCACATGTACGGCGTTGTTGGCATCTACCGCAAAAACCTGATTCTCCGAATTAATGCCCCAGACAGGGTAAATGTTTCCATTCAAATTGGTTGACATAAAGTTGAATTGAGTGAATATTTTAAAAAGTTGAACATTCAATTACAGTGCGTGTCATGTGGGGTACGAGTGGGCATTTTGGAGGTCGAAAGATATTTTATTTTTTATTATTAGTGCTAATAACAATCAATATTCGTCGTATTGCTTACCGTTTACGATGCCATAAACGTCCATGCTACTACGCGGCTCGTTTTCTGGCCCTGGTTCATCTCGATGGTGCGTACTTCGGAGGCCTGCGCTTTTTTTAAGGCGCCGTAGATAGAAGGAAGCGTTTCTTTTTTGGAAATCAGGGTAGAAAACCACCGGCAACGTCCGGGTATTTCCGCGCTTTGCGACACCATGATCTGGATAAATGCCTCTTCCCCTTTCGGGTACCAGAGTTCGGTGGTTTGTCCGCCGAAATTCAGGACCGGGGCATCCGTTTTTTCCTTACCTAGGTTTTTCCATTTGCGCTCGGTGCTTGCCTGCGCTTCTTCCGGAGAGGCATGAAAAGGTGGATTGCAAATGGAAACGTCGAAGTTTTCGCCGGACTTCAGAACGCCGGTAAAAATGTCGGCAGCATTTGGTTGCTGGCGAAAGTCCAGTGCGCCGGACAAGGATTTATTCGCCGAGGCAATTTGTTTGGCAGCACGCAGGGCCAGCGGATCCGTGTCGGTGCCGACAAAACGCCACCCGTACTCCTGGTGCCCGATGATCGGGTAAATGCAGTTGGCGCCCACTCCGATATCCAGCACGCGCACGGATTTGCCACGTGGAATGACCCCTTCGTTGCCTTCCGCAAGCAAATCGGCAATGTAATGGATGTAATCTGCCCGGCCCGGCACTGGCGGACAAAGGTATCCAGCCGGCAAATCCCAGAACGTGATGCCGTAATAGGTGCGCAGCAAGGCCTTGTTGAGCATTTTTACCGCATCCGGGTTCGAAAAATCGATGGATTCCGTCTGATACGGATTGGTAAAAACGAACGGCGCCAGTTCGGGGCAAGCCTTGATCAACTGCGGGAAATCATACCCTTCCCGGTGCCGGTTTCGGGGATGCAAGGTGGTATGAACGTTTTTACCAGAATCATTTTGTTTCATTCGGCAAAACTAATACAGCAGCATCTAAATCCTGTAAGATTCAAGAATTTGAGCATAAACCATTCATTTTCAGCCAAATACTTGCATCCTCATATCCTCGAATCCTCAAAAAAATGCTTCTGCTACTTCACCACCGCAATCGCCATTCCATCGTACTCCTTTATTCCGACGGTCTGTAAAATGGTCGCCGAAACACGGCTGTCTCTGGAAAGGATTTCATTCAGCCGCTGTACACCCTGCACTTTTTCGTCGGGACTGTTCGGATCGAGCACCTGTCCTTCCCGGATCACATTGTCGGCGATAATAAGTGTGCCCGGCCGCGATAGTTTCAGCGCCCACTCGTAGTATTCGGGGTACGGCGGTTTGTCGGCATCGATAAAAATCATATCGAAAGGCCCGGCGCCTTCCTGTTCCAGTTGCGGCAAAATATCGATCGCTTTCCCAAGTCTGACCTCCACTTTTTCCGCCAGTCCGGCGCGCTCGATATTCTCCCGCGCTACCCGGGCATGCAGTGCGTCGTATTCGAGCGTAACCATCCGGCCGCCTTCAGGCAGCGCCCGGGCCATCCAGATGGTGCTGTAACCTGCCAGGGTGCCGATTTCCAGCATATTTCTGGCGCCGCAAAGGGTCGCCATAATTTGAAGGAATTTCCCCTGGTTGGGCGATACGCTGATTTGCGGGATGCCTTGGTCGTAAATGGATTGATCCACGGCCTTTAACGCGTCGTCTTCTTCGGCCAGCAGGTCGCTGATGTATTTGTCTACGGAAGCAAAAAGTTGTTGTTTCATGAAAGTTTTAGAGCGCAAGCCTCATTTC
>JAKQJD010000461.1 GCA_029561355.1 Bacteroidota bacterium | reverse complement strand
TCCCTCTGCGATGAGTTGCAACACTTCGAATTCGCGTGGTGTAATGTTCAGATCGGACAGCGTTTTTCCATGTTGCGCCTGTGGCGCCGTTTCCGTTACAGATACCGGGTGTTTCCATTTACCCGCAATTTTATTTCCCGCCCAAATACCCGCAATACAGCATACCACCGCTACCAGACCAGTATACACCGATTCGGTATGCCGGATGAATACCAGCCGGTAATGGAAATATTGCATAAAAAGCAGCAATAAGGCCAGGGATATGCTGTATAATACGATCTGACGCATTTTTTAGAATGTGAGAGAGTGAGAGGGTGAGAGAGTGAGAGAGTGAGAGGTGAGAAGGTGAGAGCCGACTTCGAGTACACCGCTTCGCTCCGATCATTCCGATTGTAGGGCGAAGCGGTGTACTCGAAGTCGGCTCTCACTTCTCTCACCCTCTCACATTTCTCACCTTCTAGCACTCGACCAGGTTCACCGAAATATGCACCGCCAGCCCGCCGTCAGCCGTTTCCTTGTATTTTGTATTCATGTCGGCGGCTGTTTCTTTCATGGTTCTGATGACGGCATCGAGACTCACCTTTGCTTTGGACGGATCGCTTTCCAGGGCAATCTGGCTGGCAGTAATAGCCTTGATGGCGCCCATGGTATTTCGTTCGATGCAGGGTACCTGTACCAGCCCGCCAATGGGGTCGCAAGTCATGCCGAGGTGGTGCTCCATGGCGATTTCGGCAGCCATCATCGCCTGTTCGGCAGAACCGCCGAGACATTCGGTGAGGGCAGCGGCTGCCATGGCGGAAGAAACGCCGATTTCGGCCTGACAGCCGCCCATGGCTGCGGAGATGGTAGCGCCTTTTTTGAACAAACTGCCCATTTCCCCCGCCGTCAGCAGAAACCGGACAATGTCTTCTTCCACAAAACTTTCGCTGAAACACAAGTGGTACATCAATACGGCTGGAATAACACCTGCGGCGCCGTTGGTCGGCGCTGTCACTACGCGGCTGAATGCGGCATTTTCTTCATTGACAGCCAGCGCAAAACAACTTACCCATTTCAAAATTTGCTGAAAAGTGTGGTTGCCGCGGCTGATTTGCCGGATCCAGTCGTTCACGTCGCGGTAGGGCCTGCCTTCCAGCAGTTTGCGGTTCATGGGCGCGGCGCGACGCTGTACCTCCAGTCCTCCCGGCAGCATACCGTCGGTGTGGCAGCCTTTGTAAATGCAGTCGCGCATGACCGTCCAGATATGCATCAGTTCTTCGCGGACCTGGGTTTCCGAGCGCCAGGTCAGTTCGTTGCGAAACACAATTTCCCAGATCGCCTGCCCTTCCTGCGTACACCAGTCCTTGAGTTCCAGCCCTTTATCGATAGGGAAAGGCAGGGTTACGGTGGCGTGCAGGTCCTGTTCGCCTTCCTTGACTACAAAGCCGCCACCCACGGAATAATAGGTATGACTCTCCCCTTCTCCGTTGTCGTAAAAAGCGGTAAACGTCAGCCCGTTGGCATGGTAAGGCAAGGTCTGGTCGTATAAAAAAACCACGTCCGACGCAGGGTCGAACGGAATATCGCGCCGGCCACCCAACCGGATCGTTTTCAGTAAATTGATGCCGTCGATGGTCGGCTGCACGGCTTCCACAGGAATGGTAACCGGGTCGTCGCCGTTCAGGCCCAGCAAAACGGCCAGGTCGGTACCGTGGCCCTTCCCGGTTTTGGCCAGGGAGCCGTACAGCGATACCTGAACGGCCGTTACGCGGCTCACATCGATGTCCTGCGTAAAGCGCTGGGCAGCGCGCCAGGGCCCCATGGTATGCGAACTGGAGGGGCCGATACCTATTTTAAAAATATCGAAAACGGAAATTCTTTCCATAAAATCTGGTTAAGGCAACATTGAACAAGAGGGCAGCAGCCGGCACGCAGTGATATCCGGTTTGCAGGCCGCAAAAATTTGGTGCGCCAAAGTAGTTAAAAACCAAAAAACAAATATCTGTCAGGTCCGTTTCGTTCTTTTGTGCCGCCCGACCATTACTTACAGTACTTATGACAAAATCCTCTCCCGACGCCTACGCCGCTCTCCGGATTCCCGCCTACCGGCGCTTTTTATCCATGCGGCTGACCATGACCCTGTGCACGCAGATCATGTCCGTCTCGGTCGGATATTTTGTGTACGACCTTACCGGCGATCCGCTGATGCTGGGTTTTATAGGCCTGGCGGAAGCCCTGCCGGCCATCGGCATCAGCCTGTATGCCGGGCACCTGGCCGACAAACTCAACCGCCGGAATATCATCGCAGCCTGTATCCTGGTGCTTTTGCTCTGCGGTTTTTCGTTGTGGATGCTCGCGCTCCACAGCGAGGACCTGGGCAAACCCCTGCTGCTTACCGGCATTTATACCGTCATCTTTTTTACGGGAATTGCGCGGGGTTTTTTCAGCCCGACCAACTTCGCATTTCTACCACAACTTGTTGACAGAGAAACCCTTCCGAACGCCATCACCTGGAACAGCAGTACCTGGGAAGTAGCCAGCGTAACCGGCCTCGGCATAGGCGGCCTGCTGTACGGATTTATCGGGGTAACGGCCACGTTCGGCGTAATGACCGCACTGGCCGCACTGGCATTCGTATTTATCCTGCGGATTGCGCCGCGCCCGGTGCCTACGATCGACCGGGTGGAAACGGCTACGGAAAGAATCAAGGAAGGCATCCGCTTCGTGTTCAACAATCAGTTGATTATCAGCGCTGTTTTACTGGATTTGTTCGCCGTATTATTCGGCGGTGCGGTGGCTTTGCTGCCCGTTTTTGCCAAGGATATTTTAAAAGTTGGTCCGCAGGGACTGGGCATTCTGCGGGCGGCTATGTCGCTCGGCGCCATCACCATGGCATTTTTCCTGGCGCATCGCCCGCTCAACAAAGGCGCGGGCAAGATCATGCTGGCCTGTGTGGCCGGTTTCGGATTGTGTATCATCGGGTTCGGATTGAGCCGATGGTTCATGCTGTCGTTTTTCTTCCTGTTTCTGGGTGGAGTACTCGACGAGGTGAGCGTTTTTATCCGGGCATCACTGGTGCAATTCCAGACGCCCGATCATATGAAAGGCCGCGTATCATCGGTCAATTCCATTTTTATTACCTCTTCCAACGAAATCGGGGCATTTGAAAGCGGACTCGCCGCCAGCCTGATGGGCACGGTGCCGTCGGTTATTTTCGGCGGAGTCATGACGCTGGTGGTGGTAGGTATTACCTGGTGGAAAGCGCCCCGGCTGAGAACCTATGATTTTAGTTCTAAGGAGAACTAAAATCAGTCCGAAGTCGTCAGTGCGAAGTGCGAAGTCTGGAAGCAGTCCGAAGTCGTCAGTGCGAAGTGCGAAGTCTGGAAGCAGTCCGAAGTCGTCAGTGCGAAGTGCGAAGTCTGGAAACAGTCCGAAGTCGTTAGTGCGAAGTGCGAAGTCACGGCCACCGTGGGTGAATGAGGACTTCGCACTTCGCACTGACGACTTCGGACTACTTTATCCAACGTGTGCTTCGTATTCTTCCGGCGACAGCAATCCGTCGAGGTCGGCAGGATCGGCAATTTCTATTTTGACGATCCAGCCTTTTCCGTAAGGGTCTTCATTAACCAGGGAAGGGTCGCCTTTGTCTCCCACTGCCGCATTGAATTCCAGCACTTTAGCCGTTACGGGCATAAAAAGTTCGGAGGTAGTTTTAACCGCTTCCACCGTGCCGAAAACGGAATTGGCTTCTACCGTTTCGCCCACCGTTTCCACTTCGATGTAGACGAGCTCGCCCAGTTCCCCCTGGGCAAAATCTGTGATTCCCACGTAAGCGACATTGCCGTTCTCGACGCGGAGCCATTCATGATCTTTGGTGTATTTGCAATTAGCAGGGAATTTCATGTTGTGAGTTATGAGAAGTGAATGGTGAGTATTCTGCGGCAAAAGTAGTATTTTCGGGCAGGGTCGAAATGATGTTTGCAAAAAAATGTTAAACGACGATTCTGCTGAACATCCAGTCATCCGATGACTCTGAGTCATCGGATGACTGGATGTTCAGCAGAATCGTCGGAATGTTCTTTACTGCCCTATCTTGGTCGAAAGGTGACAAAGCGAAATTTTTCGGCTAATAAGGTGGCCTGCTTTCGGGCAAATGTCTCATTTTTGGCCTATCAAAAATCGGGCAACCGATTGGTTTGTTCACTTCCGAAATCTGTATCTATGAAATATCAGGCGCTCAGTTCCGAATTATACCAACATAACCGCAAGCGGTTTACCCGGGAAATGAAGCCGAACACACTGGCCATTTTCAATTCGAATGACCAGATGCCGCGTTCGGGCGATTCGTTCCACAATTTCCGGCAAAATGCCGGGTTGCTGTACCTCTCCGGTATCGATCAGGAAGAAACCATGCTTTTGCTTTTCCCCGACTGTCCCAAGGAGGGCCACAAAGAAGTGCTGCTCATCCGCCGCACCAATGAACACCTCGCCGTTTGGGAAGGCCATAAATATACCAAGGAAGAGGCGCGCGCCACATCCGGCATTGAAAAGGTGTACTTTCTGGACGAAGCCGACAGTATGATCAATGAAATGATCCTGCTGTCCGACGGTATTTATCTGAATCTCAACGAGAATGATCGTTTTCTTTCCCCGGTGGAATACCGCGACCTGCGTTTTGCCCGCGAAATTCGCCAAAACTACCCGGCCCACGCCGTTTACCGCGCGCAACTCGTTCTGAAAAAAATCCAGACGGTAAAAAGCCATTGGGAAGTGGATGCCACGCAACATTGCATCGACATTACCGGCAAAGCCTTTCGCAGGGTGCTCGAATTCGTCAAACCCGGCGTCTGGGAATACGAAATTGAGGCCGAAATCACCCACGAATTTATCCGCAACCGCGGCACCGGCCATGCCTACACACCTATTATAGGCTCGGGCAAAAACGCCTGCGTGCTACACTACATCGAGAACAACCAGCAATGCCAGGCCGGCGATGTCGTGCTGATGGATTTCGGCTGCGAATACGCCAATTACAATGCCGACCTCACCCGTTCTATTCCCGTGAGCGGAACGTTTACCGACCGCCAACGCGCCGTGTACAATTCCGTATTACACGTGCTGAAAGAAGCGCGCGCCATGCTGGTGCCGGGCACCACGCTCGAAGAATACAACAAGGAAGTGGGTAAAATCATGGAAGGCGAACTGCTCGGCCTTGGCCTGATCAGCCGCGACGACATTGAAAAACAGGACAAAAACTGGCCTGCCTATAAAAAATACTTCATGCACGGCACCAGCCACCACCTCGGCCTGGACGTACACGATATCATGTTCCGCTACGAACCTTTCCGCGCAGGCAACCTGTTCACCTGCGAACCCGGCATTTACATTCCGGAAGAAAACCTGGGCATCCGCATCGAAAACAACATCCTGATTACCGACAACGGGCCGGTTGATATGTTCAAAGACATTCCGATGGAAGCCGAGGAAATTGAGGAATTGATGAATGCGATGGTAGCGTAGGGTTGGTTGAGATTGTTGAGGGCTGGTAAGGGAGCATTTGCTCTCTTACCAGCCCTCTGGGCTTTTTAGTGGGTAGAGCAAAATTTTAGGCCCGGGATACCCATGAAATACGTTCTTTTGACCGGCTAATACGTCCGTCACCTATCTGAATAGGTTACACAACCTAAACAGATACGTCTGTTTGACCGTCTAATACGTCTTTTTGACCGTCGTTTACGTTCCCGACGCATTCTAATACATTCCACCACCTATTCTAATACGTCAGGGACGTAAAAAAATAGGTTCGGGACGTAAAAGAATACGTGGCAGGACGTATTCTTTTACGTGAACGACGTATTGGTTTGGGTGGCAGACGTATTAGAATGCATCGGGAACGTAAACGACGGTCAAAAAGACGTATTAGACGGTCAAACAGACGTATCTGACGGTGTGAATTACGTATTGGAGGGTATGAAAAACGGGTTGGAAGGTGTGAAAAACGTATTGGAGGGGCGGGAAGACGTATTTGCGATGGTAGTGTATGGGTTTATGGGGTGATGAGGTTTATAAGGTTGATAAAGGTTGATGAGGGTTGATGAGGGTTGATATTTAACCGCTCGGGTGAATGAACAAATTCATCTTTTTCCGAGCGGCTGAATATCAACCCTCATCAACCCTCATCAACCCTCATCAACCTTATAAACCTCATCAACCTCATCAACCTCATCACCCATAAACCATCAACCCCTCCACCAAAAAACAAACCGCCAGGCGACTCTTCGCCCAACGGTCTGTCAATTTCACAAAACAAATTCCTTTCAGTGGATTGCATAAAATGCTCATCCGGGTTGAACCGGACGAGCATTTTTTATGCCAGGGCCTGAATTCCCTATTTCTCGTGCTGTACCACCAGTTTGGCCGTACCGCTCAGGGTGCGATCGACAAACAGGCGCACCATATACATACCGTCCGGGTATTGCGCCACATTCCAGTTTACCTGTTGCATGCCGGCAGGAGCCTGGCTATCTAACAGGGTTGCAACCAGGCGTCCTGCCAAGTCGGTTACTTCCAGGCGAATGTTTGCGCTTTCCTTCAGGTCAAAAGACAGGAATGCCTGCTGCGGAGCCGGGTTGGGCCACACGCCGATGTTCAGCGATTGCGCCAGCGGATCGTTGGTGCCTACCACCAGGATAGAGTCCAGATAAACCGCGATATCGCGAACCGCAATGCCATTGCCGATTTTGCCTACCAGTGTAGTCGCGCCTGTGGCCAGATCGACCGTGTAAAACTGATCGGTTGTGGCCGCACCGGTGTTGGCAGACAGATACGCATCATTGGTGGTCGTTTCAAAATTGTAATAAATATCGAAATCGACACTCGGCTCGGCAGCATTGACGGTGATGCCGGAGGCTCCAATTGTATTCAAAACGCCGTTGTTCGGCGGATTTTGAGTCGTAAATACGTTCAGCGAATCATCATACGTGTAAAGTGTCGTGGCTGTGGTTCCATTGAAACTATTGGTATACGCTACGGAACCTACGGCAGGATTAGCACCCGCATTCACGTCCGCTGCCGCATATGCCAGGTTCATATCGGTGGCGGCTACCGTGCCGGTAATCGGATTGAGGCGGTAGTTGGCGTTATTGGCGCCCACCACCCGGATCCGGTCGACCGTCGGATTGAAATCGAAACCTACATCGCCGGCGCCCAGCGCCAGTGTAAATGCGGCATCACCCAGAGCGGTTGCAACACCGGTGATTTGGTCGATGTTGTACAAACGCGCTTCTCCGTTCGTGGCATTGTAACCCAGCGCCACCAGGTCGCCCGTAGCCGGACGGAAATCCATACCCACCAGGGTTTGACCTGCTGTCACGCCGGTCACGACCACCAGTTCCCGAATAATTTCAGGCAGCTCGGAGTCGAAAGAGATGAGACTATTGTTGGCCGTCAGGGCGTACACCAGTTCACCGGTTACCTGCTCCGGCACCACTCTTTCAATCAGCACGGCAATATCGTTGATGGCAATGCCCGCTCCGATTTTCCCGATGAGCGTGGCCGAACCGTTGCTCAGATTCAGGCTGTAAAAATTATCGGCAATACCTCCCGTATTAGCATTCAGAAATGCCAGGTTAGTACCGCTTTCCGCATCGAAATAAATGTCCATATCAGCTGAAGGGTCGGTCAGGCTGAGCGTGAGGCCGGTGCTGCCCAGGGTATTCAGGGTGCCGTTGTTCGGTGGCACCTGCGTGGTCAGGACGTTGAGCGAATCTTCATAATTGTACAATGTTGTACCGGTAGCGCCGATGTAACTATTGGTATAGGCCACTGCGCCAACGGACGGATTTGCCGCAGCATTCACGTCGGCGGCTGCGAAAGCAAGGTCTGAGTCGGTAGCGGCAATTGCGCCCGTAACCGGGTGCAGGCGGTAATTGGCATTGTTGCTGCCAGTCACGCGGATCCTGTCTACCGTCGGGTTGAAATCGAAGCCGATCTTGTTCATGCCCGCTTCCAAAGTAATGGCGGCTGCGCCGACGGCCGTGGCGACGGCTGTAGAATCGTCGATGGTGTACAGGAGCGCTTCGCCGGTCGTGTTGTTATAACCAAGGGCGTACAATTCGCCGGTGGCCGGGCGGAAGTCCATACCTGCCAATACCTGTCCGGCGGCTACACCTGTTACCGGTGTCAGCGTACGAATAATTTCAGGAAGATCGGAGTCGAAGGTGATCAGGTTGTTGCCGGCAGTGAGGGCATACACCAGTTCGCCGGTGATTTCTTCCGGTACGAAACGCTCGATCAGGACGGCAATATCATTTACCGGAATGCCGAAACCGATTTCCCCGATCAGCGTAGCGTTGCCGCTCGCCAGATCGATGTTGTACAATTGGTCGTTCGTCGATGCGCCGGTATTGGCCGACAACAGTGCCTGGTTGGCGCCCGTTTCCGCATTGAAAAAGATATCCAGATCTGTGGAAGCATCGGCAAGGTTGACGGTCAAACCGGTAGCGCCTACGGTATTGAGTACCCCGTTATTGGGCGGCACTTGTGTTGTCAGCACGTTCAGTGAATCGTCATAATTGTATAAAACCGTCGTGGTGGTACCTATAAAACTATTGGTGTAAGCCACGGCGCCCACGGAAGGATTGGCGGCGGCATTCGGGTCGCCGGCAGCGAACGCCAGGTCCGTATCGGTGGCGGCAATAGCGCCGGTTACCGGGTGCATGCGGTAATTCGCATTGTTGCTGCCCGTTACACGGATGCGATCTACCGTCGGATTGAAGTCGAATCCGATTTTATTCATACCTGCTTCCAACGTAACGGCTGCTGCGCCGACGGGAGTGGCGATGCCGGTTACGAGGTCGATGGTATACAATCGCGCCTCGCCGGTCATGTTGTTGTAGCCCAATCCGTACAGTTCGCCGGTGGCGGGTCGGAAATCCATGCCCGACAGCATTTGTCCTGCCACCAGGCCGGTGACGGGCACCAGGCTTCTGATAACACCCGGAAGGTCGGAATCGAAAGAAACAAGGTTATTGTTGGTGGTGGAAGCATATACGAGGCGGCCGGTGATTTCTTCCGGCAAGGTGCGCTCTATTTGTACGGCAATGTCACTTACCGCGATACCCAGGCCGATTTTGCCGACCAGCGAAGTGGCGCCCGTCGAGAGGTTGATTGTGTAAAAATTGTCGATCGCCAGCGTACCGGTATTGGCCGACAAAAATGCCATATTGGTGTTACCGGTCGTATCAAAAAAGATATCCAGATCGGCTGAAGGGTCTATAAGATTGAGCGTCAGCCCGGTGCTGCCGATCGTATTGAGTGTCCCATTATTGGGTGGAATCTGCGTAGTAAGTACATTCAGGGAGTCATCGTAATTGTACAAAACCGTTGTTGCGGCGCCGATGTAACTGTTGGTATAAGCAACAGCGCCTACGGAAGGATTTGCGCCGGCGTTCACGTCGGCTGCTGCAAATGCCAGGTCCATGTCGGTCGCAGCAATTGCCCCGGTAACCGGGTGAAGCCGGTAGTTGGCATTGTTGCCGCCGGTCACACGAATTCTGTCTACCGTTGGGTTAAAGTCGAACCCGATTTTGGACATACCCGCTTCCAGGGTAAATGCAGCAGTTCCAACAGGCATAGCCACCCCTGTGGCTGTTTCGATGGTATACAGGCGGCTTTCGCCGGTGGTGTTATTATAGCCCAGGGCAAACAATTCACCCGTTGCAGGCCGGAAATCCATACCCGCCAGCACTTGTCCGGCCGCAATGCCGCTCACCGGCACCAGGCTGCGGATA
>JAKQJD010000447.1 GCA_029561355.1 Bacteroidota bacterium | reverse complement strand
TGCCTTTGATGCCTCCGCTTGTTGCTTCGATGACCGCAGGCCTTCCCGACAGAATACATACCAGCGGTTTCGCCATTCTTTCAAAAGATAAGGATGAATACAATACACCTCTTTTCTTTCCATAAACGGCTGATATTCAATGCTCAAAACCTGTCTAGATACGATACCACTGTAAATCGGCGCAATCCATTCAGTTCCTTTTGCCTGGTAATTGGTTTCCAGCTGGATAAAATTTGAAAGGCTACCGTTCGACAAGTGTACGGTTTCGAATCGCTGCATAATCAGATCCAGCAAGGGTAACTGGGGCATGCCAGGTATCTGTTTTACAAGTGCCACGACTTCGCGCAGAATGATAAGTTCATCCTGCCGGAGTGGCGGTTTTTCTATTCTGTACTCAGGGTCGGTGTAATAATACATGCCCTGCTCACAATGAATAGGAGCATTGTATCCGCGCGGGGGGCGACTGCGCATGACATTGATATCGCCCTGAATCGTGCGTTTTCCGATAACGATATCTACACCGAATTCTTCCTGCAAATACCTTGAAACTTCGGCTACTAATTCCTGAAGGCTCCATTTCCGTCGACCGCGATTGCAAAAACATTGATCCAGCACACGATAACGGAATGAGGCATGTTTATTGGTCGGCATGGTTGGGCGTTTATTTGCTAGTGGGAAATTTCCGGGATTCACCAAAACGATAAAGCGTGTATGCGAATGCATACATCGTTGGGAATCAATAAAAGAGCATGTGTAAACATCAGGAGGATGCCTGAACGGGAGTAAAAAGATTATCCCTTACGTATATGTAAAATATGTATAGTACTTATCAAGGAATGCCATAGGATATATTAATTGAATGTTTGTTTATGCAGCAAAGGAAACCCGGGGAAATGCAACCTATTTGCATCGCAACAAAAAAAATCTAAAAACAATATATTTACTAAAACCGGGCGTGTTTGTATGTTCGATCCTGTATTATTTGCACAAATATAGTATTATTCACTATAAAGTCGGTGTTTATATCGTGCTTCGCAGTTGATTTTTTTGGCCGCGGCTTATTTTCCAAATCATTCTCGGTTCATGTGCTTTTCAGGTTTAGCAGGGCTTTTTTTGTCATTACTTCTTTGTACGTCATTTTTACATGCTCCTGTGCAGGCGAAGGACGCTACGGCTATTCGGGTTTCCGATCCCGATGCCGACGGTGACGGCGTACCGGATTCCATAGACGAATGTCCGTATGAATTCGGCACCGCCAAGGCCAAAGGTTGTCCCGATGCCGACGACGACGGCGTACCCGATTCCATCGACAAGTGTAAAAATGAGGCCGGGCCTGCCGGGTGGGGCGGCTGTCCGGATACGGATGTAGCGCCGGAAATGGAAGAGGAATTGCCTGCAACAGAACCTGCCCCACAGCCTGTAACACCCGCCGGAAATTCCGTTGCTCCAGCAGATACCAAGTCCGATGGTTTTATCCTGATAAAAGGCGGTACTTTCATCATGGGTAGCCCCGTAACGGATATGGAACGCAGCGAGGACGAATTGCAGCACCCGGTGACGCTCAATGATTTTTACATCTGCCCATTCGAAGTAACCCAGCAGGAATGGCGGGATTTGATGGGCAACAGTCCGTCACTCAGTTCTCCGGGCTGCAACGAATGCCCGGTCACGAATGTGAGTTGGAACGACGTGCAGGTATATTTGCGGAAACTCAATGCCCGCTCCCCCGGCCGCAACTACCGGCTTCCCACCGAAGCGGAATGGGAATATGCGGCCCGCGGCGGCAGGCTTAGCAAAGGATACCAGTACGCCGGCAGCAATAACGACAGCCTGAAGTCGGTCGCCTGGTTTGCCTTCAATTCCAATTACGCCGGCACGCGCGCCGTCGGGAAAGGCCGGCCAAACGAACTGGGCCTGTTCGATATGAGCGGCAACGTGTACGAATGGTGCAGCGACTGGTGGGCGCCTTTCAAATCCGACAGCCCGGTTAAAAACCCGAAAGGCCCTGCTTCCGGCAACGACCGCGTAATTCGCAGCGGAAGTTGGTCCAATTATCCTGCAACCTGCCGGGTGAGCAACCGGACGTTGTTCGGGCCGAAAGACGGGAGTATTTATCTTGGGTTCCGGCTGGCTCGGTC
>JAKQJD010000410.1 GCA_029561355.1 Bacteroidota bacterium | reverse complement strand
ATATACCGTAACGGAAAATGAGCAGGTAGAAGTGTTTCCTGCAGCATCGGTGGCACTGAACACCTGAGTAGTAATGCCGTCAAGAAATGCCGAGCCGCTGGGCAAACCACTGACCAGGGTTGCCGTATTCGGGCTTACTGCGCAATTGTCGGTCACTTCCGGCACGGGGTAATCCAGCAAATCAGCACCGCACAACACAATATTGTCCGGGCACTGCATCACCGGCGGGTTGTCATCCAGCACCTGTATTTCAAATGCAGCAACGGTGGAACAGCCGCCCGCATCCGTTACTGTAAAGGAGTAAACACCGGCCGTGAGGTTGTTAAACCCGCCGATACCCCAGGAAAACTGGTAGATATACGGAGCGCCCCAGCCTCCGGTAATGGAAGGTGTTGCGGAACCGCTTTGATCGAGCGGGCATGGCACCCCGGTAATGTTGATAGCCACCGCTTCCAGCGACTCCGCCGGCGCTACAATGTCGGAAGTACCTGTTACGGAACAGCCAAGGGCATCCGTTACGATGACCGTGATCGTGCCGAGGCTCAGATTTGTTATGTTTTCAGTCGTTGCGCCGGTACTCCAGGCATAGGTCAGGCTACCAGTGGCACCGGTTACGATAACAGCGGCGGTGCCGGTGGCTGTATTGAAGCAGGTGACCGGCGTAACGATCATTTCTGCCTGCAGGTCGCAGGAAATACTCGATACGACTGCGGTTTGTACGATGCTGCAATTATGCGCATCGGTAGCGGTTACGGTGTACGTTCCCGGCGCCAGATTGCTGATGGAAGCCGACGTGGCGTTGTTGCTCCACAAGTAGGTATAGGCTGGCGTGCCACCGCTCACTTGTGCAGTGGCCATACCGTCATTTGCACCGATGGCCGATTCGCCAGTCGCCGCAACAAAAGCGACAAGTGCGGCGGGCTCATTTATTTCAGCCGTGAGCACAAGCGGGCAATCGGCTGCGTCTGTAATAGATACCATGTAAGTACCCGCAGACAGGCCTTCCACAACGGAGGAGCCCGGAGTTAGGGAATTGGACCATTGGTAAACCACCGGCAGGGTAGCGCCAGTGATTTGAACGGAAGCGCTACCGTCCTGTCCGCCATGGCATGAAACATCCTCCGTAGCGACGGAAGCATTCAGGTTGCAATTGAAACTATTTACGTTCGCTATTTCAACAGCCGTACAGCCGTGCGAGTCTGTTGCAGTAACTGTAAAAGTGCCCGGCGCCAGATTGCTGATGGAGGCCGTCGTTGCGTTGTTGCTCCAGAGATAGGTATAACCCGGTGTGCCGCCTGTAGCAACAGCCGTAGCAGTGCCATCCGACAGGTTCAGCGCCGTTTGAGCCGTAGTGGTTGTAGTCAGTTCAACAGGCGACGGCTGGGTGACCGTGGCACTGGCCGACGCCGTACAACCGTCCGCATCCGTGATCGTGACCGTGTAGGTGCCTGCTGACAGGTTGCCTGTAATGGCATTTGTGCTTCCATTGCTCCACAGATACGTGAAAGGAGCGGAACCGTTGGATGGCACAGCGGCTACGGAACCATTGGTACTACCTGCACACAATGCAGCGGAAGCCGTAGCCGTGGCCGACACCGGAGTGATTTGTACCACTGTCACCGTTGCGGAAGCCGTGCAGCCGTTGGTAATATCGGTTACGGTTAAAACGTAGGTTCCTTCCAGATTAACCGTGGAAACCTGCGAAGCAGCTCCGGAAACAATATTTCCATTCGTCGTCGACCATGCATAACTGAAATCGGCGCCCTGGGAAGACCCACTTCCGTCCAGTTCTACGGTCGCATTATTGCAATTCAGGTGTTCGGGAGGCAAGATGATGGCAGAAGGCACATTTGCGTTGCTGGAAACAGTGACCGACGCGGTGCTCGTACAGCCATTCATCGGGTTAGATACTACTACTGTGTAAACCCCTGGCGCACAAACCGTCGGGCTGAGAATTTGTTGACTGCCTGAAAAACAGGCGCCGGTCCAGTTGTAGACCATATTGCCGGAACCTGTCAGGGGAATTGTAACCGTCGGCGTCGCGCAGGTTAACGTACCCACAGATCCTATGGTGGCTGTTGGAATATTCGTGTCCTCCGTAACAATTGCTGTAGCGGTAGCAGTGCAGCCATTTACAGGATTTGTTACCGTAACGGTATAGGCCCCCGGCTCGCATACCACGGGGTTTTGCAGGTTCTGGTTTTGCGCATTAATACATGGCCCCCCCCATTGGTAGGTAACGCCGGATGTGGTAGACGAGGCTGTTAAAGTGACCAGGGGAGTGGTACAGGTAATATTACCCCCAACCGCGCTCGCCTGCGGCGGCGTTATGTTACATAACACATTTTTCGAGGCCGTGGCAGTACAACCGTTCGTAGCGTTGGTTACGCGTAGCGTGTACGTGCCGCAGGATGTCACGACAGGGCTAAGTGTAGTAGCGCCACTGGCAATGCTGCCTCCGTTCGAGGCCGTCCACAAGTAGGTAAACCCTGCACCGGTGGAAGATCCTGCACCGCTGAGCGGAAGCGATGGATTGGCACACGTGAGCGTTGGCGGCGTTACGACCACAGCCGTCGGCGGCGTGGTGTTGGAAGCAACCGTGCCTGTAGCCGTTTTAGTACATCCGCTGTTGTCGGTTACCGTAACGGTAAATGTACCCGCCTGTGTATACGTGGTTTGTTGTCCGCTCGTGCCGTTCGACCACACATACGTGTATGGAGAAGTGCCGTTCATCGCAGTAGCCGATACTCCTACCGAGGTTTGAATACAGGTTATGGAGCCATTTGCAGTAGCGGTTGCCGTTATAGCGGTTGGTTGCGTGATCTGTTTGCTCGCAGTAGCGGTACCAGAGCCCGATGCGCCCGTCACGGTTACCGTATAGGTGCCGGCAGGCAGGTTGGATGCTGTAGCGGCGGTTTGTCCATTGCTCCAGGCGTAGGTGTACGGGGCCGTGCCGCCCGCTGCTGTTACCGTAACACTGCCATTGTTGCCGCCATTGCAAGTCACATTTGAAAAAGTGGAAATCGTCGCAGTAACCGGATCGGCTGCGGCAGCAAACGGATAGGTCGTTAAAAATTCAACCGGATGGTCGCCGGAATCGTTGTTGTTGTTATTGCCAAAATTGCCGGCGTAATAAAATTTAATGATGTTGCCAGAAGCAGTGGCAGGTGCCGTCCAGTTGAATGTCCACGAAACCGGACCGCCGCTGACAAAGTTTTTAGCGCCCCTGTGTTCGATGTATTCCCGTCCTCCGGAAAATTCGGTACCGGTTTGTGTATTGCCGATGGCCAGATTGCCGGCGTTTACGTTACTGCCGTCTAGTGCAACCAGTTGAAATCCACCTCTGACAGGACTTCCGGCAGTAGGTGTCATCGTGATGGTCAGCGGATAAACGATATTGGGCTGAACCTCGGCCGGCATACCTGTGATTTCTAAAGTGCCATTGAAACCGCCGGGATTGTTCCCGTTGTGGCAACTGCTGCAGTGCCCTTCGGAAGGGGCGCCGGTGCGTCCGTTGGTAGGGTTACTGCTACTGGCCAGCCACACCAGTACGGACAAAATAAGTCCCGAAATTTGCAAAAAGCGGGTGTTATGGATTGAAGTCATGAAAATATAATTTTAGGCAATGAAAAACAGCCCCAAAGAAAAGCCGCTTGGTGTGATTTTAACACATTCCTGGCCTTCGATTTATGTGTAATATTAGCGAACGGGGGAATTAGATGTTACAACACTCGTAATCCATACCATTCGATTTTCCGTATATTTGTTTGTTCAACCATCAACGAAAAACAACTTATTGCTTCCTGTGGCTGAAGGCACTACCTTCGGCCTGCTATTTCACACCAACCACGCATAACCCGGACGCCCACATGGCAGAAGAAACAAAAGAGGAAACTTCTTTCGAGCGCCTGCTTCAGAAGGTCCTGAAACACCTGGAAACCCGCTGGGAATATTACTCCCTCACAACTACGGAAAAAATCTCCGGCGCAGCAGCCATGCTGACCGGCATTGCGATCATCGCCGTTTTTTCCCTGATCATCCTGTTTTTCCTCAGCATCGGTTTTGCCGTCTGGCTCGGCGATTACCTGGGAAACCGGGCCGGCGGGTTCGCGCTGGCGGCATTGATTTTTGTGCCCATTGCGATTGTTGCC
>JAKQJD010000660.1 GCA_029561355.1 Bacteroidota bacterium | reverse complement strand
TCCCGGGATTATGGGACGTTCGAACCTGCGCGCCAAAAACGAAACCGGCGGTTACAACCTCGCCACGGTCGCCGGCGACACCCTCTTTTATGCCGAACGTATCCCGGGCGTGGAAACCCGCCCGGTGTGGTGCAAGGTCCCTCTCGGGGTTAAAAATTTCGAAAACGACACCATCCGCTGGCCCCGTCCCGATTACGGAGTCAACAAAACTTACCCGCAGGCAAAACCGGTTTGGGCATTTCAGGAAAAAAGCGATGTGGGTACCGCCATCGTCACTAACGGAAAAACCGCCTTTTACGGAACGGCCAGCGGCGAAATTGTAGCCATCAGCGCCCAAACCGGCCAACCCTGCTGGCGGTTTCAAACCGGTGGAAAAATATTCTCCACCCCGGCAATCGCCGGAAACCGGGTGATTTGTGCCTCCACCGACCACCACATCTACTGCCTGAACCTGAGAAACGGCAACCTGATCTGGAAATTTGCCACCGCCAAACCGGTGGTAGCCTCTCCGGCGGTCAGTGACAAAAAAGTTTTCTGCGGCGCTTCCGACGGCATATTCCGGGCGCTCGACCTTCATTCCGGAAAGTTGATCTGGCAGTTTGACAGCGTGAAAAATTTTGTAGAGATCCGCCCGCTGGTGTACGACGATGAGGTCTGTTTCGGATCGTGGGGAAACACCTTTTATGCCCTCGACCAAAAAACCGGACAACTGCGGTGGAAACGTGAAAAATATACCAACCGGATGTTGTCGCCGGCAGCCGTATGGCCTGTAGCCGCCAGCGGCAAAATTTTCATCGTGGCCCCCGACCGCCGTATGACCGCCCTCGATGCGAAAACCGGCCGGGAGATCTGGGACTCGGGACAGTACAGCTGCCGCGAGTCGATCGGCATCTCTGCAGATGGAAAGCTGGTTTATATCAAAAATATGAACGAAGGTAATGTGGACGCTTTTTACACCCAC
>JAKQJD010000390.1 GCA_029561355.1 Bacteroidota bacterium | reverse complement strand
CACCGCTTTCGGGTGTATCCCCGTGACCATCGGCACGACAAACACAACCTTCGGCGACGACCCGACATACCTGTGGACGGTGACACCGGCTACGGGTGTTACGATCAATTCTTCTGCTTCGGCGGAACCGGATATCACCTTCGCGCAAGTGGGTACGTACGTCATCACCCTGACAGCCACGAACCCGCTGTGCGGATCCAGTACCTGGACAGACACGGTGACCATCAGCGACGACCCGGGTGTGACGCTGGCAGCCATTGCAGATTTTTGTGAAGGCGACAGCATCGTGCTGCCTCTGCCGACTTATGCCAATCAGGCTTATATCGACGTAGTCACCTGGAGTTTTCCGGGCGGCAGCCCTGGGTCGCTTGATTCACTATTCCCGGGCAATATCATTTACCATCCCTCGGGCGTGTACACGATTTACGTATCGGTGAGCAATGCCTGCGGTGTGGACAGCGACAGTACTTCGTTCCAGATCCTGGAGCCGCTGGTGGCTTCGGCGGTACTGGACACCGCTTTCGGGTGTATCCCCGTGACCATCGGCACGACAAACACAACCTTCGGCGACGACCCGATATACCTGTGGACAGTGACACCGGCTACGGGCGTTACGATCAATTCACCTGCTTCTGCGGAACCGGATATCACCTTCGCGCAAGTGGGAACCTACATTATCACCCTCACGGCCACGAACCCGCTGTGCGGATCCAGTACCTGGACAGACACGGTGACCATCAGCGATGACCCTGGTGTGACGCTGGCAGCCATTGCAGATTTTTGTGAAGGCGACAGCATCGTGCTGCCTCTGCCGACTTATGCCAATCAGGATTATATCGACGTAGTCACGTGGAGTTTTCCGGGTGGCAGTCCTGGGTCACTTGATTCACTGTACCCGGGCAATATCATTTACCATCCCTCAGGCGTGTACACGATTTACGTATCGGTGAGCAATGCCTGCGGTGTGGACAGCGACAGTACTTCGTTCCAGATTCTGGAGCCGCTGGTGGCTTCGGCGGCGCTGGACACCGCTTTCGGTTGTATTCCCGTGACCATCGGCACGACAAACACAACCTTCGGCGACGACCCGACATACCTGTGGACAGTGACACCGGCTACGGGTGTTACGATCACTTCACCTGATTCGGCGGAACCGGATATCACCTTCGCGCAAGTGGGCACGTACGTCATCACCCTGACAGCCACGAACCCGCTTTGCGGATCCAGTACCTGGACAGACACGGTGACCATCAGCGACGACCCGGGTGTGACGCTGGCAGCCATTGCAGATTTTTGTGAAGGCGACAGCATCGTGATGCCCCTGCCCACGTATGCAAACCAGGATTATATCGACGTGGTCACCTGGAGTTTTCCGGGTGGCAGTCCTGGGTCACTTGATTCACTGTACCCGGGCAATATCATTTACCATCCCTCAGGCGTGTACACGATTTACGTATCGGTGAGCAATGCCTGCGGTATGGACAGCGACAGTACTTCGTTCCAGATCCTGGAGCCGCTGGTGGCTTCGGCCGCGCTGGACACCGCTTTCGGGTGTATCCCCGTGACCATCGGCACGACAAACACAACCTTCGGCGACGACCCGACATACCTGTGGACAGTGACACCGGCTACGGGTGTTACGATCACTTCACCTGCTTTGGCGGAACCGGATATCACCTTCGCGCAAGTGGGAACCTACATTATTACCCTCACGGCCACGAACCCGCTGTGCGGATCCAGTACGTGGACAGACACGGTGACCATCAGCGATGACCCTGGTGTGACGCTGGCAGCCATTGCAGATTTTTGTGAAGGCGACAGCATCGTGCTGCCTCTACCCACGTATGCAAACCAGGCTTATATCGACGTAGTCACCTGGAGTTTTCCGGGCGGCAGCCCTGGGTCACTTGATTCACTATTCCCGGGGAACATCATTTACCATCCCTCGGGCGTGTACACGATTTACGTATCGGTGAGCAATGCCTGCGGCATGGACAGCGACAGTACTTCGTTCCAGATCCTGGAGCCGCTGGTTGCTTCGGCGGTACTGGACACCGCTTTCGGTTGTATCCCCGTGACCATCGGCACGACAAACACGACCTTCGGCGACGACCCGACATACCTGTGGACAGTGACACCGGCTACGGGTGTTACGATCAATTCTTCTGCTTCGGCGGAACCGGATATCACCTTCGCGCAAGTGGGCACGTACATCATCACCCTGACGGCCACGAACCCGCTGTGCGGATCCAGTACGTGGACAGACACGGTTTTCGTTAATGATACCCCGACGGTTTTGATAGACTCAATAGCGGATTTTTGTGCAAACGGCTCCGTACTGCCAACAGCAACCTTCAGCGACACCAGCCTTATCGACCTGGTGCACTGGGATTTTGCGGGTGGTGCGCCGATGTCTTCCGATGAGTTCATTCCAGACAGTGTGTCATATAACTCCACAGGCCAGTACGTAATCGGTGTAAGTGTAACGAACGGCTGCGGAACAGCGAGCGATTCGGACACGTTTTCAATACTCGTTCCCATCACTGCGCAAGCACTTCTGGATACCAATTTCACCTGTTCCATACCGTTCACGCTGGATGTGACAAATTTGTCGACGGGCGATAGTCTGTTATACGAATGGTCTGTGGAAGGGGATTTTGCCAATAATGTCACATTTAATCCTTCTGCCGCAGTACCCCAATTCGTTTTCCAGGATACCGGCATTTACATCATCCGGCTAAAGGCGTACAATGCCGTTTGCGGCGAATCAATTTGGATGGATACGCTTCAGATCATGCCAGTTCCGACGGTTGCACTGATTGGAGTAGAGGAATATTGCGAGCAGGTTTTTCTGACACCACAGGTAACTTATAACGACACCAACCGAATAGACCAGGTTACCTGGAATTTCCCGGGCGCCACCCCATCTTCTTCCATGGCATTTTTCCCGGTCGATATTTTTTACGATGGTGCGGGAACGTATATTTATTCCGTTACCGTGTCCAATGTATGTGGTATGGCCATGGCGGCCGATACCTTTGTAATCGATACGATCCCGGTATTAATCATCGGGCCTACCGATACCATTTGCATAACGGACGGAATTTACCAGGTGCCGGAGCCGTTCCCTCCGGGAGGCATCTGGACGGGTTCGGCGGCCATTACGTCTACTGGGTTGTTTGATCCCGTCATTGCGGGCGGCGGCATCACAACCATTGAGTATGTTTATACAGCAGGTATGTGCATGGTGTCGGGCTTTAAGGATGTATATGTGGTAGACCTGAGCTATGTGAACGGCGGCCCCCCGGTATCGAGTTGTATTTCCGAAGACTCTATTATACTGAGCGGCGGAACGCCTGCCGGGGGCTGGTATACAGGGCCTGCGATCAGCGACACCACCCTTGGTGTTTTTCATCCTTCATCGCTGGCGGCCGGCAATTATATAATTACCTATCATTACCAATTGCCGAATACAGATTGTATCGGTACGGATACATTTATCGTGTCCGTGCACCCGTTACCGTTACCGGGCATTGTTATTACCGACAGTATTTGTGTAAACGTTCCGGTGTTATTTCAGAATGTTTCCATGGGAGCAGCTACTTATACATGGTATGTAAGTGACGGCACAGTTTATAATGGGAACAGCCCATCTCATACCTTTCAGCAAACCGGCAACTTCACGGTAACGCTGGTTGCAACTTCGGTATTCGGGTGTATCGATTCCATTATGGAAGAGGTTTACGTTTCAGGGCCTCCGGTTGCGTCCTTTACCCTGGATCCGACCCTGGGCTGTGCCGTTCTTCCGGTGACCTTTACCAACACCAGTACGGGCTATGCATTTGTGCAGTACACTTGGGATTTTGGGTATAATAATCAGACGAGCACACTGGAACAACCCGATACGATTTTATACGGACAGGGTTTGTCCGATACGACGTATTTTATTACACTGACAGCAACGAATCATTGCGGAACGGACACGCACATAGATTCTGTCCTTGTTTTTCCGCGGCCGACCGCCATTATGGATATCAGCCAGGATCTGGGATGTACGCCTTTAAATGTGGAATTCAATAATATGTCTTTCGGCTTGCCGGATAGTTTTGCCTGGTACATCAATGACATATTGTATTCCACGGATTCCATTCCGCCGGCACACATCTTTACGGCAGACAGTACGATGAACGTAACTTACACGATTCAACTCATTGCTGTCAACGAGTGCGGAACAGACACAACAACGCGTTTCATTATTGTGAAACCGGATGATATCAGGGCATTTTTCAGTGCCGATCAATTTAGTGGTTGTCAGCCATTGACAGTGACGTTTGACAACTCTACCTCACCGGATTCACTGATCACATACAACTGGTATTTCGGCGATGGCGCTACCTCTCTGGAGGAAGATCCGGTGCACACATTTTACACTACAGGTGATACGATCACGAAGTATACCGTCACGCTGGTGGCCAATAACGGTTGCGGAAGTGACGATATTTCCATTGAATTTGAAGTGTACCCCGAGCCGGATGTATCATTTAGCGGCATCGATATTGCCTGCGCTGAAGACACTGTACTCTTTACCAATACTTCCATCGACGTAGTAGGTTCCATCTGGAACTTCGGCGATGGCACACCGGAAGTAATGATGACGAATGGCACGCATGTATTCCAGGGGCCGGGCACTTTTGTCGTCACGCTGACGGCATTTGCGGCAGGCACCGGATGCCCGAGCACTTTTTCAAAAGAGATCGTCATTCGGGGGATTCCCCAGCCTGCTTTGGAAGCATCCCCTTTATTTGGATGCCCGCCTTTGAAGGTGACGATTACGAATCAGACGACAGATGCAAACTACTACATCTGGAATTTCGGTGACGGCCAGACTGCTGTTGGTCAAAATCCGGGTATGCACACATATTACCAAAGCGGTACTTTCCAAATTACACTGATCGCTTCGGACGTTTATGGTTGTGATAACGATACTGTATTCTCCAGTGTACTGGTTTATCCGGAGCCTGTGGCGAACTTTAATATTTTACAAAATCAAGCCTGTGGATTGCCGCAGGAACTCTGTTTCCAAAACAATACAACCGGCGCATTCGGGTATGCATGGAATTATGAAACGGGCACCAGTACAGATCTTAATCCCTGCGTCACTTATACGCAGGCAGGAACGTATACGATTTCTCTGATCGCTCAAAACCAGTTCCTTTGCGCTGATACACTTATTCGTGATTTTACTGCATATGGTGTTCCGGAAGCAGATTTCACGGTTTCTGATACCGCGGGCTGTACAGGCGCGAGCATAGCGTTTAGTAATTTATCGCTGAATGCCGACCATGTGGAATGGATTTTTCATAATGGCAGGGATACCGTCTGGAGTCCCACACATTTGTACCCGGATACAGGCTATTACGGCGTGACATTGATCGCCGGCAATGGAAGCGGATGCTTGGATACCCTTTCGATAGACAGTCTGCTGCATATTTATCCGACGCCTGTTGCCGGCATTACCCTCGACCTTCTGGATATGGAATTGCCTACCACGTACCAGTTTTACGACAGCTCCAGTGTGGATGCAACCAGTTTTTACTGGGATTTCGATGACGGATACGATTCCGAACAAATGAACCCCAAGCACCGCTATTTATCCAGTTACGATAAAACAGTGATGCATATCGTCGCCAATGAATTCGGGTGTCTGGATACCGCATACGTAAACATAGATCTGGATACGTTGAGTGGGTTGTTCATTCCCAATATCCTGGAACCGGAGAATACTTCAGTGCTTGAAAAGAACATCTTTTTCCCGAAAGGAATAGGATTGAGCGAGTTCTCTATTTCCATATTTGCCCGAAATGGCCAGTTAGTATGGAAGTCTGATGACCTGGACGAAGAAGGCAAGCCGAGTGCTTCCTGGGATGGAAAATACCTGGGGCAGGATTTGCCGTCAGGTGTTTATGTGTGGAAAGTGAACGCTGCGAGATTCATTAACGGAACCTTCTGGGATGGCATGAAAGATGAAAATGGAAAATTGAGAAGGACGGGATATGTTTATCTGGTGCGCTGAAAACAGGTAGAATCACCATCACCTGAGCAGGCTGCTTTGCGGATGCAAGGCAGCCTGCGCAAGTGTGTCTTTTTCAATGATTTATCCCAGCCACAGCAACGTTAAAATGCCTATCCAAACTGTTCCAGCAGCCATTCCCGCTCCGTGAGCATGGGCTCCGTCGTAATTTTTTGCCGAAGTGCCTCCACCTTCGCTTTATCATTCCAGTTCAATCCGACCATTTTCTGTGTATAGCGTGCCAGGTGCAGGTAGTTGTTGCGGTGGTAGCCCAGGCCCGGTTTGCGGCGGATGTATTTGATCAGGGCCTCCAGATGCGCGGCTAAAACGTCATATTCATTCAGGGCGTAGTAAATCTTGAGTGCAATCGTTTTGGCAGCCATGTTCAGCAGCGGCTCGTGGTAGTTGGAGTGCTGGAGCAATGCAAGCGCCGCGTCGAAATCCTTGCGGGCAAATTTCAGCCGGGCAAGGTTAAAACTGTAGGCACTGTCGCGGTAAGTGCGTTCGAGCGCATTCCGGTAGCGGGGAATAAAATCTTCCACCCATTCGTACTCGCGGGTATGCAGTGCGGCAGCCACAATATTGTGATAGGTGAAATGAGATAAAACACCATGGTCGAGCAAATGCCCTTTTTCAAGTCCGTCCTTGTAAAAATCCATGATGTCATGGAAAAACCTGCTTTGTCCTTCGTTTACGCGCCGGATACAATAGTTGATGGCCAGCAGGTGCAGGTCGCGCAATTCATCCGGATGAAATGCCAGTCCATGTGCCAGCACACCCTCTTTAAACCGACTGAAATAATCGGCAGCATTGGGCGTCTCCAGCATGTTCAGGCAATAGTACCAGGTTGAAATAGCGGGATTTTTCAGAAAATCGTATGCTTCCAGAATCTCCTCTGCTTCCCGGCGCAGACTCAAACTTTGTGAGGTGTTGAACCGCGCCCGGTAAGCCGTGTGCAAACACAGATAACGGAGTTTTTGCGTCAGCCAGATCAGATCTGCATTGTCCGACAGGCCGACGAGGTACCGTTCCTCTTCCGGGTGGCTCTGGGAAAAATGCCGCGCTTCCTCCCAGAGCAGGGCGCCCAATCTGACGTAGTAGTCGCTATTGCGCAAGGGCTGGCGATCCAGCGCGGTTTTAGCCAGTTGCAGGGAATCCTGAAAATGGCGATGCATGCCTCTGTCCCGATACACCTGCACCAGTTCGCTTTCGACTGCTCCGGGTGTGTTTTGCCATTGTTCCAGCGCCAGGAATTGATCGGCCAGTTTTTGCAGGTAACTCATCAGTAAACGAAGCGACTGCTGCGAAAAAGCGCTTTCGGGGAAAATCCGGGCAAATAGTGCTGCTTCACCTTCGTCCCTGTTTCCGTTCTGCAAACCCTGGTACAACCGGATTATATCCTGGCGCTGATTGAAAAAGGGGAATTCAAAAACTGGAAAAAACGGCGTTGCTCGGCCTTTGTGAGCGACTGGAGCGTGAGTTCAAGTTTGTTTGGTTTCATAAAAATATTTTTACAAAAAATTATCTATCAGTTATTTAGACAAGACTTTGTCGTTTTCGTACTCTACAAAAGTAATTAAATGTATTTGCATGGCAAGCCATCCGTGATCACTTTTGTACCGAACGAATAAATTGTGCTTTCATGAAAAGAATCTGTCTCATACCTATCCTGCTGCTGATCATGGCGATTGCCGGAAAAACAGACGCTCAAACCATCTTTTGCTACGACATTACGACCGTCTCGCTCAACCCGAACTGTGAAATGACCCTCACTCCGGGAATGATTTTGCTAAATCCTCCCTTTGAGGACTATGTGCTGGATGTTGACAAAACACCCCCATTCGGCGATGGACCCTGGGAAACGACCTACCTGGATGCTGCTGACGTAGGACATACCTATCAGGTGCGCGCCATGTACGTTCCAACGGGCGCTACCTGCACGGGACTGCTCGAAGTACAAGATAAATGGCGACCCGTTCTGCAATGCAATCAGGTGAGTACGGTTACCCTCACTGACGGAAATCCGGTTACGGTGGCAACTACTGATCTGTCGTTAACTGCAACAGATGCATGCGGTGGGGTAACACTTTCTCCGGATTCACTGGAATACACTTGCGACAGCCTGGGTATTCACACCATTCAGTTGACTGCCACCGACGAGTCGGGCAATACCGCCACCTGCCAGCATACCGTACTGGTCAATAGTCCGACCGGTTGTCAGGAATGTGTCGCTGCCTGCCCCGAATCGGTGACCGTTTCCTATACGGAAGGGAATCTGGTGTTGCTTCCGGCATTTCAAAATAATGACTGGAGCCTTTTCGACCCGTATGGTAATGCTGCTCTCGACCCGGCCTGCACGGCACTGGATTCAACCTATACCATCGAATTTCAGGCGGGCGCCTCTACCCAAAACTGGTTTACCCGGCGCTGGCACTGGCTGGATGGCGCCGGTCAGCCGGTCGAATGCGAGCAAACGATCACATTCCCGAATACGCATGCCGTCACTGTTCAAGGCAAAGTGTACATCGACGCCGACGGCGACTGCATCCCGGATGCCGGTGAATCCGGTTTGAACTATTTTCCCATCAAAGTAATCAAACAGCCTTCCGGACAAATAAATACTATTTATCCGAATGCCGACGGCACGTATACCGCCGTGATTGACTTTAGTGTAGCGGATGTTTCAGCGCAGTTGTTTCTGAACCTGCCGGGCGGTGTGAATTCCGTTTGCCCGTCCGCGATTCTGGTGCCGAACACACCGGGAGCACCGGCCTATAACTTCGATATTGGTCTGCATGTGGAAGGCAATTGCGCATTGATGCAGGTAGACGTCGGCGCTTACACTACCCGGAGTTGCTATACGAATTCTTATCTCGTACAGTATTGCAATGCCGGTCTGGATACTGCGTTCGACGCTTCCATTTCCCTGCATCTGGATCCCCGCATATTTATGCAGTCGGCAGGATTGCCTTACACAATTGATACGGCCGCAGCATCATATGTCTTCCATGTCGGAGATGTCCCCCCGTTTCAATGCAATTACTTTTTTTTCACGGCTTTCACGAAGTGCAGCGTTGATATCGGTCAGACGTTGTGCAACGAAGTAACGGCCTATCCGAACACGCCGTGCGGGGAACCCTCGGAAAACGTATTCATCACTACGACCGCCAATTGTACCGGCGACACCGTCAGCCTGGCGATCTGGAACCACGGCCAGCTCGATATGACTACGCCGTACAGTTACATCGTGGTTGAGGACTTTATCATGTACGATAATAATTCCTTCCAACTCGATGCAGGGGATTCCCTTACCATTAAAGTGCCCGCCAATGGCTCTACCTGGCGCATCGAGGCACAACAGTCGCCGGATTACCCGGAGGTGAGCGTTTCCGTAGCGGCAGTAGAAGGTTGCGGCGGACTGAATACGCCGGGTCTGATCAATGCTTTTTCGCAGTATGACAACCAGGGCTACTATGATCTGGATTGTTTCGAAGTGACCGCGTCGGTGGATCCCAATGATAAAACCGCCGTGCCGACGGGGTACGGAGATGAACATTTCATTCGTGCCAATGAGCAGATCGAATACCAGATCCGCTTTCAAAACACAGGAACTGATACCGCTTTTCTGGTAGAAATTGTGGATACGCTTTCACCGTTGCTTGATCCGCTCAGCCTGGAAGTCGGCGCAGCCAGCCACCCGTACCGGCTGGACGTTTACGAGGGAGGCATCATACATTTTGTATTCGACCCGATTGCCTTGCCAGACAGTAATGCCAATGAAGCGGCTTCGCATGGCATGGTGCAGTTCCGCATTGCGCAAAAGCCCGGCTTGTCCGATGGCTCGGTTATCGAGAATACTGCGGCCATCTATTTCGACAACAACGCGCCTGTTTTTACCAATACAACTTTCCATACCATCGGCTATCCTTTCCTGACGGTGTCAACCTGGACGCCTTACACACCGGGTGTGGAGGTGTCGCTTGCGCCCAATCCGTTCAGGGATCAAACGGTACTGACGGTAAAAGGAAAACAATTGTCGCAAGGGCGTGTGCTGCTTTATGACCTGCACGGGCGCCTGATACAGACAGTTGAAATGGCAGATAACCGGGCTGTTCTGCGGCGCGGTGTGTTACCTGCGGGGATTTATTTTTTCCAGATAACGGAACATGGTGTCGGTGTGGGGAGCGGGAAGGTGGAGGTGGATTAGAATAACATGATTTTATGTTGAAACAGGATTAATCTCATACACGGGTTAATCCTGTTCTGTTTTAGAGGCATTTTTCTGCATTATAAATTATATTTTTTATGGATTCCAAATGGACTTGCAACTCTTAGAATATGTCGAGGTTTTTTGGCTGTAGCCCAACAAGTAAAATCTCAACATGCTCTTAATGGGACAGTTACAGAATAGATTTTTTGATACTAATTTTACCTCAAACATTCTACCTGTGAAACAATTCTGGACCATCATCCTGATAATCTGTTCTACTTTTCCTCTTCGCGGACAATCCGGGATTTTTACCTTCGACACACCGGGCGAGTCCGTAGAAAAAGAAAATCGATTGACTGCCGGAGCAGTTTTGTCTAAAGAAAGTCTAGTAGCTTTCGGCGATGAAGCAGGTGGCCTCTTCTTGTGCACCTCCCTGAAATCCAAAACAGAAAAAAGCAAACTGAATTATACCCTTTTACCTCAGGTTCGCCGCAAATTAGCCGTACACAAACTTTATAACGAAGGACGAATTCTACTGGAACAGAGTTCGGGCTCCAATGGGTTTGTCACTTCGAACGGCGATCACCTCATTTCTATCTGGAATCTGTCAGGAATATTTGAAGGGAAAGACGATTACAAACCAAATGGCTTCGAGTGTAGCCGATCAGATTCGGACGACCAGGTAACGAATCATTTCGGCATAGTCGACGGAAATATTCTTCGGCCAAGTCCTTATGGAGGTATCGAAGAAGTGGATTCTTATACACAGGAAGCCCATGACGTACCCTATTTCGACAATGCGGTACGGTCACTGCACGTAGTTCCAGATGGAAAACATTATGCTGTAGCTTTATCTCATGGAAGGATTGCCGTTTTAGCCTACCGGCAAAAAAAACTCAAACCGGGAGAGGTAGAGGCGGAAGGTGTTTTTGCCGACACCCTGTTGGCCAGTCGAAAAGTTTATTGTCCGGTTTCCACAATAGCGCTTGCGCCAGATTGCAAACGGGTAATAACAGCGCATTACAGTTCAGCAAATATTTTTGTGATCGATACTGCAAAAAACTCGGTTCCCAGAATACTAAAAAGCCGAAACAGCGGCATAACAGCCATTTCTTTTATTGACAGACAACGTTTTGCCACCGTTGGAACGGACGGTTGGCTCGAAATCTGGAACCTTTCCCAAAATACACCTGCAAAAACCTTCTTCGCATCCGATAATGCGCTTCTGTCGCTCGACGTATACGTTTCTGATGCAGGAACCCCGTCATTTCTTGCGGGAGGGCTCGACGGGCGCATTTACCTCTGGCGCGACACTGCAGCCAGCCCCCAGATTTTCGGTGAAGATCGGGGGGCGGCGACCAGTGTGCGTTTTTCCAAGAATGATGCTGCATTCATTTCCTGCCATTTGACGAGTACTTTGCTCTATTGGGATGTTGCAAATCGTGAGAAGCCTGTGTACAGCCTTCAGCACGGGGACACTCGTTTGGGCAAAGAACTTATTTCCTACTCTATACGGGGTGATACCAAATATTACCTTAGACCAAGAAGATTTACGGAAGAAAAAGAATTGCTTATTCGCCATCGAACGCCGACGGCGATGGGTTTTTCTGCAGACGGACGTTTGCTGGCCATAGCCCATGGCAATTACTCCGCTACTATCTGGGAGGTTAAAACCAAGCGACTGCTTACGGAGTTAGTCGGCCATACGGATCTGATAAATACCATAAAATTGTCGCCGGATGGCCGTATCGCAGTCACTTGTTCGCAAGACGGCACCGTTCGGATCTGGGATGCTACCACCGGGAACCTTGACTTTGTATTTTGGGAAAATAAAAATATGGAACCGCTTTTAGCCGAATTCCAACCCAACGGCCGTACCGTCCGGATCGGATATACTTACGACGAAACGATTTACTCCGAGACCGATCCGAAATTTGAAGTTGATCCCGCTCTACTGACAACTGTTCGAGAATTGGAACCCGACCGGAAATTTACCAAAGCGCCTTATGCCTTGTCGATAAATGGAAAATACGGCGCACTCGCTTTAAAATACTTGATTTTTGACAAAACAGGCATTCAATCCCTTGGAGAAGACGCCGAAGACTGGTTGTTAGCCGACCAGATAAACCGGAAGATTGTCGGCGAATTTTCCAAACATGGTCTTCCAATCCTGGCTTTGGAATTCAGCCCTGACAACCGGTTTGTCTTTTCCATAGATTCTGAAGGCCATTTGCTTAAAGTAAATACGCAAACGCTTCAGGTTGTGGAACGATCTAAAATGCGATAAATCTAATAATCGTGCGCCCAAGATGAAAAACGTTCCGGCCTTCGTTTACATTCTCCTTTCGACGCCGGCACTTTCCGGCCAGATCATCATGCCCCAGTTCGGCCATACCTGTGAGGTGACAGACATTTCGCAAAGCCCGGACGGTCAATACTACGCCACTGCCGACGAAGCTGGTCAGGTTCTGATTTGGGAGGTTTCCAGTCGGAAAATTATCCAGACGCTACATGCTGACTATTTTCATTATCTCGATATCGAATTTGATTCGAGGCAATGGCAGGATTTTTACGGAACGGCAGATTCATTTGCCACGACGGCAAATAGTGACATGTCCTATACATTACCCGATCTTTTGACCCGGCCGGTTTTTTCGCAGGATAATAAAACCCTTACCGTTCAAGGGCGGGCGCTGGGCTATGTATTCGAAATCCATACCGGCAAATTGATTCATACTTATCCGATCCACGATCAGCAGGCTACTGCTGCTTCGCCTGTTTATGATACCGCCTGGCTGGCAGAATTAGCGCTTTTTACGATGGGTCAAATTTACAACCCGGTTAATGATTACACGTTAATCCTTCCTGATTGGCTTCTCCTGGGGCAAGGGCAACAGGTGCAAATGATCAACTTTCGGTTTGAGGGCGATTATATCAAAACGCTTTCCTTGCGGCCGCCATTGATGTTTCTGGAACAGGATACTGTATTGCTGGGAATACCGACCGACCATCCTGATGTCATTGAAGCCTGGAAAGTCGATAAAGACGGACCAAGGAAGATCGGTGCCTTTCAAGGGAAAAGTAAAATCTTTAATTGTCTCAATATCAGTCCCGATTTCCGCTTCTTGGCTGCCGGTGGAGAAGACGGTAAAATCACCGTTTGGTCGCTCGAAAAAATCTCCGGTATACATAAGCCTGTTCAGGTTTTTCAGGCACACGACAGGCCGGTGTGGTATGTAAGTTTTCAAAACGTTCACGGTAACATTTACAGCATAGCAAGAGTAGACAGCCTTCAGGACAAGTGGTATCTGGGCGAAGGCGTCAACAAACGGCTACACCCTTTCTATTCGCCTGAAGAAATAGAACGGGGAGATGACGTCAATATTCCGCTGGGTTTTCACGATCCTCAGCGGGAATATTTCCCTGACAGTCATTTCTTTTTCTATCGAGTCTACAATGACGCCAACTCTGACGTTGAATTGTATTCCGACTTTGCAAAAAACGGCAGTCTTTTACCGGAAGACCAACGCCCACGTTTCGTGGGAAAATTCAGTCCGGAAATACGGGGCGGTTACACACCGCCTGACCGCCCGGAACCTAGTATCAATGTCAGCAACATATTAGCGAGTCCGCATGGGCGCTACGTTCTCCTGAGCCAGGAAACAACAGGTGGGATTTCCGGTTCTTACGTAAATCGTATTGCCTTTCTGAAAGACGGTAACGGAACAGCGATAAAGCCATTCGAGGGTACTGCGGATTTTAGATTTAGTCCCGATGACCGCTATTTATTAGTTCGTCCACGGCGGATATTAGGCGACGACAAGGCGCACTCCGCCCGGGTAACGCTTTACGAATCTGCAAGCGGTCGCCAGGTATTTAGCCTTCCCCAACCTGTTTCCTCGCTATCCCAAATTTTATTCAGTTCTGATTCCAAACACTTGGCCGTAGTACAGGCAGATTACATCACCTTCTGGAGTCTGGAAAGTTTACAACCGGAATTTTATGTGTTAACCGATGAACGCTCGGATAACGTTGCGATGATCCTGCCAAGCGGCTATTATTTGTATACCGGGAATCCCAGCGTACTTCAGAAGCTGGCACTGGTGCAGAATGGGAAAGCGCGAAGCCTACGACAATTCGATCTTTACCTCAACAGGCCCGATACAGTGATCGCTGCAATCAACCGCATATTATTCGGCCGGATTTCATTGCAAACGCGTCATGAAATAGAACTGGTGAACCGGGCACTTCGGGAGCGCATACGTCAGGTAGAACAACCGGTTTGGGGCGAGGCGCCATTTTTAGCCTTAAGCGAACCGCTGCCATCCATAACAGAACAAAAAAACCTCCGTATATCGGTAAAAGCCGGTGGTTCACGATTTTTATCGGAAATCCGGTTTTGGATAAACGGTAATCCCTTGCCTCCTTCCAGAATCAATGGCCGAAAAAAAGCCATCTTACAAACGTATGATATTCCGCTGCTCGGCGGTCGGTCTAATATTGTGGAAGCCAGCGTGTTGGATGATGCCGGCGTGGAATCGCAGCAAGAACGCTGGGTAGTCGACTGCACCGCTCCTGCACATTCGAAAGTGTATTTTGCAGGCGTCGGGCTGAGCCGGTACCGATCCGGCCCCTCTTTGGTCAATGCCGCAAGCGATATCCGGGCGATGGTCAAAGCCCTTCGCCTGCGGTTCGGTGAAGATCTGATCGTGGATACGCTGCTCGACGAAGCGGCTACGCGGGAGGCCGTGCTGGCGCTTGGCCGGCGTATAAGCCGCTGTCAGCCCGAGGATGCCGTGTTGTTTTTCTGGTCGGGCCACGGTTCGCTGGAAGCGTTAACCCAGTCGTTTTACCTTCAAACGTATTTAAGCGGGCCGGGCCATCAGTATCCGGAAGGCTTGTCGGTCACCGACCTGAATGCTTTGCTGGATGAAACACCCGCTCAAAAAAAACTGTTAATTGTCAACGCCTGCCATGCAGGCGAAAATTATTCGGACCTGCAGGCTTTTAAAAAAATGAAGACCCTTTTTCTGGATTTCCGGAGAAGCAACGGCAGTACCATCATTTCAGCAACCGGACAAGAGGACGATGCCTTTTCCGCCCGCGATGCCGGCAACAGCTACCTGACCCTGGCCTTGCTTGCTGCCCTTGAAAACCGCACGTTTCCGCTTTCCACCCGAACTATTACACCGGATGCCGACGGAAACCAGCGCGTTTCCGTCAGTGAGTTATATCGGTATTTACGCGATATATTACAGGAGAAATTATTGATTGACGCCGAAATCCGAGACCTCGAAAAACCTGCCGTGCCTGAAATGCGACAGCAAAATATTGAACTGGATTTCGATGTGTGGTAATTATGCCTCAGTGCGAAACAAATCCGGCAATAACAAGCCCAGGTATACGCCGAATAGCGTTTCGATACCCGGCAACCAGCGACTGGTAAGTGCTTCGAACGTAATCCAGTCGGCGCCTGCCCAGGTAGCCAGCAAAACCAGCGCGATTGCTGCGTTTTCCATCAACATAATGCCATAAAACAGGCGTACATACGGAGATTTAATAATCGGGGAAGGCTGGTCATCTTCGGGTCCGATCTTTTTATGGGCAGTATTAAACTTAACCAGGGCCAGGATATAAGGCCCTTTAAATGCTGCCAGCAGGAGTAACAGATCCAGAATCTGTTCCCGGACCAATCCTCCCGAAACGGTCATAAGTACTACAAGCGTCACCAGCCCGGCGGTAGAGTATAACAGGAGGTTGCCGATGCGTGTCCGAAATTCCTTTTCCGTAACTACCATGTCAGGGTTTTAACAATTGCCAAAGAATAGATCGAAATTCGTCGTGGTATTCTTCCACTGCCGTGTCATCCACCGGCCGGTAAATTTTTTCTGCGGAAGGCGTAAATATGCCGCCATCATAGTATTTACTATCCAATAAATAATGCAGGGTGTACCCATTGGCGGTCGAATCCAGGCGAAGGTCAATTTTTACGTATTCCCATGAAACAGCATCCTTAAGTACGAGCCCTTTTACATTCATCACCTTCAATACCAATTTGCCGGATGTGTAAGGAAAACTTTTTATTTCAGGGTACCCACGTAGCCAGGTGAAGTATTTTTTGTCTTCTCTGCGGAAGTAAAGATCAAGGCCTGTTTTCACCTTTTCTAAAACCTGTTCGGAAACTTGATCGATCGATATCGTATGGTTTTCACCTGCGGGCATATCCGGTAGGGGCAGGGCAATCTGACCTTCCACCACCCCCATGTGTTCATTTTCCCGGACCTTTATTTCTCCGGCTGCATTTTGATAAACGATTATAGTAATGTCCGGGCTTTTCAGAAACAGCCTTACCCGAGACTCCACGGCAAATGGAAGGTCTGGATCATCCATTAAAAAACTCAATTTTTCGAACAACCATTCTCCGGCCGAACGACCGAGCAGGGAATCTACCTGATGATTCAAACGGTCCCAATTGGTTTTACCGGCTACGTTCCCAACCAGCGTTATCTTATCATGATCCAGATCCACTGCATCTAAACGAATAAATGAGTCTAAATGCTTCGCGCGCAACCATTGGTTCAAGACGGGCAATTGTCGCTCCAAAACAGGTCTGAAGGATTCAACACGCAGCGTGTCCTGTCCGCGGGCAGAATAGCCGGCCGTCAGAAACAGCGCCCACCCCATCCGGAATAATAAAGAAGCCTTCATGGCGACAGAAGATTTATGCGTTTTATTTCCAACTGGAGGTCTTTTATGGTGCAAATGTACGTTTTTAACGGACTTTCGGAGGTGAAAATCCCATCTGCCCTGGTTAAGCCCTGTTGTGGAGAAAGCGCATGGAAGAATTGCTGATTATCCGAATTATAAAAGGGAGCAGATGTTGTTAGGAGTGCTGGAAGGTGCGGTAGAAAAGGCTCGAAGTGCGACTTGGGTATGGGTGAGTATTTCGATCATCAAGGGTTGACCGAACAGTAAAGTGCATAATGCACTGGGAAAACGCAGCGGATTTACTTATTGTAATTCGCTGCGTTAAATTTTCCGTCAGCCATGGGAGTGTTCATAGAACTGTGTCAATCAAGCATTAACCACCGGCTTCGGAGAAGCCCAACATTTGTATACACCGGGTATTTTGGGGAATTAAGTGGTTATACGTTTTTTCAAATGCAAAAAACCCTATTGCCTTGAATGATTCTTAAATGTGGTCATCAACGAATGTTGGACGCGTACAAATGTTGGGCTTCTACAAATGTTGGGCTTCTCCGAAGCCGGTGGTAACGACTGATCTTTTCTACAAATGTTGGGCTTCTCCGAAGCCGGTGGTAATGCTTGATTGACACAGTTCTATGAACATTCTCTCAGCCATCGTCTCACCAGTCCTGCACTACTCACCGCAGGTTCCATGTTCCCCTGCACAGGTACTGTACACGTTGCTTTGGTTCCTATGTTCATTGCTTTGGTTCCTATGATCATTGCTTTGGTTCCTATGTTCGTTGCATTGGTTCCTATGTTCATTGCTTTGGTTCCTATGTTCGTTGCTTTGGTTCCTATGTTCGTTGCTTTGGTTCCTATGTTCGTTGCATTGGTTCCTATGTTCGTTGCATTGGTTCCTATGTTCGTTGCTTTGGTTCCTATGTTCGTTGCTTTGGTTCCTATGTTCGTTGTAACACATCCTGAATTCGTCTGTAAAACGCCTGTACAGGTTGCAGTACTGACCCCTGCAACGTGTAAAATGGCTGTACTTCTTGCCTGCGTCACTCAAGTGGCGAACATGCAAGCCATGTTCCTTGCAGGACTACTTAAAGCCGTCGCCTGGATTCCGGCCAAAAGCAGATCGACGATTTTTCATCCCGAAAAAACGACCACTCCGGTTCGTTCGTCGAACAAATCGACCGCCCCACTTGCGCCGCCTGCTGCGCCTCATTCACCTTTGTTCCGTCAGGAATGACAACAGCACTCAACTC
>JAKQJD010000382.1 GCA_029561355.1 Bacteroidota bacterium | reverse complement strand
CGTCACGGGTTTCGCAACACCGGCCCCTGCCGGAAATGTTTCACGATCGATTCCAGCCGAACGCCATTAAAACCGGTCAAAACGTCAGAAAAGGAAGTTCCGGGAAAATACCGGTCGCGCAGGGTTTCCAGAATTTTCCCGCACACGGTGATATTGCTTTTCGGAAAACGCAGCAAGTTGAACAGATCGATCTTGTCGTCGGGGCTCAGGCCGTTGAATGCCTGCAACAGGTTTTGCAGCGGCACCACGCGGGCGGTGCCGTTTTCGGGAATTTCCGTCCAGGGTAAATATGGGTCGGTCCCGCCGCTGGTCCTCGGTAAAGACATCGCCAGCAGCACCGGCCGAATGCCGCACACGCCGGCGGCTTCATTGGCCCGTACGTCGAGGTTGGGGTCGGCGCCGTTGAGGATAGCCGCCAGTTGTTCGATCTGCCGGGCACGGTGTGCGTTGCTGCGTTGCAGCACGCCGTCGTACACCTGATCGAAGAGCAGTTTGAAAAAACTGTCGCCGCTTTCCGGCACGGCAGGTTGTACGCCGCGGTAATAAATATTGTAGTCGTTGACGAGTTCGCGGGCTACCTGCGGGTTGGCGATGCCGGGGCCGGTTTCGTTGTCGGCGGCAGAAATGATTGCTTCCAGTTCGGGGTTGAGTTCCAGCACGTCCTGGCTCATGGTGAGTGTGCCGGCGCCTCCGGAAAAGTTAACGGTGACGGTGAGTGCTCCGGTGGACTGCGGCTGGTACGTGTATTCGCCTTGTATGGTGTTCTCGCGCTGCACCTCGGCGCCGTTTTCGGAAAATATCCATTCGTAACCCGTCACAGCGTCGGCGAGACCATTGTCGGTTATAAAAACGACGTAGGTATTGTCGCGGTGCACCACCACGGGGCTGCTGACGTGCGCGATCAGCACGGAACGTGCATCGGCGGCAGGAGCGGCCTGGCCTAAATCGGCAGGCTGAAAATTGGCAGGAACCCGGCGTTCGGTGTTACGGGCGCTCATATTGGTAGTCAGGATAAAGGTGAAGTCTGTAGGATTATGCATTTACAGCAACTTGCGTGAACAGGCAAGGCGCTTGAACAGATCACTTTAACACTTCATAAGAGGCATTCGATTACGAACGGGACCGCCGGACTATTCGGCTAAAGGCCGAAATCGGGTGTTTGGTTTTTTGTGTTTAGTGTTTGGTGAACACAAGACACAAAAACGGGACACACCCTAAAAGGGCGATTATGAGTAAATAAAAGTAGGTCCTTTTTCTGTGTTTGCCGTTTTTCAGTTCAATATTAACAGAATTTGGTCACATACATTACAAACACGGGTGCGTCGTGTAGCGCACGGTAACCGATCCGGTGAGTTCGCAGCCGCCCGGCGTGGTGACGGTTACCGAATACGTTCCCGGCTTGTAAATCGTCAGATTGGGCGTCTGATGGCCGGTGCTCCATTGGTAGGTGCTGTATTTGCCTTCCACTTTGAGGGCGGTGAGTGAGCCCGGGCAAATGATGGTTTCGCC
>JAKQJD010000343.1 GCA_029561355.1 Bacteroidota bacterium | reverse complement strand
AAAAAAACGAACCGCGTCCTGATCCTGCACGAAGACACGCTGTTCGGCGGTATCGGCGGCGAAATTGCCGCCTGGATCTCTGAAAATCTGTTCGAATACCTCGATGCGCCGGTACTCCGTGCCGCGAGCCTCGACACACCCGTGCCATTCGCCATCCCGCTGGAACAAAATTTCTTCCCGCTCGAAAGGGTGAAGGAGCAGTTGGGGAAGATTTTGAAATACTGATGAATGATGAATGATGAATGATGAATGATGAATGATGAATGATGAATGATGAATTTTTGGGGCGTCAGTAGAAAATCATTCATCATTCACAGACGCCAAGGATGACCACCGGCTTCGGAGAAGCCCAACATTTGTAGACCCCCAATATTTGTTGATTTTCCGAAGCCGGTTGTTCGTTTTATGTGTTTAACGGCCCGCCATTTCCCTGGTCAAGACCATCTTTTTGATCAGCACCATCTGCCCCAGGTGATAATGCAGGTGCTCGACGATGCCCGTCAGGTTGCGGTAGTAATTCCCGTACTTGCTTTCATGGAAATCTTCCCAGAGTTTTTCCTCCGGTAATTGCTCGATGGCCTGCGCAAATGCTTCGGCATCGGACCAGGTTTTGTCCAGCATCTTGTCCCAGTCTTCCTGCGATTGAATCGGCGGGTGGTCGAAACTGAATTTGTCTTTCGCATCGAGCGGACCGCCCCGCAGCACTTTCAGCACGGCTTCCACATAATAATTCGTGTGAAAAACGAGGATGGCAATGGTGTTAAAAGATTCCACGCGGGTGACGGCCTGTTGCCAGGTGATGTCGGTTAAATGTTCTTTCAGACTCGATGCGGTCCAGTTTCCGCCGAAATGGACGTCACGGAGTTGTTTGGCGATGTGTGCCGACAGGTTCATAAAATGCTTTATTACAATTTATACGGACTGGAAATTTTTGCCCTGATTTTATCTATAAAACCGGTTTGATAACCTGGGGGAAGTTTGCCCAGATCTTCGAGGAACCCTTTGATGATATACCTGATTTTCCAGTTGGGGTCTTTCAGTTTTTCTTCCAGATTAGCCACAACCCGTGTGTGCCGGATGACGTTTTCCGGACCAATCCAGTCACCGAGAAGCCATACTGCCTTATACCTCAACACATCGTTGTTGCTGGAGAGATGCTGCGCCAAAAACGAAACCATATCATCGGATACCTTCTCCGGGTACGTTTTTGCGCCTCCGATTTCTTCCAGGCATTCCAGAATATCCCAGCCATTTTCAGCGGTTTCGGCGGTTTTGAATGCCCTTTTGTATTCTTCTTTAAAAAATGGCGCCCATTTATCCGGATCGGCAGTCAGGGCTTCATAAATGACACTGATTCCTGAAAAATTGATCTGTTCAAATTGACTTCTTACCTCTTTTGAAAATGCATCGGGATCTTGGGTATTCGCATATGCGCTGATTTCTGCCACCAGTTGGTCTCTTTGGGCGTCCTCTTCAATTTCCCAGAAACCGACAATTTGCTGTTTTCGTTCGGATAGACTATTCATTTTTTATTGATTTTATTGGTTCACAAATGTATCCCAATACGCTTTACAGCATTTCCAGGTAATGTCTGTTGTACATCACGCCCAGCACATTCCCGAAAGGATCGATCACCGATGCGGTCACAAATCCTTCGCCGCGTTTGGTAACAGGCTCGTATTCCGTTGCTCCCATGGACAAAAGCCGCTCGAACGCTTTTTCGATATCGTCTACGTGCCAGTACAGGATGACCCCGCCGGGGCCGGCGGCAGCCGTTTTCGGCTGATAGTTTTTATTGATAATACCCACTTCCTGCTGCGAGTCGCCGGCGCGGTATTCAATATACGCCGGGTTTTCCGCGTCGGGCATCTGGAAATAGGGCTCCATGCCGAAGAGTTCGTTGTACCATTTGCGGGCTTCCTTCACGTCTGCTGCCCAGTAACTGACGTTGGCCATGCCGCGTAACATTCCTTTGGATTCCATCTGCATTTTATTGTGTTGACCTTATTGGTTGAAACAAAGATAAAAGGATGGATTGACAACCTTGTGTCAGGGGTAGGGGGTGTGAATACAAAAAAATTGGGAGTACTTATTTCATTTTCATTAATTTCTGCACCGTTACCTTCCCGGCAGCCGTCACTTTCAGGGTGTAAACGCCGGGCTCCAGATTCGTTCCATCGATCCGAAGCGAGCCGGCAGACTGGATGTTCCGCCCTTGCGCGTCATATAACGACCAGCCTTCCACGTCGCCGGGGAATTCTATTTGCCAGTCGCCGGCCGACGGATTCGGCCATATTTTCAAAGAAGATGCTTCCGCTTCAGAGGTGGCTACGCTGCCGCATTGCAGGGTATTCAGGTAGCCCCACATCTGGTTGTCGAATGCGATAGGCACCTGACCGGCCAGTCCAGGCAAACCCGCGTCGTTGCCCTGGCGTACCACCACCCAGCCTTTGGAAGGTACCACGTGGATTTTCTGGTCGTTTTTGCCCAAAGCGGCAAACATATCTGCCGGCGCGTTGGGAATCAGCGGACCGGGAATGTTCAGTTGAAGGCCGGGCACCATGTACGTAGACTGCCCGTTGAGCCACCACAGGTAGCCGTAACTCGGGTTTAAAGTCTGCGAAGGATGCGACATCGCGTACAAATAATTCTGATCGTGCAGTAGCGTGTCACCGTTCCACGCGCCGCCGGCCAGCGTAAGCAACCCGTATCGCGCCATATCACGTGCCTTGCCGTACATAATGTGATCGATCCAGAAGCCTTTCATACCCGTTTTGTCGAACAGGCGTGTTTTGGTAAACTGGTTGATATTCAATCCGCTGGCTTCTTCGATCACCTCGTGTACCAGGTGATATACCGCATTGTGATAGGCCCATCTCGTACCCGCAGGTGCCAGGTATTGCAGGCAGGCAGGGTCGGTGCAGTCGGCCGGTTCGGGATCGTCGGTAACAGGCGAATCGTCCAGTCCGCTGGTCATCGTGATTTGGTGTCGGATGGTGATAGCGGCTTCCTGTGCGGGTGTGCAACTCGTCCAGCCGGTACCCAGGTATTTGGAAGTGGTATCCTGTATGTTGAGCAGCCCTTCTTCCTGGGCCTGGCCCACGAGAAATGCGGTCAGACTTTTTCCGGCAGATGCCCAGTACCACAAGGAATCCTGGGTAAAGGCATCAAAATAGTGTTCCAGCACGATCTTGCCGTCTTTCAGCAGGATAAATGACTTGGTGTGGGTAATTTCAAGATAATGGTACAGGCTGTCGATACGTTCCGGGCAAAATCCCAGGCTGGCCGGCGGAATCGTCTGCCATGCGCTGCCCACAAGCGGCGGGAAATAGAGCGGCGTGTTTTGGGAAAAAAGGCCGGAGCCGAAAAATGAAAGCAGAGAACAAAGGAGTACAACTCGAAGGGAGGACATAGGCGTAGTTTATGTGTTTCCCTTCAGGGACTGTTTGTTGGGCCATTGGTTTAATTGCAACGCTGATTTCGCGGATATAAAAAAGCGGATTTCCGCGGATTTGATTTCATGAAAAGCGGCTTGAGAAATCTATCAAGCCTAACTTGCCACCCATCAAATCCGCGAAAATCCGCTTTTAAATCCGCGAAATCCGCGTCACCTAATTGTCCACAAAATACATATCGATCTCGCCCTTGTTTTTAGCGGCAATTTTGCCCCGGTAGGTACAGGGGAACGAATCCCGGATGAGTTCGTACGCTTCTCCGGAGATATTGATTTTGCCGCCTTCGCCAGCCTGTTCGATGCGGGCGGCGATGTTGACGGTATCGCCCCAGATATCGAACGCGAATTTTTTGGAACCCACCACGCCGGCTACCACAGGGCCGCGGTGAATACCGATGCGGGCTTCGAAGCGGGGTTTGCCGGTTTTAATACGTTCGGTATTATAAATGTGCAGCCATTTCTGCATATCGCGGGCTGCCCGCACCATGTCGCTCAATTGGGCGCCGCCGCCGTTGGGTAGGCCTCCGGCGCACATGTAGCAGTCGCCGATGGTTTTTATTTTTTCAAGATTGTAATTGGCGATGATCTGATCGAATGCGCGGAAACAGGTGTCGAGTTCGCTCACAAGTTCCTGCGGACCAAGCAATTCGGCAATTTTGCTGAAGCCCACAAAATCAGCAAACAGCACGCTCACGTCCTCAAACAGCCTTGCATTGGTATGCCCCTTCTTTTTGAGTTCTTCGGCTACCAGCGACGGCAGGATATTGAGCAGCAGGTTTTCCGAACGTTGCTGCTCTTCGCGGATGATCTTGTTTTTTTCTTCCAGCACCTTGGCATGGGTGCGGGCACGCACGAAACTGAAAAGCGAGCCGCCGGCCAGCAATAAAAGTGCGACCATGGCGGCGATATAAAATTTACGGCTGCTGTTGGCTTCGCTGAGTGCGAGTTTGGCGTTGGATTTTTCCAGGGAGTCGATGCCCGCGCGGAACACCAGTGAATCGAGCATCAGCCGTTGCTGCATCAGCAGCATGGAGGACTTCATCTGTTCTTCCGACATCTGTTCCATAGCGGCTTCCTTGGCGGCGAGTTGTGCCTGTAGTTCCTTGCTCTCCTGCATCATTTTCACCTGGTCGGTTTTAAAACCGTCGCCGGCGTTGGCCAGTTGTTGCTGGAGTGCGGCGAGTTCGTTGCGCAATTCGCTTTTGGTTACCGGTACGTCGGAAGATGCGCCCGGCGCCCGGCCTTCGAGCACGGCAATCTGATCGTCGATCAAGGCAATATCTTTCGCTTTCCCGGAGCGTTCTGAAAGCCTGCGCAGGTTATGCAAATTGTCGAGCACCAGCGTTTTATTGGTATTGCCGTTTTCCCGCAGGATATCGAGGCTCGCTTCGAACCTGCCGGCAGCCTTGCGTTTTCCGCCGAGCATCATGGCTTTACCCTGCCGGTTGAGGGCGACGGCCCGCAGGTCGGATTGTTTTATTTTCCTGGCAAAATCGGCGCCTTCTTCTGCCCAGTCGGCCGCTTTGTCAAACTGGCCCTCTTCTATACACGCATCCGACAGGGCGATGTACAGCGAAACGCGCCCGGGACCAAATGCAGGTCGCAACTGGTCTTCCAGCGCCTGGATTTTGGCCGACTGCGCATGTACGCCCAGCATTTGCGACAGAAAGAAGAGCAAGAGTATCGTTTTCTTCATTCGGAATGATATTGTAGATGCCTGGGTTGTTGATGGGTTTATAGGGGGTGATAGGTTTATGGGTTTATAAGAGTTTATGGGTTTATGGGTTTATAGGTTTATGGTTTAAATTCCAAGCCAAGGGTTAAACCATAAACCCATAAACCCATAAACTTTTATAAACCCATAAACTTTTATAAACCCATAAACTCCTAAACCCTTATAAACCTATGCACCTATCAACCTCTCCCGGCAATAACACTGCCAAAAAATCACACCTTCCACAAACGCAGGAACAACACCTCCAGCGCCAGGAACAGCAGGGCGAAAATAACGCACCAGCGCCAGAGCACGATGCCGCGTTCCTGCTCGCCGACGACCTGCGAAAAGTTGGCTTCGGCGTTCTGGCTCAACACTTTCATGTTGCCGGGCAGCCCTTCGGAAAGCGCCGTTTCATCCTTGTAGGACAGGTCGCTTTCTTTCCGGTCGAAGTTGAATGCATACGCTGCCAGGGTGCTGTCGCCCTGCAGACCGAGCCGGTACCAGCCCGCATCGTGCACCTGTGTGCCGGGGGTGAGCAGTACCTTGGAACCGAAGATGCGTTGTTCCGGAATAAACTCTTCGGAGGTTGGCGCAGCGGGATCTTCAGCGTCTTTTCTGAGTTTGTAAATGGTTTCGCCGGAGGCGGACACCTGGTGACGGGCTTCCAGCACCTCGTCTTTCCCGATGGTGTAAGCGATCTGGCGGCCTTTGGTGCCGGCAATCGCCATTTTGAAGAGCATGGGGACAAATATCTCCCCGTTGCGTACCAGATCGTTGGTTTGTTCTGCCAGCGGCGCGGCGCATACAAACAGTGCCCCTTCTCCCTGCGGATATTTGGCCAGCATAGCGGAGCCGTCGCGGTAAGTCAGGATCTGTTCGCCGCGCGCAGGAGCGAGTTTGAAATTGCCTTGCGTGGCAGGCAGGCGCAGGTTGGCGCTTTTATTTAAAAACACATCGCGAAAAACGAATTCTTCGGTATTGATCTGGCTGGCCTGCCGGGCCACAGGCTCGAATCCGCCCAGGTTGCCGGCATTAAAACCCTGCATGAAAGTGCTGTAGGAATTGAGGTCGGCGGTAGGGGAGGGGAAGACCAGCACGTTTCCGCCGTTTTGTACGAATGTTTTCAACTCGTTGGCCAGGCCGGAGGAAATGACCGCCGGCTCGTTGAGCACGATCAACTGGTAATTGGAAAATTTCGAATAGTCCAGCGCCCGCAGATCTGCATTATCGAGATGAAAATATTTGACGCCGAGAAAAGCGTTGTTCAGGTATTTGTTTTCCTGTATACCATTGATAGACAGCACGTTGATGCGTTCCGCTACGTAAAAGGAAATGAAATAATCGTCGTCGAACTGCACGGGAAAATCCGTGAGCGAGAGTTTGGCTTCGTGCCACCCCGCGTGCAGGATATTGAAACTCACAGTATCGAGCCGCGTACTCCGGGCCGGAATGCTGAGCGATCCAACAGGCTTGGCCTGTCCGTCGTGGCGCAGACTGAGCCGCACCTCTTCGGCGGCTTCGTCGCTGCGGTTGCTGATTTTTACGAGCAGGTTGGCCGGCTGATTGAGCACCTGCACCGGACTTTCGAACCATACGCTGTCGACCGAAACGTTGCGTTCCTGTACGGCACGCATGGGTACGAGATTGACCTGGATCAGCGAGTCTTTGAAATTAGTGACGTCGGCGATATTGGTCTGGAAATCGCTGACTACGAACGCGATTTTGTTTTCCTGTTTGCCGGTATTCAGGCATTGCTGCTGTCGGATGAGCACTTTCGACAGGTCGCGGGAAGAAGGGCCTGTACGTATTTCCTCAATGCGGTTCAGGGCGTCTTCCTTGCTGACGAGGCGCTGGTCGCGGCCTTCAAAATCGTTGGTCAGTACCTGGAAACGGTCGGCCACATCGTAGGCTGAAATGATGTCGCGGGCACGTTGTTTGGCCAGTTCCAGCAGCGGCGCTTCTTTCGATAACGCATTCATACTGAATGAATTGTCTACAAAAACACTCACAGCACGCTCCCCTTGTTTTACCCCGGAAGAAAGCGGAATAAACGGCTGCGCGAAAGCCAGCACCATGGCGATAATAGCCAGGCAGCGCATGAGCAGCACCAGCAGGTTGCGGAGTTTTTGCCGGTTGCTCGTTTCCTCTTTTACCTCCTTCAGAAACCGCACATTGGTAAAATAAATGCGTTTGAAGCGCCGGAAATAAAACAGGTGCACGATGATCGGAACGGCAAGAACGGCCAGGGCAGCAAGAAACGCGGGAAAGAGAAATTGCATAAAAAACCGGGATATGGATTCGGGGCAGGAGTTATATAGACATGCTCTTAGACGATTTTTTCGCCAAATTGTTTTTAAGCGCTGCAAAAATGCACGTTTTAAAGGAAACGAAAGCAGGTTTAGACAAAATAGCGGGTGAGAGGTGTGAGAGAGTGAGAGATGTGAGAGTCCGTAGCGTACGCCGCTTCGCTTAATATCATAGTGAGCACTTATGCGAACTACGTGCGTCGCTCGATGAAGAGAAATTTTTGTCCTATTTTTGCCCTGCCGCCCAAAAGAGTGAAGCGGTGTAATCTACGCCTCTCGCCCTCTCACATCTCTCACCCTCTCACCCTCTAAAAATGCAGGTTTACCACGACCTCCTCCGCCACATTCTCCAGCACGGCACCCGCAAAAGCGACCGCACGGGTACGGGTACCATCAGTGTGTTCGGATACCAGATGCGTTTCGACCTCAACGAAGGGTTTCCGCTGGTGACGACCAAAAAGGTGCACCTGAAAAGCATCATCCACGAGTTGATCTGGTTTTTGCAGGGCGATACCAATATTGCCTATCTAAAAGAAAACGGTGTGTCCATCTGGGATGAATGGGCCGGTGCCGACGGCAACCTGGGGCCCGTGTACGGCAAACAATGGCGCTCCTGGGCAGCTCCCGACGGCCGCACCATCGACCAGATCGCGGAAGTGGTGCAAACGCTCAAAAAAAATCCGGATAGCCGCCGCATCATCGTATCGGCCTGGAACCCGGCCGACCTGCCCGACATGGCGCTGGCGCCCTGCCACTGCCTGTTCCAGTTCTATGTAGCCGACGGAAAATTGTCGTGCCAGTTGTACCAGCGCAGCGCGGATGTTTTCCTGGGCGTTCCTTTTAATATAGCTTCCTATGCTTTACTGACCATGATGGTGGCCCAGGTTTGTGACCTTCAACCAGGTGATTTTGTTCACACATTCGGGGATGTCCATATTTACAATAACCATATGGAACAAGTGAATCTGCAATTAAGCCGGACACCCTATCCCTTGCCACAAATGAAGATCAACCCGGCGGTAAAGGATATCTTCGGTTTTCATTTTGACGATTTCACACTGGAAAATTATCAGTCACACCCGGGGATTAAGGCGCCGGTAGCAGTATAGTTAAAATGGCCCTGCGGGCTGCGCTAAAGAGTTCAAAAGAGATTGAAAGAGAGAAAAGAGAACGTGATAATGGTAAAGTCCTTACTAAACGCCAAACGACTAAAC
>JAKQJD010000342.1 GCA_029561355.1 Bacteroidota bacterium | reverse complement strand
GTGGCAACGGACTGTTGGTTGAGAATAAACCGAATCATGTTATCAGTTATTGGTTATCAGGCTGGCAATGTCTGGTCTTTTGAAAAAGCCGGGCATAAAATTAGGTTTAAAATAAGGCACAAGTTTATATTGCCAAACTTATTCACCGGGCAAAACTGAAAATGCCTGATAACATATAACTGACAATAGATCACTCAACATGCACAAACACCTCACACTTTTCCTGGCAGCGCTTTTTTGTGTCGCTTCGCTTTCCGCCCAGGTACCCGACGCGCTCGGGGTACAACTGTACAGTTTCCGCAATGAAATGAAAAAGGACCTGAAAGGCACCCTTAAAATGGTGAAAGACATGGGTCTTCAAACAGTGGAAACGAGCAAATTTACCGGCATGACGGCCGAAGAAACCCGAAAAATGCTCGATGCAGCCGGCCTGAAAGCCGTGAGCATGGGCGTTAATTTCGACGACCTGGCCAAACCTGAAAAATGGGACACCATCGCCATGAATGCCAAAACCCTCGGCGCAGAATTCGTTATGTGCCCGTGGATCCCGCACAACGGCACGGAATTCACCTTTGCCGACATTAAAAAAGCGGCCGACGTGTTCAATAAATCGGGCAAAGCCCTGAAAAAGAAAGGCCTCAAACTGCTCTATCACCCGCACGGCTACGAATTCCGGCCTTACCTGGAAAACACGCTGCTGTTCGACTACCTGGTGAAAAACACCAACAAGAAGTACGTCAATTTCGAAATGGACATTTACTGGATCAAAAACCCCGGCCAAGACCCGGTAACCTGGCTGCGTAAATACCCGAAACGCTGGAAAGCCCTCCACGTCAAGGACCAGAAGAAAGGTGTACCCGGCAACCAAAACGGCCAGAGCGACGTGGAATGGAATGTTGTTGCCGGAACCGGCAGCCTCGACCTGCCCGGCATTTTCATGGAAGCCAAAAAGATCGGCGTGAAATACTATTTTATTGAAGATGAGTCTTCGCACTCGGTGGAGCAGGTGCCGCAGTCGATTTTGTATCTGACACCGCTGCTGAAAAAGAAGTGAGAGGTGAGAGGTGAGAGAAGTGAGAGGGTGAGAGGGTGAGAGTCCGTAGCGTACACCGCTCCGCTCTTTGCAGATAAAGAGCGGAGCGGTGTACGCTACGGACTCTCACCCTCTCACTTCTCTCACCTTCTCATTTCTTGTTCAGGCGCCGCTCTTTTCAGGAAAATCTGAAAAAACTGTAGGCAACCTGCCTGCCACTTCCTGCGGCCGCGCCCCGCCATCTTTCCCAGTCATGTTCCGGTCCTTCCTAATACCCTGCTGCTATCAGCGGTGGGCAAATCATGCCTTTATTCAGCCGGAATCAAGGTGCATGTACACCTTGCAGCCATGTTTTGCACAGGTTCGGCAGTTGCGTTACTGCCGTATAAACCTCTAAACAGATTAAGAATTTTTACAAAAAATGTAGTTTTCCTGGTTTGGCCATTCCGACATCTTTGTCAGACCATAAAACGAGCACGCATTTTTAACCAGTAATAAATTCTTCATCATGTCTACCAATCAATCTCTCCAATCGAACTTTTCAATCCAGGCCAGAAACAAAAAACAACTGGCAGAAGAAATGGGCCTCAGCCTGCGCACCTTTCAGCGCAGGCTGAAGGAGGCCGATATTCAGATACCGCGCGGTTTGATCGCGCCCCGGCAGCAACTGGAAATCTATCACAAACTGGGTTGGCATGAGATGGCTTAAAAAGGCATAAAATGGCCGAAAAAAGCCGAAAAAAGTGCTATTATCTTTGTCACATCAAATCGCTCATTTATGAAACGGCCGATTAAAGGCCAATGGTGAATGAATGTGAACCGATGCACGAACGCTCATTTTAAAGAAATTATAGGTTAGCTATCTGTACAGGAAATTCCATCCCTTCCTTTCTGAAATCTTACGTAGGAATTCGGAAAAACTACATGGACGCGCAACCTCAGACTCGAGACGAATTGAGGAAACCATGATATTTCAATCTGATACAAATGAAATTTGAATCTTTGAACGGCTCCAAATTCACTGCCTTCCAATCCAACGAAATCCAGGACTCTTTTAAAATCGTTGGCGGTGCACCGACCAGCACTTCCTACCGTGGAAGCGACGGCACATCGGGCTCCGATTGCCTTGATACTGCAACCAGCGATGGCTCGCACACGATCAACGGCACCGGTGTCGACTACAACCGTGGCAGTTGCTAATATAATAAGAGGGTCAGGCATTCCGCCTGACCCTCCTTTTAAGACCGCCCTTTTTTGTGCAAACCGTTTTTGGGGATTCCGGCCGTCGGGACAACACAATAAACCAGCCGTATTATCCACCTTCCCGCCGGCCGGAATACCTCCAGTAACATCAGGCACATTTGCGGAACAAGATCGCTGACTCCACCAAAAATAATCGGATATGAAATGCTTCATCATTTTGGCTTTGTTTTTCTCTTTTTCAAGGGTATGCTCCGGACAGGAAATGGATTACAGCGTTTATCACCGTGCTATCAACAACGCCGAGCGTTGTTTTTTCATTGAAAATCAGTCAGACAGCTGCCTTGCCTATTACGACAACGCGTTCGGCGCGTTCGACTTTGTTTTTGTAAAAGACCTGGTGAATGCAGCGCAAATCGCTTTTTTTTCGAAAAAGCCATTCGAAAAATACCTGATCAGGGGTTTCGAACTTGGGCTGAAACCCGAACACCTGGAAAGGATTCCGCTGTTTCGTCCGGTGTACAACGATTTGTACAACAACAAAGATCTTCAGGCTGCTTATGCCGCAGGCAGGGAAAAATACCTGAAACGCATCGATTTCAATTACCTGCTCAAGGTGTACGACCTGTGTATACAGGATCAGGTGGATAAAAGCAAAAGTGAGCAGGAATACACTGCCATCAAAAAAGACAACCTCAAAACACTCCTGCGATGGATCGGTGAAAAAGGTTTTCCGGGAGACAAAATCATCGGCATTTCCGACAGGAATATTTTCGCCGAAATCGGGAGCCCGCAACTGGATATCGACACCCGGAAACTAAAATTCAGCAACCGGCTCGATTATTACTCCGCCGAGCAGGTTTCATTGTCGTCCGCCTACATCATCATACTCATGGTGCACGACCAGTGCACGTTTCCGCAAATGGACAGCCTGCTGAAAAAACTCGTGCTGAAAGGCGAAATACACCCTGGAGAAGCCGGCCTGCTGTACGACAACATGTTCAGAAACGTCAACTCCAAACACTACTCCTGTGCCATTCCGAATGCCTCGAAAGGCTTGTTTTACCTCAACCAGTTCTGCAACTACTCCACTTTGCAATGCACCGAAGAGCAGGCGGATGCTTTAAGGGCACAGTGGTTCCTCGGGCCGCTCCGCGTTCAGAAGGCGAAGAAAAAATACGAGCAGGAATCCGGGTTCAAATTGTTTTACGGCTTTTGGGGATGCACGTAATTGCAAAACACCGCGAGATATGAAAAACATTACCATTCAATCCGAAAGCACCGACAGAAGTACCGACGACGTATTGAGCTGGCTTCATTACCTGGCGCCCGACGCGATCGTAAACAAGTATTTCGATACCTGCGAAATCCGAAAGATCAAAATTGAATTATCCAACCGCGAAAGCCTGAAAATAGCCCTCAATGAAACCGCCGAAACCTATAACCGCGCCTACTGGTACAGAAGGGGCCGTTTCGTGTTCCGCTCCGCTGACGACAAGCATTTTTTGAACGGCGTAGAACACAAAATTGCCGGTGAATACCTCACACCCCTGCTCAAATTCATCAATGGAAACATCCATTCAAACGGCATCAACAAGTTCAGCGACAACGAAATAGAAAAACTGGATATGCTGCACGCCTGCGTCGGGCTGTCTATTTCCATTCCCGATACACTCATTACGGACAATCTGGGCGACGTAAAAAAGTTTCTGGAACAACACGGTTCCATCATCTGCAAACCTGCCAAAAACCCCTTCATCAATACGACCGTCGGAAGCGCCTCTATTCGTTTTTCGGGGCCCACCGAACTCATCACCCGGGCGAACGTCGACGAATTGCCGGAAACATTTATCGCCTGCCTTTTCCAGAAATACATCCCCAAAAAGATCGAAATACGAAGTTTTTACCTGGGCGGCCAGTTTTACAGCATGGCCATTTTCAGCCAGTCGAACCCCAAAACGCAAATCGATTTCAGGAACTACGACCACCAAAAACCCAACAGGGTGGTGCCCTACACCTTGCCGGTGTCGCTCCGGAATAAACTGCAAAAACTGATGACCCGCCTGGAAATGAGCAGCGGTTCCTTCGACCTTATTCTGACACCCGACAACAAATACTTTTTTCTGGAAGTAAATCCCATCGGCCAGTTCCAGTGGGTGAGCAGAAACTGCAATTATTTCCTCGAAAAATTAATCGCCACGCATTTACTCAAGTAGCATTTATGGAACAGATCATTTCGGAAATCAAACAACGAATCAGGGAAAATCCCGGGAATTATCCGGTGGTAGCCGCCGGCTGGGAAATTGCCGTTCAGGAAAAAGCGCCGGAAAGCGCCGGAGTCGAGTTCGGGCATTTTCGCACCGCCGGCCAGTTCTGTACGCCATTTTACAAACCCGTTTCCAAAATCATCAACCTGGAAAAACTGCATTCCCATGGCTAGGTATCTGTGTTTGCATTCCAACTGTATGATCGTCGGCGGCATCAGCCGGTCTACCATCTGTGATATTCAGCGCAATGAATACCACCTCGTGCCCAATTCGCTGGCGGGCATGTTTGCCGAATCCAGGTTTGTCGACACCGGAAAAATCAAAAAAAGCCTGGACGCACACAGCTGCGCTATTCTGGACGAATATGAAAATTTCTTGATCCGGAACGAACTGGCGTTTTATGCCGGTTCGCTGAAAGAATGCAGCCATTTTCCGCCAGTGTCCACCGAATGGGATTTCCCTGCGCACATTTCCAATATGATCATCGACGTGAGCGATGCCTACGAACTCGATCTGGCATCGGTGCTCGCGTCCCTGAAAAACCTGAACTGCCGGTACATCCAGTTCCGGTTTTATGAAAAAGTCCGGATGCCGCAATTGAAAAAAATGGTCGGTCTGGTCAACAACAGCCACGTTATTTCCATCGACATCCTGGCGCCTTCCGAAGGCCTGGAGGTTTCGGAATTGATTAGTCTGGTTGAAAACAACCGGAAAATCAACCATTTCATTTTGCACAATTACGCGTACGACGGGGTACTGTACGACGAAGGCGGATTCGGCGTGGGCAAAATCCTCACTGTTTCGGAGCGCCTCGAAAGCGAAATGCACTGCGGCATTATTCACCCCAATTACTTTTCCGTCAACATAGAAACCTACACCGAAGCGCAACATTTCAACACCTGCCTCAACCGGAAAATCAGTATCGACCGCAACGGATTTATCAAAAACTGCCCGAGCATGAAACAGCATTTCGGGCATCTTTCCGATACGAAACTGGAAGACGTGGCGGGAAATGAAGCGTTCCGGCAATACTGGCATATCCGCAAAGATGAAATCAGGAAATGCAGGGACTGCGAGTTCCGGTACATCTGCACCGATTGCCGGGCATACACGGAATACCCCGGCGACCTGCATGCCGCGCCGCTGAAATGCGGCTACGACCCCTATTCGTGCGAGTGGGAAGAATGGAGCAGCAACCCTTTGAAAAAGAAAGCAATGGAAACGTATTCCGCCTCACCAACCCTCCAGTATTCCGAAGCATGAAAAACCTGAAATTCATACGCCAGTTAGATAGCGCGGACTGTGGCCCGACTTGTCTGAAAATGATCTCTGACTGGTATGGCGGGCACGTTTCACTGCAAAAACTGCGCGAAATGTGCCATATTTCCAAGGAGGGCGTTTCCCTGAAAGGCATCGCCAATGCAGCCGAATTGATCGGGATACGAAGTATCGCCGTCCGGATCAGTTACGCCAAATCGGAAGACAGTGAGGGGCTGGTCAATTTTCCACTGCCCTGTATCGCCTTCTGGAGGCAGCAGCATTTTGTCGTGGTAGAGAAGATTCGCGGCCCCCATATCTGGATTGCCGACCCGGGGCATGGCAAGATGAAACTTACCCGGCAGCAGTTCGAGGCATCGTGGTGTACCGACGGGCAAAAAGGTATCGTACTCGGTCTGGATCCCGCGCCGGAGTTTTACCAGTCGGGACTTGAGGAGCAAAAAACCAACACCTGGTCGTCGCTGATCGACTACCTCAAGCCATACAGGAGAATGCTGGTGCAGTTCACCATCGGTATTCTGGCGGGACTGCTGTTCCAGGTGATGATGCCGTTTCTGACACAGTCGCTCATCGACGTCGGGGTACAGAACCAGAACCTGAATTTTGTCTGGCTGATCCTGATCGCGCAACTGGTGTTGTTCACGAGCCAGACCTTCGTGCAGTTCATCCAGTCGTGGCTGCTGCTACAGATCGGCAAGCGGATCAACGTCAATCTGATCTCCGATTTTTTGTACCGGCTCATGAAACTGCCGCTCGGTTTTTTTGACAGCAAAAACGTGGGCGACCTGATACAGCGCATCAACGACAACTACCGGGTGGAACAATTTCTGACGGGTTCGGTGCTCAATATCTTTTTTTCATTTCTCACCCTGCTCGTTTTCAGCGCCATACTCTGGTTTTACAATCCGTTGATTTTCACCGTTTTTCTGCTGTTTTCAAGCCTGTATGTTGCCTGGGTGGTCCTGTTTATGAAACAACGCGCACGCATCGATTACCTGGCATTTCAGCAAACGTCCGACAACCAGCATACTTTGTTCGAAATGCTGAACGGCATGCAGGAAATCAAACTGCAGGGCAGCGAAAGAAAACGCCGCTGGAAATGGATCGATATCCAGGCTGTCCTGTTCCGAATCCAGTCCAGGTCGCTGGCCCTGCGCCAGTACCAGGATTTCGGCGCCCTGTTCCTCAACCGGCTGAAAGACATCATCATATCTTTCCTGGCGGCCCGGCTGGTCATCGACGGCAGTATCACACTCGGCACCCTGGTGGCGATACAGTATGTGGCCGGGCAACTCAACGCGCCTTTCGACCAGTTCGTCCAGTTTCTGCGCGCCGCACAGGACGCCAAACTGAGTCTCAACAGAATGGCCGAAATCGTGGACGTGGAGCCCGAGGAAAAACCCGGCGTGCACACCATCAGGGCGCTGCCGGCACAGGCCGACATCCGGATCGAAAACCTGACGTACGCCTATTCGCCCATTGCGCCCAAGGTGCTGAAAAAAGTGAGCCTCACGATTCCAAAAGGTCAGGTGACGGCCATTGTAGGCCTGAGCGGAAGTGGAAAAACCACCCTTCTGAAATTGCTGCTCGGGTTTTATGCGCCCGTGAAAGGAAAAATCCTGGTCGGCAACACGCCCCTGCCCGCCATCGACAAAACCTTCTGGAGAAGCCGCTGCGGCACCGTTATGCAGGACGGGTATATTTTTTCGGACACCATCGGCGCCAATATTGCCGAAAGCGACGAGGTGATCAATTTTCAAAAACTGGACAAGGCTATGCACATCGCCAACATCGCCGATTTCGTGTACTCCCTGCCCTTGTCGTACAACACCATGATCGGCACCAAAGGTATCGGCCTGTCGCAGGGGCAGCGGCAGCGGCTGCTGATTGCCCGCGCCGTCTATAAAAACCCCGAATTCCTGTTTTTCGACGAAGCTACCAACGCCCTCGATGCCACCAATGAAAAAATCATCATGGAAAACCTGAACCGGTTTTTTGAACGCAAAACGGTCGTCGTGGTTGCCCACCGGCTCAGCACCGTTAAAAATGCCGATCAGATCATCGTGCTCAACAACGGCGAGGTAGCCGAAACCGGCACGCACCAGAGCCTGGTCGCGTTGGGCGGGATTTATTACAGTCTTGTGCAAAACCAGTTGGAACTCGACAGAACCGATTTTTCCGTGAACGGTGTAAAACCAAAACTATCCACGCAAGATGCCTGAAACGATCTATCAACAAGAAGAACACCTGGCCATCGAGCACATCTTCGGCAAGCCGCCGGGCTGGATCCTGCATTGGGGCATTTCCATCAGTACGCTGTTTTTGCTGGTATGCCTCGGCATTGCCGCATTTGTAAAATATCCCGACAAAATGCGCATGCAGGGCCATGTGGTGTCGGCGCGGCAACCCATTGTTGTATCTGCGAAAATGGACGGCATTATTGAAAAAATAACGGCGCCCGACAAATCCCGGGCAAGTTCGCAGCAGGCGGTCGTTTTTTTAAGATCTACCTTGAACAAGGATGATTTGGCAAAATTCACGGTTTTTGCCGACCAGTTCAACGCCGTAACTCAAAACGCCGGCTACCAGCGTATTTCCATTCCGGAAAACCTCGTGCTGGGCGAATTGACGCCGACGTATACGGAAATCGTTCAGCAATTCAGGGAATTGCAAAATTTCCTGGGCGACCATTCAGTATTCGTCAAAACGGAGGCCCTGGAAAAAGAAATCGTCCAGATATACGAACTCAACAACTCCCTCGGAAAACAGGGGACTTATTATGAAGCCGACATGGCGCTGACGGAAAAGGATTTTCAACGCAATCAGTCTTTGCAAAATGACGGCGTGCTGGCTCCGGTCGACAAGGAAAAGGCGGAATCCAAACTGATCAACGAAAAAAGAAACCTGGAAGCCTTCCGCAGCAACATCATTAATAACAACGTCCGCATACAGCAACTCAAAACACAGATATCCGATCTGTATGCGGAAAACAGGAACGGCAGCAACTCGGGAATTGCTGCCGTACGGCAACTGATCGACCGCTTGCAGGGCGAAATTCGGGAATGGGACGACCGCCACCAGATCGTTGCGCCCATCGACGGGGTGGTTTCTTTCGAAAGGAACTGGTCGGAAAACCAGTTTGTAAAATCCGGCGAGCCGCTTTTTACCGTCATTCCGGATTCCGGGAGCCAGGACTATTTCGTTTCGGGTTCGGTGCCGGTCAGGGCTTCCGGCAACCTGAAAACGGGACAATCCGCATTGATCGAAATTGAAAATTACCCCGCCGGCCAGTACGGCATGCTGCGGGGCGAAGTGACCGACATTGCACTCATTCCCACGGAGGAAAACTATCGGGTGACCATCAAACTGCCTTCCAGCCTGGAAACGACCTACAAAAAAGAACTGCCGAAAAACCAGTTGATGAAAGCCAACGTGTCTATCAACACGCAGGATTACAGCCTGCTGGAGCGTTTATTTCAAAATTTATACGACCTGGCGAAAAACAGGTAGGCATGCGTTCAGCGCACAGGCGTCCATTCCTTCGCATAAGATTTCCGCAAAAACAGCAGCGAAAGCCCTTCCCTTAAATAAATCCAGCTGATGCCGAGGTAACCGAACTGCCGGAACCGGCGCGGGGAGTGCTGTACCCGCAGGCGCCAGAGGTAGGAAATATGGCCTTCCTTGCTGAGCCGGTAAAACAGGTTGCAGTCTTCGCCGGCTACAATTTTTTCGTTGTAACCGCCAATTTTTTCAAACACCCGCCGGCGCACCAACTGGCATTCTCCTTTGGCCAGATACACGCCCGCCAGAAAAGACAGGCGTATCACCATGTTCATAAAAACGTGGTAAAAGCGGTCGCTCAGGCGCGTTTCTTCGGGGTAAACGCGCAGCGGAACGGTGGCGGCCACAACATCCGGGCGGGCAAACGTGCGCAACACCTCTTCAAAAAAACGTTCTTGCTGTGGAATAATCACGTCGGCATCCATGTGAAAAAGGATGTCGCCGGTAGCCGCTGCTGCGCCCAGGTTGCGTCCGATGGCGATGTTTTGCTTGCCTTGCGCCTGCACCAGTTTGAAATGCCGGTCGCCGTAGCGGGCCGCGTA
>JAKQJD010000293.1 GCA_029561355.1 Bacteroidota bacterium | reverse complement strand
TTGGTTTCTTCGCCGGCGATGTGGAATTGCAGCAGACAATCGATGATGCGGCCCGCTTTCTCCGCCTGCCGGTCAATTTCTGCCAGCAGCCGCAGGCTGTCGACAGAATGGATCATCTGAACAAACTCCGCAACGGCTTTTACCTTGTTTGTCTGCAAGTGGCCAATCAAATGCCATTGAATGTCGTCAGGCAGCGCAATACGCTTTTCGAGCATCTCCTGTACGCGGTTTTCTCCAAAAATGCGTTGTCCTGCCTGGTACAACTCCAGGAGGCGTTCCGGCGGCTGCGTTTTTGAAACGGCCACCAGTCTGACCTGCCGTTCGGAAAGGCGTGAAACGAGATCCTTGTAATTCATGACCCAAAGGTAAAACGATGGGCTGCATATCGGGGAAACAACTTTTGAGACAAACTTTCCGGACAATTCCCCTAAATGACATATGAGTGATAAAATTGATAAAAAATGATGAAGTAAAGAAGCCTTAACGCAAGCACGTAACTTGTTTTGAAGCATTTCACGCTACCTTAGCGCCCCTGTTCATACAACTCGAGCCGTTTACAACCATTATGCAGTCTCTCACTACCACATCTGCTGATTCATCCCCCCGCATGTTCGTACGTTTTACTCCCATCATCCTTACCCTGATATTCTTGTTTTGCGCGCAATTTGCCTGGTCCCAGGTTACCATCTGGCAGGAAAATTTCAGCGGCGCCAACCAGGGCTGGTCTGCCAACTTTATCAATTGCGGCAATAATTTCGGTGCGGCCACTGTAGCGGCCGGTCCGCCGGTAGCGCCTGCGGGTATCACCTACCCTGCTTTCCGTATCAACGACGTGGAAGGTAACTGCTGTTCTGCCAATCCGAACGACGGCGGCGACAACAACGGTTTCTGGGAGACCAATCCGATTAACATTGATAACTATTGCAATGTGACCCTGTTTGCCAACTGGGGCGCTTCCGGTCCAATGGAATGCGATTTTCCTGCCGCACCGCCTACTCCAGGCGCTTGTACGGGAACACCCGCCGACAATGGACACGATCAATTGATATTTGAATACAGCATCGACGGCGGTCCATACACGCAGTTCTATTACGTCTGCGGTAGTGGCGTAGACCAATCGATGCCAGGCCTGGCTATTGGCGGCGCTTCCGGCGACCCGGGCGGTGCAGGCACGGCATCCATCAACGGTTTGAGTGGTACGACGGTGCAGATCCGCATCTGGGGCGCCAACAAAGCCAATGACGAGTTTTACTTCTGGGACAATGTGCGGGTAAGCGGCATTCAGAAACCCACCGTCAATCCGCCTGCCGATATCACGGTTTGCAGTGGTCAAAACGCAACGGTTCCGGCTTTCACCGGCACCGGAATGCCTGCGCCGACTTACTCCTGGACCAACGATAACCCCGGCGCGTCTGGTATCGGCTTGGCTGCTTCCGGCAATGGCAATATCGGCACTTTCGCCACGCCTGCCGGTGTCACCACGCCCCGTGTGGGAACGATTACCGTAACGCCTACTTCGGCGGGTTGTCCGGGCGATCCGGTAACATTTACCGTAACCGTTAATCCGGGACAAACACCCGTGCTGGGTACGGCGGATTTGTGTACCAATTCCGGTATTTTCAGTTTGAATGCACTTCGCGATCCATTGGTACCCACCGGAACCTGGTCAGGCCCAGGCGTTACAGGTACAAACTTCAATCCTTCTTTACAAAATGGTGTGGTAAACCTCACGTTTACCCCCACCGGCGCATGTGCAGGGCCGCCTGCCATGACCACTATAACCGTTTCACCTGCACCGACGGCCGTTTTTAGTCCTACCACGCCGGTATGTTCGGGCGCACAGGCTACCCTGAACGTCACGTTCACAGGAACCGGCCCCTGGAATTTTAACCTGCTGGCAGGCGTCACGCCCGTAGGTAGTTTTACGGCAAATGCCAGCCCGTTTCAGATTCAGGTAAATCCCACCGGGAATACCACCTACAATTTACAGGGCTTGATGGATGCCAATTGCAACGGCGCCAACACATCTGTGGTTCAAAACGTCAGCCCTGCACCCACCGGCGTATTAAGCCTTGTGGGCAGCAATAATATCTGTGAAGGTGCAAACGCTACTTTATCCGTCAATTTTTCCGGCGGTACCGCCCCTTACACTTTTGTGATAGCCATCAACGGAACAGATCAGGCGCCGATAACGACCAATTCCGACCCGTTCCAGTTTCCGGTGGCGCTTACGGAATTTTCTGTGATTACCCTGACCAGCGTTACGGCCAGCAGCTGTACCGGTACCGGTTCGGGTACCGCTACTGTAAACGTAAAACCCACACCTACGGGTGCCATTACACCCGGCAACGCAACCATCTGCAACGGACAATCGCTTCCGATAGAAGTAATCCTGACCGGTACGGCTCCGTTTAGCGTAGTATACAGTATAAATGGTGTTAACCAGGCTCCAATAAATACGGCAAGTTCCGTTTTCAATATCAACGCTTCCCCGAGCAGCGGGGTGAATACGTATACCCTGGTGAGTGTGACCGGTTCAGGATGCCCCGGAACGGTAAGCGGGAGTTTTGTCATCACGGTGGGCTCCCCGCCAACGGCTACCTTATCCGGTTCGGCCAACGTCTGCGACGGGCAACCCGCCAATCTGACGGTTACCTTTACCGGCACGGGGCCTTATACCTTTAATTATACGGCCAACGGTGTAGCGCAGCCACCCGTCACCACTTCTACCAATCCCTACACCTTATCCGTAACGCCACCTCTTACAACCAATTATGTGCTGACCAGTGTCGACGTCAGCGGGTGTGTAGGTACATTTTCCGGTTCGGGCTCCGTTACCGTATCGGCCAGTCCGAGCGGTTCGCTTCAAAACGGAGGTAACGTGATCTGCCTGGGGCAAACGGACACCCTGCGCTTGGAATTCATGGGCCCCGGCCCTTATACGTTTGTATATTCCGTCAATGGCGCTAACCAGCCTGCCATCACGACGCCGAATATGACTTACAATATTCCGGTATCGCCTCCGCTGGGTATGAATGATTATGTTTTGGAAACACTCACTGGACCCGGTTGCCCGGGAACGGTAGGCGGCACGTATTCGGTGGAAGTAACTGCCGGTTCGAGCGCCGTACTTTCGGGCACCGATACGATTTGTGCAGCCACGCCTGCGAATCTGACTATTAATTTCACGGGTACCGGGCCTTACACCGTAGATTATACAGCCAATGGGATTGCACAACCGCAGATCGTCACATCAAATAACCCATTTGTATTTCCGGTGACGCCTGTTTCCATTACTTCCTATGTGCTGACGGGTGTAAGCGCGGGTGGCTGTAATGGTACCGTTTCCGGCAATGCGATCATCACTGTCGCAAACTCTCCAACAGGCCTCGTTTCCGGCGGCGAGCAAATTTGTACCAACGGCAGCGGTACCACCATCGATTTTACCTTCACCGGGCCGGGGCCGTACACCTTTGTGTATTCTGCCAATAATATACCCCAGCCGCCCATCACGACCAGCAACCCTACCCTTTCCTTACCAGTTAATCCGATAAACGGGACCATATACCGGCTTGTCAGTGTGACCAACGGAATTTGCGCAGGTACGGTAAGCGGACAAGCCATTGTGTTTGTATTCACGCCGCCAACCGCTACGCTTTCCGGCAGTAACACGTTCTGCAACTCGGCTGATACGAGCGTAATGATCGACTTTACCGGGACACAACCGTTTATCGTGGTGTACAGTATCGACGGTGTGGTGCAGCCTCCGGATACCACTTTTGAAGACCCGTATTTTATCCCGGTAAATACCAATACCACCACCACTTTCGTGCTTCTGAGTGTTGAATCGCCGGGATGTATCGGCAATGCGCAAGGTTCGGCAACGATTACGGTAAATTACCCGCCGTCATATACCAACCTGCAATTGAATTGTAATGCGTTGCAAAATAATTATACCGTATCATTTGATGTCCTGAATGCGACATTGCCCCTGACACTGTCCACCGGTTCGGTGCCGGGTACGTTCACGGGAACACAGTTTACCAGTAGCCCCATACCACAGGCAACGGGTTACAGTTTTACATTTTTCGATGCCAATAATTGCGGCGATATCACTGTCAGCGGCCCCTCGACTTGTAACTGTGTTACGAATCCCGGAACCATGGACCTGACCGACACGATAGAAGTCTGCGTCGGTGCGACGGCAACAGCTGTGCATAATAACAACTTTGTGAATGACGGGAATGACGTGCTTCGGTTTATCCTGCATACCAATCCGGCCAGCCCTGTCGGCACGATTCTGGCGTGGAATACCACACCGTCCTTTACGTTCCTGCCAGGCATGCAGGCAGGTGTAACGTATTACATTTCGGCCATCGCGGGCAATCCAGACGTCAGCGGGAATGTTGATTTCGCTGATATCTGCGTCAAAATTTCACAGGGAACGCCCGTGGTATTCAACCCTTTGCCAACGGCAATACTGGGCTCCGATGGCAGCGTTTGTGCAGGTAGTCAGTTCATTATTCCTGTGACGCTCACCGGCGTGCCGCCCTACTCGCTTACCTGGGCTTTGAACGGGGTGCAGCAACCGACCCAGAGCGGTATTCCAAGTTCCAATTTCCAGTTGGCTATTCAACCGGCCGTGAATACTACTGTAACGCTGGTGTCCGTTTCCGATTCACGGTGTTCGGCGCCAGTGACGGATACGGCTGTCATCACGGTCAACACGGCGCCCCTGGTGCAAAACCTGAATGTCAGTTGTAACCTGACTACACAAACCTACGTGCTTCAATTCACTGCCTCAGGAACCGCGCCCTTTAATGTGAGCGGAGTGCCCGGGGCATTCGTAAACGACACATTTACCAGCCTGCCGATCCCGAACGTTACCGATTATTCTTTCCAATTGTCGGATGCCAATAACTGCGGGCAAACAACCATTTCCGGCATGCCGAATTGCGCATGTATTACCAATGCCGGGGTGATGGATCAGACTCAGTTAACGGTGTGTAATACAGATAGTGTAAACGTCGCGCTCGTCACCGCCGATACCCTGGATCCCAATGATACCCTGTTGTATATTTTGCACGACCAGCCGGGAATGACGCCGATCGGAACCATTCTGGCATGGAACAGTACGCCGGTATTTGGTTTCCAGCCCGGCATGCAAGTCAATACCGTTTATTATGTTTCCGCCATTGCGGGCAATCCGGATGGAAGCGGCCTTATTAACCTGAACGATCCGTGTGTGGACGTGGCTATAGGTACTCCGGTGGTATTCAACGGTTTGATAGGGGCGCTTGGGTCATTCGATACGCTGGTTTGCGCCGGTACCCCGCTGGAACTTACCGTGAATTTTGCTGGAGCCGCACCGTTCTCCTTTACTGTTACCAGAACGGGAAGCACCGACACCACTTTTGCGAACATTCCGGATGATTCCTTTACCTGGGTTTATGTACCCGGACAAAGCACTACCATTCAACTGGATTCCGTGAGCGATCAGTACTGTTCTTCCGGAACCGTTTCGGGGGTGGTAAATATTACGGTGCCTACCAATCCGACCATTCAGAATGTACAGACTGTTTGTGATGAAAACACCGCCACCTATACCGTTTCTTTCGATATTGTGGATGGTACCGCGCCGTATTTCACCAATGGCGATGCAGGCACCCTGACCGGAACACAATTTGTGAGTAATCCGATTGCATTCGGTACGGGTTATAACTTCATTGTACGCGATACCTTCAACTGCTCACAGGATACGCTGGCAGGCGCCTCGCCCTGTAGTTGTACTACCCAGGTGGGTATCATGAACCAGACAGCAATCCTGTTGTGCGACGGATTCCCCGCTAATTTTGCCGCTCCAACGGGAACCACCCTGACTACCGGCGATGTGCTGGTATACTATCTGGTAAGCAGCGGCACCACACCCGGAACCTGGACAGCAGTCGACAGCAGCAGCACGCCGACTTTTAGTTTCAACAGCACCACCATGACTGCCGGAACTGCCTATACGGTGTATGCTGTGGCGGGTAATCCGCAAGGCACGGGAATTGATCCTGCCGATCCCTGTATTTCCTTTACTCCCGGACCGCCTGTTACCTGGCGCGTACCGGTAACGGCCTCCCTGTCGGGCGACACTACAATTTGCCAGGGACAGGCGTTTTCCCTGAATGTCGATTTTACCGGTCAGGGCTTTTACACCTTGAACTACACTGCCAACGGCGTAGCGAATACCGTTTCCACGACTTCCAACCCGTTCCCGCTCATACCATCCAACCCGAGTATCACCACCTCCTATGTGTTGACGGGCGTAACGGGACAAGGCGGATGTACAGGCACCGTGAGCGGTTCGGCCACCGTGACCATCGCCCCCGCGCCACAGGCACTGGGCATACAAACATCCTGCGATTTTGCTACGGAAACGTACACCCTGACGTTCGATATCGGCAATGGCGCAGCACCGAATTCTACGTATACCATAACAGGCGTAACGGGCACTCTGACGGATACGACGTTCGTTTCAGATCCGATTCCTTCCGGCGCTTACAGTGTCACTATTACCAATGCGGAAGGTTGTTCGACCACCATTACCGGAACAGCCACCTGCGTTTGCACGACGGATGCGGGGGTAATGCCTGCCGCCCAGGTGAATGTTTGTTTGCCCGGACAGGCAAGCGTAACGGCTGCCACGGGCACGAACCTGGATGCAAACGATGTGTTGCAATACATTCTTTATCAGGATGTTACCATGTTGCCGCAAGGAATACTGGCAACCGCAAATACACCACAATTCGGCATGACGGCCGGTATGACGGCCGGCACGACCTATTTTGTCGCTGCTGTAGCCGGTAACGGACTGCCGAATAACGGCGGGGTGGATGTGAACGATCCGTGTTTGGATATTTCAAACGGAACGCCGGTTGTTTTCCACGATGCACCATCCGCAACATTGATGGGCACGGATACCGTTTGTCCGGGTGGAAACGCCGCCTTCCAGATTGCCTTTACCGGAAGTTCGCCGTTCCAGTTTATTTACGCGGTGAACAATGCCAACCAGCCGCAACTCACAGCGCCCGGCAATACGTTCAACATCAACACCAACAACGTACAGGCTATACAAACCTTTACCCTGGTATCCGTTTCGGATGCTTTCTGTCCGGGAACGGTTAGCGGCCAGGCAAAGGTGGTCGTTCGGCCGTCCATTACGGCAACCGTCAACAGCGACGTAACCATTTGTACCGGAAATTCAACTACACTGACGCTGACACTGACGGGCGCTACCAACTACAACGTTACCATAGGCGGCGGCCCTGCACCCATTCAGTTGAGTAATATCGGCAATGGCGCTCAATTTGACGTCAGCCCGACAGCCACCACAACTTACACCGTTACCGCAGCATCCGCTGCCGGCAACACCTGCCCCGCCACCTTCGGGCCGGGCGCAACTGTTACAGTGACGACGCTGACGGGTTCATCCACCGTTTCCGATTACAACGGCTTCAACGTCAGTTGTGCAGAATCAACCGATGGTTCCGTATCGATCGTTCCGAATGGTGGAACACCGCCGATCACAGCATTGTGGAACACAGGCGCTACCGGATTACAACTGTCCGGCCTGGGGGCAGGCGATTACAGTGTGGTGCTGACAGACCAGACGGGCTGCCGTGACAGCGCCTCCTTTACGTTGACTGCCCCGCCGGCGATTACAGTCGATTTTGCAACGGTTGTGCCACGTTGTTTCGGCGAAAATAACGGTACGGTCATCATCCGGGCGATAACCGGCGGCTCGGAGCCGTACTCCGTGACGCTCAACTCCGTCAGTGTTATGCCCGATACGTTCCCGGTTAATTTTACCCAGTTGGGAAGCGGCACCTACGGACTGGAAATAGAAGATGCGAACGGCTGTTCTACCGAAGACGAAGTAGATGTGCCGGCTCCGGCAGAACTGATTGTCAATGTCGGCCCTGACCAGGAAATCGCGCTCGGCGACAGCACTGTGCTGGAAGGATTGACCAATGCGACGGGTATCGACACCTTTATGTGGTCGCCTCTGGCCTATCTGAGTAACCCGGATTCCTTGATCACCTATGTGCGACCGATCCATTCACAGGTATATTCGCTCACTGTTCAGGATACGTTCGGATGTATTGCCCGCGACGAAATGTTGCTGACGGTTCGCCGCGATAACAGGATATTTATTCCGAACGTCATCAAGCCTGGATCCGCTGAAAACGATGCGTTTACGGTGTATGGCGGCCCGGAACTGGATGCTATTCGTTCGCTGCGTATTTACGATCGCTGGGGTGAATTGCTGTACGAAGGACTGGATGTTCCGAAAAATGATCCTTCCATCGGCTGGCGCGGCCGTGCACGCGGCAAGGACGTGATGCCGGGCGTTTACATTTATATTGTAGACGTGGTGATGTCTGACGGAACTACCGCGATATTGACGGGTGATGTGACGGTTGTGCGGTAAACGGCTGGATTATTTCGAGTATAAAGGGCTTGCAGTTTCAATATTCATATAAATAGTTGAAATACAATTATTTATATGAATCTTAAAACTGCAAGCCCTTTAATATTTAAACTGTAATCCGCACTTTAGCAAAACTTTAAGATCCCCTTACCCTTCCTTTTATAATTTTTTAGCCGCGTATTCAGTTTATGGGTATCCTCCTCAACAAAGAGAATACTACCTACACACCACTGAATATGAAGCCGATTCTCATTTTAATATCTGTAATTTTTTCTTCTGCTCCTTTTCTTTCCAGTGCTCAGGAAGCGGATGAGGATTCTTACCGCATTTGCACCGAGATTATTCTGGATGCCGATCAAACTACCGAACCGGAACTTCCGCCCGGCATGACCGCCCGTGCCGTTGCGTTCAAACCCGAACTGGGGAAATACTGGCAAAACGGCCGGGTACTTCGCGTCGGGTTTATCGGAGGCGATGCAACGCTGCGCAACCGTGTACAGAAATACGCACAGGAATGGTCGGAAGTGGCCAATATTCGCTTTTTGTTTGTTGAAAAAGGAGAAACAGACCTGCGGGTGAGTTTTACGCCGGGACTCGGCACCTGGTCGCTGATCGGAACCGACGCCAGCCGGATGCCGCAATACAAACCCACGATCAATTTCGGCTGGTTCAACAAACGAATGGCCGAATCGGAGTACAGGGCTACGATTTTACACGAATTCGGGCACTCATTGGGCCTCTTGCACGAGCACCAGCACCCACTGGGCGGTATTCCCTGGGATATGCCCAAACTGTATAGTTTTTACCAGCGCACCCAGGGCTGGGACCAGGAAATGGTCAACCAGCAGGTATTGAGCCATTATGGCACCAATAAAACGCAGTATACCCGTTACGACCCGTACTCCATTATGCACTACCCTATTCCGAACTCCCTGACAGTCGGCGATTTCGAAGTGGGCATGAATATGAGTCTTTCACCGACCGATAAGGCATTTATGGGGAAGGTATATCCCAGGAAGAATGCCCCTGCGCCTTCGGAGCGGCCGGTAGTGGTAAGCACCAAGCCCAAACCGACGACCGGTACCACGCGACCGACCACTTCCACCACGCGCCCAACGACCTCGACAACACGCCCGAAGCCCACCGTGGCAACTTCTCCGCTTACTCTGACCTTCCGCGATATGTTGCCATCCAGCCAGAAACGCGAACAGGTGTGGATTACCATCGATGGCGTTACCCGGACGTTTATTTTGGATCAATCGGGTAGCCAGGCGGGAAAAATCACCTTCACGCTGCCTGAAAACGGGCGGTATTCTTACCTGGTACGCACCAAAACCACTTTCCTGAACCGCGTAAACGGCAGGGTACAGGAAACGGTGCTGAACGGACACGGAGAAGGAGAAATTATGGTGCGTAAAAGTGCGACGTATGACCTGGCCATCGGAAAATCGTACAATGACCGGTGGTTTGAGGTGACGCTGCTGACAGCGGCGAGTGGTACTAAAGCGCAGTAGTGATTTCAAAGATGAGTGTCATAATTCCCGATACCATACTGGAATAATGAACTTACCTAATTCGCTTAAAAAATCACAGACGCTAAGTTGTCTTCCTGACGGGATCCGTCCACTCTACGTGAATAAAATACCCAACAATAATTCGCGTAGAGTGGACGGATCCCGTCAGGAAGACAACTTAGCGTCTGTGATTACTCGAAGCAAGAAACTGAATGTATCGGCACCCAGGCCGCTCAAAACATAGATATTCACCTTAAAAGTCCTTTCGGTTGTTCTCCGGGTCCACATCGCCGCTCAATTCCTGCGGATCGATTACAAGTGATTTGATACTTTCTAATGGCTTGTTTAGTTTTAGGGTGTACTTTTTATCCTCTGCGGGCCATACCGGCTGAGGCGTTGCCGCCAAACCTGCCGGTAAAACGCCCTGTGTATATGCGACAGGAATATATAACTGCTGCGTAGTGCTATCGGCGTAAATCACCTCTATTGTTACCGGCAAAACGGCGCCTTTGATGCGTTCCAGAACGATCATGCTGTTGTCAACTTCCGTTTTTACCGACTGAATTGCATAATCCACTTGAGCGCGGGTGTTTGCATTTTGCTCCCAGATCCAGTCCAGTTCCAGTCCCGAACTCTTTTCAAAGGAGTGGATCGATTCTTCTGAAACAGGATAGCCGTAACGATATCTTCCAGCGATTTCAGCAAGGCCATTTTTAAAGGCCACTTCTCCAATTGCATACTGAAACTGTTTCAGCAAATAGGTGCTTTTCAACACGGGAGTCTGAAAATCCCATGAAATAACAGGGGCGAGGTTAGGGACCTCTTTTGCAGCAAAAATCAACATCGGGAATTCCGCCCGCATTTCACCCATTTGCACCACAGACAACTGGGGAAAAGAATACGTCAGGGCAGACTTTTCCAGGTTATTCAAAGCGGATTCGAGCGCAGTTAACCGGTTTTCATTTTTGAAATAAAATGCATGCAGCGTCAAACCGTTGCGAACCTGCTTTTTTTCATGCAGCAATTCCGGGTCGGCAACCCAGGCAAAATCGCGCACTTTTTCGGCCTGGAATTTCCAGACGGTTACGAGCCCGTAATTTGGCTTCAATACAACACCTTGATTTTCAAAGCCGTAGCCAATTGCATCCGCGTTGGTCAGGATACCTGTAGCCGCCACCATGTATTTTGGCGGCATGGTGATATCGACTTTAAAAGAGCCGAATTCGCTGGAATAATCGGCACTGAAAGGCGAGCCCAGGTGCCAGCCGAGCCGGTCGTACACACACGCCTGCGGGTACCAGTTGGTGAAAGTGTAGTCTACACCGGACGGACTGTTGCGCCCGCAACCTCCGCTGAATACGGGTACGTCGGCCTGCCAGGCAATGTTGTATGTGTCCGAATCGCCAGGCGGCAAGGGCCTGCTCAGTTTGACGGCCAGCAGGTTTTGGCTCAGGCTCTGCGGCGGAACGGCAGGGTCCGGTTTCGACTCCAGTATCTCAAAATCGATGGCTACCCCGTTTTGCTGAACGGAAAATACCGTAAATCTGGATGATACCTGCGACGCTCTGCCATGCCAGGCCAGCCGGAAATAAATGGTTTTCAGGGTATCCGGCGAGGCGTTGACATATTTCACTTTTTCCCTGGCCTGTATGGAATTCGTCTGGTCATCCAGCCGTACATCTATTTGATAATCAACTTTTTGATGCCAGTTCTGGCTATCCAGGCGACTGGAATTGAACAACAGACAAAAGCAAACCGAACAAAGCGCTTTGAGGTAATACATCATTTTTCGAAGGTTACAGGTGGTCATGAATTTCACTTCGCAGTGGCGGCCATGACCAGTTTCATTTCATAAATTTTGCCCCCTTCCAGGAGCAGGCCGGGTTTTTCCAGGCTTTTCAGCCCGGTCATTTGCACGCGCATGGCATAGTCGCCGGGCGCTACGATAAAAGTGCAGGAGCCATATTCATTGGATACTTTTCCGTGCATTTTGTCCACGTCGCGGCGCAGCAGAACGGTAGCGCCTAAGATGGGTTCATTGGCGCCTGCTTCAAAAATTTGCACATGAAGAATGGCCCTGTTGTTTTCGGCAGCGCCGGTTGACTCGAAAGAAAGTAGTTCGCTTTCGAGCGGAACATTGTTCTGGCTTAGGCAGGGCGCCGGTAAAAAGGGTAAAAGAAGGAAAAGGCGGTAAAGAGGATGTGTAAACATGTTGCGATTAAAAATTTAGGAGAAAAAAAACGAATAAAGTGCTGTCTGTCACGGATGCACACTTTACAAGTCCGAAACATACGAACAGAATTAAAATCGGCGTACTACCGAAATACTTCGTTTGAAATTTTTTACCTCGCCGGATGGACCGAAAATCTCCATGAACAACACGTAAATCCCCGGCCGCACGCGAATTCCTTCATCCGATTCTCCATCCCAGCGCAAGGTGCCTTCCGTTCCGATCAGGTTGTATTTCAGTAGTTTTCTCACCGGCAATCCTCCTGCATCGAACACGGTGATGTTTGCTTCATACCCTTCTACCGGCAATTGGTAGCTGATTTCCAGAAAATCCTCGTAGCCGTCGTCATCCGGTGAAATGCGTTCTGACAACAATGAAACCAGGTCGTCACCGGTGGCAGGCGCCGCGCCAAGTCGTTGTGAATTCGGCAGCGTCGGCGAGCCGGCCGCTCCGGTCAGGAGTGGCGATGCAGACGTCCAGTTGGCCCGGTCGTTGGTAGCGCCCGATTCCCGGATGCGCTCCAGCGCCACGCCGTCGCGATCGCTGCTGGAAAACAGGGCGTTGTGCCAGGTATCCGAATAATCCAGCGAGTCGAGGGTCACTGTTTCGCCGTTTTTCGCCCAGTACAGGGTTAGGTTATCCGAATCGTCGGACAAAGACGGCAGCGTTTGGCGTATCACGTCTCTGGGATGAATATTATCATAATTGTTAATGACAAAATCGCGGTCGCTCGTGAACACCTGGTATTTCCCGGGCAAGGCCAGTTGGCCGGTAACAATCGGTTCTATATCGGCGCCTCCGTTGAAATTGGCGAGGAAAAATTCCGACCATTTGAAAATTTTCCCGCTGCGGTTCAGGAGTTCTACGTACCGCGAGCCGCCTGTGGGTGGATTAAAAAGGATTTCATTGATGATAATATCCTGAAAACCAGGCTTTTCCGGTAATCCTGTCAGGATGGTGTCCGTTACGACTACGGCATTTCCACTACAATCCTCAATGGTATTTTGAAGTAAAAGCGTGTATACCACGGATGGCTGCAAAGGCTCGGAAAGCAGTAATTTCACCTGCGATCTTTCCGGGGTCGGCTGCACGGAAAGAATATTTCTCGAAGGAGCAAACTGGTAGGCAGCCGGATTTAAAGCCTTCGAATAATCCAGACCTTCCGAAAAGGTGAGCACTACTTCCGTGTTGTTATCCGGGATGGCAAACCACAGGCGCGGGGCTTTTGTATCCGAAGTAGCCTCGAACGCGGCGTTTTTCCCGCCCGGTGTTCCACCCGGCAAATCAGGGCAGGATTGCCAGTTTTCCTGTCCCAGGCAAGGCAGATCCGGATTGATGCGTTCCAGGCTCCAGCCGCCGTCTTGTTTATCTGCATCGGTATGCCATTCGGAGGTGTAGGATACGCGGTCGATCGTTTGGCCGGAAGCGGCATTGAGGATGGTGAGCACATCGCTTTCGTTGTTCAGGGCGATAGAACTCAGCGGACCGGCAAGTACCGTTTCGGCAGAAACGGCCTGCAAGGCCGGCACGTTAGAAGCGGCAGTAATAAGCGCATAGCCGCCCGGCAGCAGCAGAAAGGCAGGAAGCGCAAGGGCAGAACCTCCACTTTCGGAAATACGCAGGGAAGCCAGATCAATGATTTTACCGGACCTGTTGTAGAGTTCCAGCCATTCCAGTTCCGGGAGCCCAACGGAAGGACTCGGATCGGCCATGATTTCATTGATAATAATGTCGAATTCTTCGGCTTGTTCTATTTTAACATATTGAAAATCATGTGTTTGCACTCCGGCAGCATTGCCCGCGACGTCTTTAATGCCTGTTGTTTGCAGGGTATAATTCCCGGTCGCAATTGGAGCCAGGAGCGTCAGCACTACCGATTTTTTATCACTTTGCAAAATGGCAGACTCCGGCTCCCCCACCCCGCCTGAAATCGAATAATTGGATGTTGTATTTGCCGCCACCGGATCCAGATCTTCATCAAAAATCGCCAGCACTTGATTTTCGTTTGCAGCGGAAGCAAGAAGCAGCACCGGCGGCGTTACGTCGGGCAAATCCGGCAAAATGGAAATATTATCGAAAAAGAAATTGCCCACATTGCTGGCCGTGTATACACATTGAAACCCGAAAAACAGGTCTGCGCCACCGGGATAGGTGGCATCCGAAACGGTAAACTGAGTTTGCAGGGCGCCCGCAGGCGGGGCCGCTTCTACCGACCAGTCGCCGGCAACAGACCTGCTAACCCTCAACTGAATGTTTGGATTGGTGGCTACCAAAGCGGCCAGTCCGGTGGCCAGCAGGGTTTTTACGCCCGCATCCTGCCGGAAAAAACGCAGGGCATCCTGGCTGCCGGTTTCACCGATCTCCAGAAAATAACCGTTGCCTGCCGACAGATTTTGCTGGTCGGCCAGGAGGTAAATACGCAATAAATTCTGGGTGGACGGTGCGAAACTCAGGCGAAAACGAAGGTTCCAGATCGCGCTATCCGGAATATTGCCCTGCACCACCAGTATGGAAGTGCCGGCAGCCGGAGCGTTCAGTTGTAATTCGCCGGCTGCGTTCACCACAAATGAAGCGGCATCGCCTGCCCATGCCGGGGTCTGGCTGAAATCGCCATCCGAAAAATCGTCGACGATTTGACCGGATGCATTGAAACATGGAAATAAAAAGGCGATTACCAGCAATAAAAGCGAACGCGGCATAGATTGAATAGTTTGGTATCGGGAAGGTACGGCGTTTGTACATTTTCCAGAATTTTGCACCATGCGCTACCTGACTTTTTTATTGCTTACGCTTTTTTTACACGCCTGCGGTCCCGAATCCGGTGATTCGCTATCGGTTATTTCTGCACAACTCGCTGTTCGCGACACATTCGGGCTGAAAGGCAAGGAACTGCTGGTCCTGAAAAAAGCCGATCAGGTGTCGGACCTCGGGCAGGTCGGTTCTTTCGAGTCGATCATCGAGTGGAATGGAAATGTGCTGCAATCTCCCTGGATAAAAGTGCGCGCCGGCAAACAACAAGGCTGGACGCTGGCGGCGCTGTTGAAACCGAAAGATGCCGGTCATGCGGAATGGCTGCAAACCAAACGCCTCCAGTGCTATTTCGGGCCGGTAGTAACCGGAATTCGAAAGGCCTGGCTCGACCAGGCACCGTCCGTTCAAACTGATGCCGAAATGGCCACCCATTACCGGCAGGCAATGGCACTGCGCGATACACTGATGACACTGCTTGCCCGTCGGGCCGAAACGAGTGAATCCGGCACACGATTGAATTACGACTGGATGCGCAACCTGTTGCCCGGATTTATCGCTCAAAAAGTGCCGGGGCAAAGCAATCCTTACTTATTTGCCGATTACAATTACTGGCTTAAACTAGCCGCTCAGACCAGCGGAGCACAGGACGACCTTTTTTTCGAAACCTGCACTACCCTGTTCCCTTTCGATAAGATCGAATCGTTTTTTCCGGTCTGGACCTTTCAACTCGACGATAACCAGTCCGCCAGTCAACTTGGCAGTGGGAATCACTTGAAAGTGCTGGCTGATTTGGAGAAAAAACTTCCGGAAACGGAATTGTTTCGAAAGGAAACCCTGCGAATCAAGGATGCTGTAATCGAAGATATTGTCGGAAATAAGGTAGGTTACTGGCAACCTGGAGAGAAAATACTGACTGAGTTAAAAGAAATAGAGACATACAACTTTACTTCCTTAACTGATCTGGATCGAATGGCGATAAGTGCCCGGACTACCATGTTTGAAGATCCGGCTGCGAATGGTGTGCGCGTGAATTTGAGGAGCGGATTGTGACTCTGGTGCGGATGGCGGCGGATCGTAAGGATGATGCGGATTTAAATGGAGCGTTTATGGCCTGGCGGCCACATTTTATTTAACCACAAAGTTCGCAAAGGTGTTGCACAAGGTTCGCAAAGCGTTGTACGTCAGGTTTTTGTGAACCTTGTGCAACACCTTTGTGAACTTTGTGGTTAAATAAAAAAACTCCGCCGAAGGCGGTTCAAATTCGCAAATCCCCATCAAAATCATTCTTCCGTAAAAATCATCGGTTCTTCCGATGGCGCCAGCGGGTTTTCCCGCCGGTATTCCATTTGCCGTTCCGTGGAGGAACGGTAATGTTTGGTCGTGACCGGCAATGGCGGCTGCAAGCCTTTGTAGGTGAGAACGGCAATGAGCACAATAATGCCCCAGCCGAGCCATTCGGGTAGTTCCATGCTGACAATTTCCGGCATTTCCGTAGCGTCATCGTCGTCGCCGAGGTAGGGATATGCACGGTCCTTCCTGGCTGCTACTACACCGGGGTCGGCCGTAACGATCCGGGTCTGGTAAAATTTTTCTTCCGTCAGACGCCGTTGCAGCACTTTTACGAATTTAGCCAGTTGGTCGGTCAGTTGCAGAAATCCTTCTTCGATGGGTTTGGTTTCAGCAAGCGTTTTTTTGGATCCCAGCGGTCTGAAGCCGGAAAGTCCCGATTGCTGCTGCCAATGCGAGGGCGATAACAAAACCGGAAAAATGAGCGGATTCAGGTCGTCGCCCGTTGCGATCCGGCGGTTCACCGCAAGCGACACATCGCCTTGTATATTATTGTTATTCAGCGACTTATAACTTGTCAGGAAAAGATAGATATGTGCCCGTTCCTTTTGTTTCTGAAGCCGGTGGTAGTATTCGTAGCGGCTGTTCGGCGGGGAATACCAGAACAGGAGAATTTGCCAGGGAAGCGGCAGCGGCGGTGGCGGAGGCGGCGGTTTTTCAAACCAAAGATTCACCTCATCGCGCATCGGGTATAGCCAGGTGAGCAACGTGTCGCGATACGGGCTGTCGGCTCTGTCGCAGGAAATAAACACGTTAATTTTTACAGGGGTCATTTTGCTGAGGGTTTCGAGATACAAATTAACGTGCTTTTTTTCCACTTATGCAAACATTCCTTTGTTCCACACCTGATTATTCCGTTTTGGAAATGAGGAAAAACCCAACGCCGGACATCCAACCAATACACTATTCCGGTAATTTTGCCCGTTCGTCGCTTTTTTGCGACACCTGCGGCAAAATCCCCGCTTCTTCGCACCTCCAAATCACAGGAAATTTATCTCCATCATAAATAAAAGAATATGACCACCACCAAGTCGTTGTTTTCCGCTGAAGGGCTCGATGATCGCAGTCTGGAATTTCTGGCCTCCGCACTGGAAAAAAACAATCTGCCAGGCTTTGATTATTTCGAATTCAAAAGAGCGGTGTACAACCTGCTGGGCATGCAACTCGATGAGGCGATTGCCTATAAAAGCGCTTTTACCACAGCTGCCACCCTGGGCATTACCAAGGAAAAACTGATAGAAACTGCCGCATACTACAGAAATCTGGTAGGAAAAGAAAAGGAACGTTTCGATGAAGCCCTTGAAAATCAAAACGTTGTAAAGGTTACCGCCAAGCAGGAAGAAATCAAACGCCTGCGCGACCAGATTGAACGGCACAAAATCGAAATCGTTCGCCTGCAGGATGAAATGGGCGCCTACCTGACCCAGATCGATGTAGCCGAAACCTCCGTCAAAGCGGAAGCCGAAAAACTGGAAAAAGCCCGCACGGCTTTCGAATTTACCCACCAGGCCATGCTCCTGCAAATGGACAAGGACGTGGAAAACATGCATAAATACTTGTAGTGAGTTGTGAATAGTGAGTGGTGAGTAGTGAATTGTGGGTAAAAAGGCGTCTTAACCCTACCCACAATTCACTATTCACCACTCCCCACTCACAACTCACAATTCACATCTCACTATCATGGAGCAAAAATCATTTTGGCAACGTCCGGAGGGTATTACCGGATTGTTGTTTCTGGCAGCAGCGGTAATTGGAGGCGGTGTGCTGTTGAGTTCGCTGTTGCCGACACTGATCCTGCTGGCGCAAAATACCTTGTACCTGGCCGGCATGCTGGGCGCTTTGGGAGTTCTTGTTTACACCGTGATGGACCCCAAAATGCGCAATCTGGTATTCTACATGTACAAATCTGTGATGCGGTGGATTACGGGCATTTTTGTAAAAATCGATCCGATATCGATCCTGAAATCGTATATAGAAGACCTGGAAGACAACCTGCGTTCGATGAGCAAACAAATCGGCGCCCTGCGCGGCCAAATGCGGCAGTTGAAAGGTACCATGGACTCGAACAATGCGGACATTCAGAAGAATATGACCATAGCCGAAAGGGCCAAAAAAACAAGCGATGAAAAAAATGTAGCCCTCTCTGCCCGCAAAGCCGGCCGCCTGCAGGATGCCAATGCCAAATACGAGGTTTTATACAAGAAAATGGAAGTCCTGTACCGCGTACTGACCAAAATGTATGAAAACTCCGAACTGGTACTTGAAGACACAAAAGACCAGGTGAACCTGAAGGAACAGGAATACAAGGCGATAACAGCAAGTCACAGCGCAATTCGGTCTGCTATGAGCGTGATCAGCGGCGACCCCGACCAGCGCGCTTTATACGATCAGGCGCTCGAAGCACTGGCCGAGGACGTAGGTCAAAAAGTAGGTGAAATGGAGCGATTTATGGACACCAGCAAAAACCTCATGGCGTCTATTGACCTGCAAAACGGCGTTTTTGAAGATGAAGGAATTCGACTTCTGGAACAATGGGAAAAACAAAGTCCGCTTCTTTCTACTCCCGGAAAGGACAGGAAAAACGAGATCGAAAAACCGCTCGACCTCAATACGCCCCCTAAAGAGATCCTGCGGGACGACAACGATTACACCAAACTCTTTGATTAGTGTTTCGTATTTCATGTTTCGTAATTGGGCGCGTTATTCCCAATCACGAAACACGAAAACACGAAATACGAAACACCTACTTATGAATGTACTTGTGACCGGCGGCGCCGGATTTATCGGTTCGCACACCGTGGTGTCTCTGGTAGAGGCGGGTTTTAATCCGGTTATTCTCGATGATTTTTCCAATTCGGAAGCGGGCGTACTCGATGGACTGGAGCATATTCTTGGATTCAAACCCAAAACGTATCCCGAAAACTGCCGTAACGGGGATACGCTGCGGCGTATTTTCCATGAGGAAAAGATCGAGGGCGTCATCCATTTCGCGGCATTCAAGGCCGTGGGCGAGTCGATGCAACAACCGCTGAAATACTACGACAACAACGTCGGATCACTCATCATCCTGCTGCAAACCATGCTGGAATGCGGCGTTTCCAACCTGATTTTCTCATCTTCCTGCACCGTATACGGCGAACCGGACACACTTCCGGTGACGGAAGAAACACCCGTAAAACCGGCATCTTCGGTTTACGGAAATACCAAACAGATTGGCGAGGAAATTCTTTACGATAGTGTAGCAGCGGGTAATGCCCTGAAAATCATCGCCTTACGTTATTTTAACCCTATTGGAGCGCACCCAACTGCCGCCATCGGCGAACTGCCGCGCGGCGTTCCGAATAACCTGGTTCCGTTCATTACGCAAACGGCTGCCGGACTACGCGAATCGCTGACAGTTTTCGGCGACGACTACCCTACCCCCGACGGCACTTGTGTCCGCGACTATATCCACGTGCTCGATCTGGCCGAAGCGCATGTCTCCGCCTTGAAATTCCTGCTGGAAATGAAGGCTACCAATTATTACGACATTTTTAATATTGGAACCGGACACGGCGCCAGTGTCATGCAGTTGATCCAAACGTTTGAACGCGTGACGGGGCAATCGCTGAACTACAAAATCGGTCCACGCCGGGCAGGCGACGTAACGGCCGTTTATGCCGATGCGTATAAATCAGAACAACATTTGGGTTGGAAAGCAACCCGGAGTATGGATTTGGCATTGGCGGATGCCTGGCGTTGGCAGCAGGCCATTGCTACAGATAAAAATCCTGCGTAAGTTCCTGATATTGAGTGCTGTATCGCAGTCCATCCTCATATATCAGGATGGATTCCTTTCGGAACGGGTATGGATCCCGTTGAAATTCAATCAGCAGGCGTTCCACTGGTTTTTCCCGGCGGCCGCGCACTTCCGCGATCAGCGTCCAATACAAACCCGCAGGGACGGCAGATTCACACAGCCGCCAGCCTTCCTGAACCGGTAAAACGACTACAAAACGGCCGTTCGGAGTTAGTAATTTATTCACCGCAGCAAGCATTTCATTCGGTGGCAATGTGGCCGTATGGCGTCCAAGTCTGCGTGTTTCGTCGGGCGCTTTCGTTTTTTCCGAAAAGAAAGGAGGATTGCTGATGATCAGATCATATTGATTATCAGCAATTTCGGCAAAATTTTGAATGGTAGTTTCAAAAACATTCAGATGATCCGCCCACGGTGAAGCGGCGAAATTCCTGCCGGCGCACATTGCGGAATCCGGGTGGATTTCAACGGCATCGATTTGAATACCGCGTTGGTTCTCCGTCCGTTGCGCCAGCATCAACGCAATCACTCCCGTGCCTGTACCAATATCCAGAATACGCCGTGCGCCGGCAATGTCGGCCCAGGCGCCCAGCAGCACCGCATCTGTGCCTACCGGGTGCGTCACACCTTCCTGAACGATGCTACATCTTTTGAAATGGAAGTCGGGCGTAGCCATGGTCGGTTTGAAGCAGGACGAAATAAGTGCCTGCGGGTAATTGTTGTACGGAAATCCGGGTGAACCCCGAGGCATCGGCCGCATTTACAATATGCGTTCTGCCCCACACGTCGGTTATCCGGACGATACCCTTTTCATTGTTTTTTAACCACAATTCCGTTGTTGCCGGATTGGGATATAACTCCAGCGAAATTTCATGGACCGTTTCCGTCGACGTCACGTTTTCCTGCCAGCGCCGTTCGAATTCGGCGCGGTACAACAAAGCGAGGTTGGCGTCGTGGAAAACGAGGGTGTTTTCATCGTTTTCCGTTTCGGCCGTAAACGTCCAGTTGTGCGAACCCGTTACCAGTACGGGTTCCGAATCCGGCGCATTGGCGTCGATAATGCCGTATTTGTGGTGCATGGTGCCTGGAAAAACGTGGCGCTGCACGTCGATACCGTAGCCGGCCAGGTAATTGAATTCAGAGCCGATGTCGCCGGTATTTTCAATCAGACCCCGTACAGAAACATTATCCAGAAAACGGTTGGCAATCGCGTCGGCCTGTTCGTCTTTGGTAAACGTCAGCAGTGCGAACAGGATTTCAGAATCGGCCGTTTCCAGGGCTTCCACAATATGGCTGGTCGTGCGGTCGGACGGCGAGAACCAGGATTCCACAGGTATGCCGGCGATGACGTATTTATGCGGCGTGTTGTCTCTTTTGTCGGACCCGAAACGGCCTGCGTTCAGATCGGGTGTTGCCGACTGGCTACCCCACATTTCCTCGAATTCGATTTCGTAACCGCGCGCAAGCGATTGATCCTGAATGAATAAGGTATTATTATAGTCGTTCGTAATGTTAACGTTCGTCCAGTTCATCGAGCCGCCCATTACCCAGGCCTGCGCCGTGACGTCGGCATCGATCACCATAAATTTGTTGTGCATCAACGCGTATGTATTGCCATATACGACGGGGAAATTGATCGGCGGTTCGAGCGCGTAATTTTCCGTTTCCTCGGCCGCTACATACCGCACGCGTACGCCCCGGTCGACCGCCGTTTTCAGCGCATTGGTGATATCGTCGCGGCTGTTATTGTACATGGCAACGTCGATGCTCTGTTGTGCCGAATTGATACGGGCAATTGTTTCATTTATGGCAGCTACAGCGCTTTGTCCATCGGGGATCAAACCTCCCGCCGCCGATTCGTCGATCGGGTGGTTGAAATACACTTTGATTTGTCCGGTAGAAAGCGACTGTGTAGCAAAAGGCATGACCGGGGAATAGATTTTTTCTCCGTTGTGCGTGGCTTCCACCTGCGCCCAATAGATCGTGCCGGGTTGCAGGCCGGAAAACGTATGGGAAAATCCAGTGTTGTTGCCGTTCAGCGTGACGGCTATATCAGGCGTGGCCGTCGTTCCGTAGCGCAGTATCGCCGTCGCACTGAGGTTGGTGCTCCATTCCAGTTTAAATCCGTCCGTCTGAATGTCCGATTGTTGCGGATTGCTGGAAAAATAGAAACAGGGCGCTTCCAGAAAATCGGTTTCAAAACGTGGAAGTAATTGATAACCAAAGAAATCTGAAACGATCGCAGTCAGTTGCACCGGATTTATGGGAATGGGCAATCCCAGAAGCGGATGGCCGCTGCGCAGGTAAATATCGGCCTGATTCCCATCGGTATCCGTAAAAGTGTAGGTGCCGCTGGCGCTGAAAATGCCGCCCGCATTATTAAACGTGACACATGGAAAACGCACCAGTTGTCCTTCCAGATCGCCGGAAATTTCAGGAATGGTGATTTGCAGCGGATTAGGCGGGAGGTTTCCGGAAGTGATAACCGAATAGGAACTGATTGGCGTGATTTCCAGCAATCCCTGGAATACTGTCGTGGTTCCGGTCACTTCTATACTATCGCCGATGCCAACGTTCGCTTCAAAACCGGCCATCGACCCACTGCCCGGATATGCCGCGATACCGGCTGTACCATCCTGTAAATAGCGGATTTTTCCCAGTTCGGCGCCATTGGACACGACGCCGCGAACTGTTACGGTCGAACCTGCCGGGAGTGCACGCGCACTTTCGATGGAAATAACCTGGGCATTAATATCAAGGTGGTAAAAAAGGGCAAAGGCGAGTAAAAGAATTCGAATCATGTGCACTGCTTCCAGCCGGTTTTGGCGCATGCCTTTCCAGGCAATTGCCTCTTGAGAAATTGTAGAGGAGGAGAAGCGTGGCGATTAAAAGAAGGTTACCAGGCGGCAGTGCCGATATGTGTCGTTCCAACCGGGCTCTGCATTTCAACAAAATAAGAGCCCCCGGGCAGATTATCCAGATTTTGGAACACCAACGTTGAAATTTCATGCCTGGAAAGTATCGGCTGAGTAATATTCACGGTGCTGCCAAAGATATTGCGGAGCACAAAAGTAGCATCCTCCGGCACATTCATATCAGGTAAAAGGATGCGGAGTTCGCCTTTTGTCCGGTTATATGCAAAAATGTAGCGATTGTTCACGAAGTTGCCCAGCCTGAACCAGGCCGCCGTCATATCGGGCATTCCGTAACCTCTTTTGTTATCGGGTTTGTCATGCTGATCGGCTGAAGCGAAAACGGCATCCAGGATTTCAGCGGCCGTTTTTTCCGGAAAAGCGCTCCAAAGCGCGGCAATACTGCCGGTAAGCATTGGCGAGGCCAGGGAAGTTCCGCTGGATACGCCCAGTTGTGTGGCGACATTGCCGGCCGTTACCACTTCTTCGCCCGGCGCCACCAGGTCGGGTTTGATACGGCCATCGGGCGTGGGGCCCATGGAACTGAAGGCGGAACGGCGGGCGTTGTGCTGCACAGCGCCGACTGCTACCAGACCCGGCGCATCTGCCGGCACGCCAATATATTTCCAGGGGCCGTCGCCTTCGTTACCCGCGCTGTTGCAAATGATCATGCCTTTGGTGGCTGCTATGGCCGCGCCCCGGGAACCGATGGCTGTTCGGCCGTCGAGTTCGAAGTATTTGTGCGTCAGCGTCGTATCGTTAAATGCGGTATAACCCAGCGAGGCATTGATGATGTCCACGCCGGCACTGTCGGCCCATTCGGCGCCGGCAATCCAGTTCGTTTCCTCCACCGGGTATTCGCCGCCGGTATCTTCGGTTTTTAAGAGAAAATACGTCGCTTCGGGCGCTGTGCCCACAAAATAGTTGGGCGTATAACCGCCCATGACCGACAATACGGACGTCCCGTGCTGGGCCGCTTCGTAAACGGCGCCGTCGTGCTCGACAAAATCGTGGGCGGAAAAAAGCCGGTTGTGCACGGCCAGGCTATCGAAAAAAGGCAACGTATCGACATTGGTAAATCCGCCGTCCATCACTGCCACAAAAATCCCTTCCCCTTTGAGCCCTGCCATGTGCAGCACCGGAACGCCAAGCATATTATTCTGCCGCGCTGCATATCCCCAATAGGTCGATTTTCCTTCAATTTTAGGTGAAGCCGCCAGGAAATGCCGCTTTTTTTGCGGCCGGTTGATCGGATTCCGGTATTTAAGGTGTGGACCGAGGTAGCGAACGTTTTTGACAAAAGGAAGGTCTTTCAGGTTTGCCGCAGTGGCGGAGTCTCCAATGACAGCCGCCGCGTTCAGCCAGCGTGAAACGCTGTGTATCTGCAACCGCTTGTATTGCAATGCAGTCAGGTATTCCGGGTTGGGTGGCAGGTCGTTTTCGACCACTTCGATACCAGATTTGGACCGACGCTCCAGCGACCTGGCAGACAGGAATTCGGCCGGCCGGCAGGTGCAGTAGGGAGAATTTTTTTTATCGGTAAATTCGATCCAGTATTTATTCAGTTTGGGGTTCTGGGTAAAAACAAAGGAGGGAAATATAGTCAAAAAGAGGAGTATCCTGAACATGCGGTGGAATTTTGACGCAAAGAAAAATAAAACGGGCGTACTGAAGAGGGCAGCAGTTGGAAAGAACGACCGGCGGGCGATTAGTGCTGTGTTTCGGGTGCTGATCAGGAGTGAACGGAAAAATTGGTGTCTCGGTTTAAGACGCGGTTGGTTCGGCTAGCCCGTCGTAGGAATAATGGCAACGCGGATGACGCGGATTAACGCGGATTGACGCGGATTTTGGGTGGCCTGACGGCCACTTTATCAGACCTTGATTTTATTATGATTTAATGATGGTCATGATTTCAATCGCGAATAATCATGGCCATCATATAAATCACATTAATCATAGTCAATGTCTAAATAGTGGCCGTCAGGCCACTCAAAATCCGCGTTAATCCGCGTCATCCGCGTTGCCATTATTTCTACGACGGGCGTAGCCAATCAGCCGTAAGGACTACCACTTCCGCGGTGTCGTCGGCCGGCGTACCGGCGCTTTCTTTTTCGAAGGGCCGTCGAACAGGTTGATCATTACACCGGTGCTCAGGGCCACTCCCCGGTTTTTGATCTGCTCGTTCACGACCGGGAAATTATACAACTGCGTCAGACCTTGTGTGTACCGGGCATCTGCAAACCATTTGCCGCCGTTGAAATTAACCTGCACGCCCACACCGCCGACAGCCGATACTTCGAAACGGTTGTAATCCAGGTCGTTGAAATTCAGGTCGGTACGGATGGGGTCGAACTCGAAGAGCAAACGCGTGCGGGTGATCAGTTTACCGTTCATGGCATAGCCGACCGAAGGACCGAGCACGGCATAGGCCTGGATCACGTCGTTGCCGATTTTTGCTTTGGCCAGCAATGGTAATTCAAGGTAGTTGGTGCGGATAGTAGCCTCCACACCGGCAGGAATGTCCAGTTTGCCGACCGGAATATTTACATCCTGGGTAAAACGGAAGCCTTTTTGCACCCAGTTCAGTTCGGATTGTACCGCGAAATATTTACCGAAATTCACTTCGGCCACACCACCTGCCACTGCGCCGGTGGCGGCTTTAAAATCAGGCGTAATCTTGTCCAGCGTCTCCGTCATATATACGTTGCCAAAATTGGCGCCGCCTTTCAGGCCGACAGCCACCTGGGCCTGAATCAAAGTGTTTCCAAAAAAGGTAATCAGGGCGAGGAATAGAAAATTCTTAGTGGATTTCATATTTGTTAATGCAATTTAAATGGTTGATTGTCAGCGCTTTAAAACTGATGGAGCAAAGGTGTGGGGGGCGCTCGTTAAGTGGCGTTACGTAGTTGTTAGGGTTCCGATAAAGTTTGAAAGAAAGCCGGCCCCAGCGGTTAAAATTGGTTAAATTTTCGTACCTTCGCGCGCATTTTAAAGTGATTCAAAATCAGTTGCGCTTGTTTCTTGTTTAGGAAAGTACGAGTGCGCGTTTTGATAAAATCACCCGAACTGTTTACCAATACTAATAAATCCACCGTTCAGAGAAGCGTATGCAAGATCCGAGGATTGTCCCCATTAACATTGAAGATGAACTGAAAACCGCGTACATCGACTATTCGATGTCCGTAATCGTGAGCCGGGCCCTGCCCGACGTCCGCGACGGCCTCAAACCCGTACACCGCCGGGTGCTGTACGGCATGCTTGATCTGGGGCTTGCCTATAATAAACCATATAAAAAATCAGCCCGTATCGTCGGCGAGGTGCTGGGTAAATACCACCCGCATGGCGACGGCTCTGTGTACGACGCCATGGTTCGTATGGCCCAGGACTGGAGTCTGCGTTACCCATTGGTCGACGGCCAGGGCAACTTTGGTAGTATGGACGGTGACTCTCCTGCTGCCATGCGTTATACCGAAGCACGCCTTCGCCGTATTTCCGATGAAATTGTAGGTGATATCGACAAGGAAACCGTTGATTTTCAATTGAATTTCGACGACTCCCTGACGGAACCTTCCGTTATGCCTTCCAAAATCCCCAACCTGCTTATCAACGGCGCGTCGGGTATCGCTGTCGGCATGGCCACCAATATGATGCCCCACAACCTGAGCGAGGTGTGCGCTGCCATTATCGCATCGGTGGACAACCCGGATCTCACGGTGGAAGATCTTATGGAATTCGTGAAAGCGCCCGATTTTCCTACGGGCGGTATCATTTTCGGCCTTTCGGGCGTAAAAGAAGGTTTCCGCACCGGCCGCGGCCGCTGTGTGGTACGCGCCAAAACGGAAATCGAAACGGACGACAAAGGCCGTGAAGCCATTATCATTACCGAAATTCCTTACCAGGTCAATAAAGCCGTTCTGATCACCAAGATCGCGGAACTGGTCAATGAAAAAAGGGTGCTCGGTATCAGCGACGTCCGCGACGAATCCAACCGCGAAGGTGTACGTGTGGTCATCGAGATCAAACGCGACGCCGCAGCCAACGTGATCCTGAGCCAGTTGTTCAAACTGACCCCGCTGCAAACCAGTTACGGTATCAATAATATCGCCCTGGTGAACGGACGACCACGCCTGCTCAACCTCAAAGATCTGGTCGACGAATTTATCAAATTCCGCATCGACGTAGTTGTACGCCGTACACGCTACGAACTGCGGAAAGCCGAAGAACGCGCACATATCCTGGAGGGCCTGCTGATCGCACTCGATCACCTCGACGAGGTAATCAAACTCATTCGGGCATCGAAAGACGCTGAAGAAGCGCGCACGGGTTTGATGGCGAATTTCGGGCTGTCGGAACTACAGGCCAAAGCCATCCTGGCGATGCGCCTGCAACAACTCACCGGTTTGGAGCGCGACAAGGTGAAGATGGAATACGAGGAGTTGATGAAAAAAATCACCGAATTGCGCGCTATTCTGGCCGATGAAGGCCTGCAACGCGGTATCGTGAAAGACGAAACACGGGAAGTCAACGACCGTTTCGGCGATAAACGGATGACCAGCATCGAGATCAATGAGGCCGACATCAGCATGGAGGACCTGATTGAAAACGAAGAAGTGGTGATCACCATCAGCCATGCAGGCTATATCAAACGTACGCCGATCAGCGAATACCGCGCACAAGGCCGTGGTGGCCGTGGCGCGCAAGGCGTTCGTACCCGCGACGAGGACTTTGTGGAGCATATGTTTACGGCTACCAACCACAACTCCCTGCTGCTCTTCACCGAAAGCGGCCGCTGTTTCTGGCTCAAGGTGTACGAAATTCCGGAAGGTGCAAAAGCCACCGCCGGTCGCGTGATCCAGAACCTGCTCAATATTCCGAAAGAAGACAAGGTACGCGCCTACATTATTGTGCAAAACCTTCAGGATGAAGAGTTTATCAACAATAATTACATCATGTTCTGCACCAAACGCGGTCAGATCAAAAAGACGCTGCTGGAAGAATACTCCCGCCCACGCCAGGGAGGCATCAACGCCATCGGCATTAATGACGGCGATGCGCTGATTGAAGCCAAACTGACCAACGGTAAAAACGAGATCATCCTGGCCATCCAAAGCGGCAAAGCCATTCGCTTCAACGAAGAGGATGTGCGCTCGATGGGCCGTACCGCCGCGGGTGTTCGCGGTATCCGCGTCGATGAAGCGGGCGGAGATGCCGTAGTAGGTATGGTATGCGTCGATCCGGCCGATACAACGACCAGTATCCTGGTTGTTTCCGCAAAAGGTATGGGCAAACGCTCCGCACTGGAAGATTACCGCACCCAGAGTCGGGGCGGCAAAGGTGTAAAAACGATGAACGTCACCGCTAAAACCGGACACCTGGTAGCCATCAAAACGGTCACGGACAACAACGACCTGATGATCACCACCACTTCCGGCATTACGATCCGTACTTCCACAGACGAACTGCGGGTGATGGGCCGTGCTACACAGGGTGTAAAACTGATCCGTCTGGAAGAAAGTGATAATATTGCGGACGTAACCGTGGTTACTACAGCGGAAGAAGAACTCGTTCTGCCCGCAGTTGATGAAACGACAGAAACGCCTGCTGCTCCGGAAACGGAAGAATAGGCAGCGTGTTTGGTATTTAGTTTTTGGTGATTCGAGTAGAAAGGCTCCTTTACCTCCCCGAAACACTATTTACTAAATACCAAACACACATATTAACCAAGCATTAGCAACCTTTTTCTGAAAACCGCGTCATGATGTGGATTTTCAACAACCATCACAATCTTTGAACAGACCATGAAAAAAGTCCTTTTTGCCCTTTTGGGGTTCTTTTTGATAACAACTGCTGCTCAGGCACAAGAAGACGGGCCTAAACTTGTCAAACAAGCCGGCAAAGCGCTGACAACTTACAATCAGGATCCGACCGGTAACAAAGCCAAACTGGCTGAAGCCGTTCAGAAAATTGATCAGGCTTTTCAAACGCCCGAAGTAAAAGCAGACGCATCCGCATGGCTTCTCAGAGGCGATATTTACAACCGCCGGCTCGACAGCGATATCACTGCCCGGGTATTGAATCCACAGGCGCCTTTTACGGGTGATAATGACGCTTTGCTGGCATACGAAGCCTATAAAAATGCCTACGACAACCCGACAGCCAAAAAGTACGAAAAAGCGGATGCCTTGAAAGGTATTCAAACCGTTCAGGGCTCGCTGATCAACATCGGCGGCGCCAAATACGAGAACAAGGATTACGAGAAGGCTTACCTTTCTTACGAAGCCTCCATTCAGGCACACAACGTCATTGCTACAGCGAAAGGGCAAAGTGTACTGGAAGACCCTTCCATTCTGAATGACCAGAAATATTTCACCGCAGTGATCGCTGCTATGGCTAAACGCTGCAAAGACGCCGTTCCTTACCTGGAAGAACTGGTGAAACTGGACTCCGCCAAGGCTTACGAACCGCTCTACAATTGCAAAATTGAAATGGGCGACGAAGCGGGCGCCGACAAAGTACTCGTCGAAGGCCGCAAAAAATTCCCGGAAGATTCGGGCCTCCTGTTTGCTGAGATCAATTCTTACCTGAAAAAAGGCAAACTGGACGAACTCACTAGTCGCCTGGAACAGGCCATCAAACAGGAGCCGAACAATATCGGCCTCTACGTTACCCTGGGCAACGTGTACGACAACCTGTACCAGTCGATGTCCAAAGAGAAAAACAACGAAAAGGCGGAGCAATATTTCAACGAAGCCAAAAAATACTACGAACAGGCTTCCGCGAAAGATCCTAAGAATGTAGACGCCGTATACTCGCTCGGTGCGTTGTACTACAACAAAGCCGCTGTGCGTACGCAGGAAATGAATGCACTGCCCGACGACTTCTCTTCCGCAGGTTTGAAAAAGATGAAAACCCTGCGCGATGAAATACTGGCGCTGTTCGACCAGTCGCTCCCCTACTTTCAGAAAGCGGAAAACATCAATCCAAACGACGTGAATACCCTGATCGCCTTGAACGAAATCTATGCGCGCAAGGAGGACGAACTGTCGCTGGAATTCAAAAAACGCCTGGAAGTAGTAAAAGGTGGTGGTAAAAACCCGTCACCTTACTTCAAACAATAAGACGCGGATTACGCGGACTTAATGCGGATTACACGGATTTGATCTGTGGTAGAGAACAATTCGTTCATTATCACAGATCAAATCCGCGTAATCCGCTTTTTTTATCCGCGTAATCCGCGTTGCACAAATCCGCGAAACCTGAATTGCACATGCATCCTACCTTTTCCATTATCACGGTTGTATTCAACGGCGAATCCATCCTGCCTGGCACCATCGAAAGCGTGCGCATGCAAACGTATCCGCACATCGAATACATTATTGTAGACGGTGCTTCGAAGGATGGTTCCCTCGACATTATTCGTGCTGCCGCCTCGGAAATGCCCCACCTGCGCTGGATTTCGGAACCTGACAAAGGACTCTACGATGCCATGAACAAAGGGTTACGCCTGGCAACCGGCGACTTTGTGTTGTTTCTGAATGGCGGCGATCACCTGCATGCATCCGATACCGTGGAAAAAGTGGCGGCATTAACGACGCCACAGACAGATTTGCTGTACGGTGAAACACTGCTCGTGAACGACGCCCGCCAGCCCGCCGGCACCATGAGCGAACTCAGCACCCGGCACGTGCCGGAACATCTGACCTGGCGCGATTATCTGGGCGGTATGCTCGTCGTGCATCAATCCTTTGTGGCACGCCGCAGCATTGCGCCGTTTTATATTCAAAATAACCTGTGCGCCGATTTCGACTGGTGCATCCGTATACTCAAAAAAAGTCGCGAAAACGTCCATACGCACCTGATTCTGACGGATTATCTGATGGGCGGCCTTTCCAAACAGCGACACCGGCAGAGTCTGAAAGACCGGTTTTCAGTGATGCGGGAGCATTTCGGACTGCTCC
>JAKQJD010000285.1 GCA_029561355.1 Bacteroidota bacterium | reverse complement strand
GGCGAACTGGAATGGGTGCGCACATTTCTCGAAGAATTCCGCGCATTTATCGAGCCCAGATACCGCGACAGCAACTACTATTTCAGCCTGGCCCGCTGGGAATATGAAATGAAAAACTACGACGCGGCCCTGCTTTTGCTGCAACATTCGGAGTCGGACGACCTGCTGGCCGCACTGGCATCGAAGACGCTGGCCGCCAAAATACTGTTCAATATCGGCGCTTTCGACGCCCTTCATTCCCACCTCGACGCGATGCAGATTTTTCTGAAACGGCACAAGGAAATCAGTTATCACCGCGCCAATTATGTGAACTTTATCCGTTTTACGCGAAAACTGGTTACGGCTTCCGCAGGTCAAAAGGTGGAACTTCGGACGGCGATATTACACGAGAAGTCGGTTTCGGAGAAAAAATGGCTCTTGGAAAAGGTTGATGAGTGATGAGTAGGGGCTCTCTATAACTCAATCTGAATCCTAATAAAAGGCAAGTCTTTCCCCGATAATGCCGTTTTGAAATTGAATGAAGCACATGGTAGGAAGTACTGCTCGTAAGGATTCTTTTCTACGTCGAAATATGTCTTGTGCGGCAATTTTAGTTCCTGTTCAAACAGTTGTTTCAGCCGCTCTACCTGCCTTTGCTGATCGACTGATGATTCAAAACAATACAATGCATCCAGCAGAAAAATGGCGCTGGAATCATCCCGTTTTTTGCTGTTAAAAAAGAAGAAAGATTTTTCTTCCACCAGCGGACACTGTGAAAATTGAGCATTTTTAAAATCGTACCTGTATGCACCATGACCGTATTGCGGCTCACCGTTTTTGATAAAATCCGGCAGTTGGTCGAGATATTTGATAGCCGAATCAGCGTCGGCAGTGAGCGGGCAGGAGAAGAATAATTCTTTTTCCAGAACCCGGAGTTTCGATTGGCAATCTGAAGCCGCATCGTTTTGAGCATTCAGATATGGGCGCATATTGCCACTAGAAAAAGAAGGGGTAAAATAGGATTCATATTAAGGATGTTTCATGGCATTTAGGCAGGATGGTTAAGCCGAGGACTCACACAGTCATCCGATGACTCGGAGTCATCGGATGACTGTGTGAGTCCTCGGCTTAACCATCCTGCCTAAATGCCATGAAAGGTAATTGCAATACCTCTGCCGCCATCGCCCGGTTACACAAAGTTTCGTTTCGCAACCCTGCATAATCTTTAGCGGAAGAAAATTCCCAATCCGTTGCCTGGATAACCAGTCTTGCGTCGCATGGATTATGATGAATGTAATTGAAGCAATGCATTCCATACTCATCATCAGGGAAAGCCCGAAAATCCCAGACGCCATGCCTGTATTTGTCTACGGTGATAAATTCTTCAATCCAACCGCTTTTTGCCTTGGTATGCTGGCGGAAAAGTGTTCCACTTCGGTTTTCCTGTTTGTTAACAGCACGCGTATAGGAGCGAAGCAGAATGGCGATGGATTGATTGAGGGTTCGGGAGGTATTGAAAATTCGGAGACCGGGATCGTTTAAGTCATCCGATGACTCTGAGTCATCGGATGACTTAAACGATCCCGGTCTCCGAATTTTCAATACCTCTTCTTTCACCCGAATGAGCCAGTGAAAATGGTTCGGCATCAAACAAAAGCAGAGCAGGTCTGCATATGGCAACAGATAGGTGCGCATTTTTTCCTGAAAGAAAAGGTAATTCCTTTCCTCAAAAAATACCACCTCATGATTATTACCTTGATTATAAACATGATAAATCATGTTTTTTTCAAAATGCATCGACATAAATGATAGTATGAATTAGATGAAGCGCATAAAGATACCAACATCTCCTTTTTACAGGAAAAGACAGAAGCATTTTTTCTTGTAAAGACGACGTGCGAAGTGAGGAATTTATAGTCTGGGGGTTCGCTTAAGTCATCGGATGACTTCAAGTCATCCGATGACTTAAGCGAACCCCCAGACTATAAATTCCTCACTTCGCACGCACCCGGTTATTCTTCGCATTGTGCTCCAGTTCCACCAGCCCCAGCACCTCCATCAGCGGCGGCAAATACATCCCGAAGCGGCCCCGGAACCCTTTTTTCAGGCCGTACCAGCCGCCGACAGGGTTTTCCGTGGAGCGGCCCCAGGCTTCTACAGTGCCGGGTTTGGGTTCCTTGCCTTCGTCGGCGGCGCCGAGATCCATCCAGTTGCCGTGGGCTTTGAGCATGGCATGCAGATCGTCGATGCAGCGCCAGGAATAATGCAGGGTAGTGGTGCCCACTTTGCAAACCAGAATGTCTTTTTCCGGGTCGCGGTACATGGTGTATTCCGAGGTGCCGGGCGCTGTTTTCAGTTCCCAGGGGTTTTCTTTCGTTCCTTTTTCCATTGTTTAAATGTGGTTTTAACTGATTGTCACCAATGTCTGCTGAGAGCGCTTAAAAATCAGGATATTGTGCAAAAATATCTGTCATTTTAGACAAACGTCGCTACATGAGATTAAAAGTTGGTTGCCGGCTGGATTATCATTCCACCTATGAAACGCCGCTTATTTTGCAGGTGCGGCTGCATGCAGGTTTGTCACAATCCATTATCCGGGAAGCGTTGATTGTGGAGCCTCCGGTGGCGGTGAAAGAATATGTAGATCACTACGGCAATTTTTGTCACCGGCTGATCGCGCCGGAAGGGAAACTGGCGGTCAGCACGGAGGCAACGGTCGATACGGAAGAATTTCTGCGGGTAGATGCCGATGCCAATTTTACCCTGATCCAGGATTTGCCCGACGATACGCTGATTTATCTGTTGCCCAGCCGTTTCTGCGAATCCGATAAGTTGAACGGCAAGGCATTTGAAATCGTGAACAACGAGATGAACGGCTACCAGATGGTGGAAACCATCCGGCAATGGGTGAACGCACACATCAAATACGAATACAACAGAAGCACTTCCAGCACGTCGGCGCTCGACACCCTGCGGGCGCAACACGGCGTGTGCCGCGATATGTCGCACCTGGCCATCGCCTTGTGCCGCAGCATCAATATTCCCGCGCGTTTTGTGACGGGGTATTTATACAACCTGGATCCGATGGACCTGCATGCCTGGTTCGAAGCCTATCTCGACGATTATTGGTACACCTTCGATGCCACACAAACCGTGATGACGGGCGGGCGGGTTACGCTGGCATACGGCAGGGATGCTGCGGACGTGGCGACCGCGACTTATTTCGGCGACGTGCAACTGGAAAACATGCACGTATTCGTAGAACAGGTGCTGTGAAGCACACAATACGAAACCCGTTTTGCAGCATAAGCCGCAAAACGGGTTTCGTTATAAAAGGGAAAAACGAATTAGCGTTTTTCCAGTTTCTGCGTGGTCAGAATTCGTTTGTTTTTGTCGATCAACTGTACCAGGTACATGCCTTTTGGCAGGTCGGAGATGTAGTACTGCTGGTCTCCCTTGGTGTATTCAAATTCTTTGACGCGCCGGCCGACAATGCTGAAAATGGCGATTTCGCCTACAGCATCGTGTTTATCCTGAACGGATATGTATTCGGCGGCGGGGTTAGGATAGACGGAGAGTTCGGCCCGCGCAGTGCTTTGGGCCTTGACCGCCATTCCGGCTAAAACGAAAACAAAAAGAAGTAATTTTTTTTTCATATACCTTGATTAAGATGTCACCTGAAGGGGTCTGGCAGTTGTGAAAAAATCGGTTTTAGTAAATTCTGTGTGCAAAATATGGATAAACAACCCATGATGCCAAGCATTGTTTGCACTATTTGCAAAAAATTTAACTATCGCCACGCAATAAAATCACAACGTTTGTTAATGCTTAACAGAATCCCGCCGCATCCTCAGGGAACCATCCTTTCCCGGGGTTTTTCACTTTTTTTGATACCTCGGCAGATTTACCAGACCGATTCGCTGAAAAAAGTGTCCGAACGAAACCCGCAGCACACCCAGTCCGTATTTCATGCTTCTGCTGAAATTGATGCTGGACGCTTCTTCAAAGTACTTGGTAGGGCAGGTAACTTCTCCGATATCGAACCCGGCATACACGATCTGCGAAAGCATTTCATTATCAAATACGAAATCGTCGGAATTCCGGTTGAACTGAATACCTTCCAGCACGGTGCGGCTGAATGCGCGGTAACCGGTGTGGTATTCCGACAATTTGTAGTGGATCAACAAGTTCTGTGCCAGCGTTAAAAAACGGTTGGCGATGTACTTGTACATAGGCATACCGCCCCGCAGAGCCCCCATTCCGAGTATTCTCGACCCCAACACCACCGGATACAGGTCCTCGCCGATGATATTGACCATGGAAGGAATCAGTTTGGGTGTGTACTGGTAATCGGGATGCAACATGATAACGATGTCGCCACCGATTTCGATGGCTTTGTTGTACAACGATTTTTGATTGCCGCCGTAGCCTTTGTTTTTCTCGTGCACGATCACGTGCTGAATACCCAGGTTGCGCGCCAGTTCCGCAGTGTTGTCGCGGCTGTGGTCGTCGCACAGGATGACTTCATCCACCAGGTCGAACGGGATTTCGCGGTAGGTTTTTTCGAGCGTTTTCGCGGCATTGTAAGCCGGAAGCACCACTACTACTTTTTTGTCTTTGTACATCGAATCAATCTTTTTCAGACGGTTCTGCCGCGGTTTCTGCGGCATCCGTGGTTTCCACTACATCCGTTTTTTCCACCTCCCCGGTGCTTTCGGCTTTCGCTTTTTCTTCTTCGCGTTTCACCTCCTCGAAAATCCCTTTTTCATACATGTATTTGAACCACTTGATACACTTCTTGATGTCGTTGATGTGTACGCGGTCCTGGTCGTGCTCGGGCAATACGGTGGTGAAATAGGCGCGGAAGGCCGCGCTGTTGGAATCGAGGCTCACCGGCGGCGTGGTTTCATACTGGTCGAGCATTTTCTGGAACACGTCGGCCAGTGGAATGGTGTTCTCTCCATCCGCCTCGCTGTAGGTGTAAATGCCGACGGTCGCCAGCGGCGTTACCTGCTGCTGACGCATGGGCACAAATCGGCTGCGACCTTCGTTGAGGTCTTCGATCACGAACCCGTTGTTGCGGGAAGCCGTTACTTTATGGACGCCGGGCATGCCTGCTACGACGAGGTATTTTTCTAGATTCATATTGTGAAAAATGTTAGAAGTGAGAAGTAAGAGGTGAGAAGTGAGAGGCGTAGCGTACACCTACTTTATTTCAGCTTGAGAAAAGCAGGCGTACGCTACGCCTCTCACTTCTCACCTCTCACTTCTCACTTCTGATTTAGACTGTCATGATTTCTTTTTCCTTGGTAGCGATCACCTTGTCGACCTGCTCGACGAATTTATTTACCAAATCTTGCAGTTCGGTTTCCTTGCGTTTACCCATGTCTTCCGCCAGGCCGTCTTTCACCGCCTTTTTGATGTGTTCCAGCGCTTTGTGGCGGGCATTGCGCACGCCCACCTTGCTTTCTTCGCCGGCGGCTTTGGCTTTTTTCACGAGTTCCTTGCGGCGTTCCTCGGTGAGCGGGGGCACGCTGAGGCGCACGATCTCGCCGTCGTTGGCGGGGGTGATGCCGATGTTGGAATTAATGATCACTCGTTCGATGGGGCCGAGCATATTGCGTTCCCAGGGCTGGATCACGATGGTGCGCGCGTCGCTTACCTGAATGTTGGCAATTTGGGTCAGCGGCGTCGGCGTGCCGTAATATTCCACCATAAGGTCGGCAATGAGGGTGGTAGATGCCTTGCCGGTGCGCAATTTGAGGAGCTCGTGGTCAAGGTGTTCGAGGGCCTTGCTCATGTGCGCCTTGGCTTCGTTCAGTATACTGCTTACGTCTTCCATAATGCATTAAATGGTTGGTCAGTTCGATTCGGATACGGCTGCCCGAAAGTTAAAAATGACGGGTAGCCGCCGCAAAGTTCACAAGTTTTACATTTTTAAAGAAAAAGGAACGCGAAAATATGGTAGTGCGTACCTTCGGGCTGCAAGAAAACGCCAGAATATGACAAACAGCAGGGTGTAAGAATGGGAAGGGATGTGGAAATACGCATTTTTACGCCCTTCTTCCGGTGTTTATTTCAACTTTTTTGCGAAAACTACACATGCCTGAATTGCAGGAAATAAAAAGAACCTTGTCGCGCATCGACAAACTGGAGCGCGAGGTTAGTCTTAAGCAGTTGCAAATCAATAGTTTGCTGGCGATCACGCAGGCTATTAATGAAAACGTGTCGGCGGAAGACCTGTTCAAGATGTACAATTCCTTCCTCCGGTGGGAAATCGGCATCCGGAAAATGGCACTTTTTTTCCGGGAATCAGAAAAATGGCTGTGCAAGTCGTCGCTCGGCGTGGCGGAAGAGATGTTGTCCGAAGATATCAGCCCCGAACTCTCCAAATACCGCAGCAAGCAGGGCCTCGAAAGCAGTAACCACGCCCTCATCCGCGAATTCGACCTGGTGGTGCCAGTACTGCATAAGGACGTGGCGATTGCCTATGCCTTTATCGGCGGTTTCGGCGACGAAGACGACGTGTACAATAAGGTACAGTTCGTAACCACTATTACCAACGTCGTAGCGGTCGCCATCGAGAACAAACGCCTGTTCAAGCAGCAATTGCGCCAGGAAATCATCAACCGCGAGGTGGAAGTAGCCGCCGAGATCCAGCGTACCCTCGTGCCTTCGCGCCTGCCTTCCGGCGAAAATTACCAGTTGTCGAGTATTTATAAACCACACTTTGCCGTTGGCGGCGACTACTACGACGTGGTCGAATTTTCCGACGGCAAGATCGCGTTCTGTATTGCCGACATCACCGGCAAGGGCGTATCGGCCGCCATGCTGATGGCCAATTTCCAGGCCAATTTTCATGCACTGGTAACACGCCGCCCGTCGCTCGAAGAGATTGTGTACGAACTGAACGAAGCCGTCTGGCGCGTCACGCAAGGCGATAAATTCATCACGCTGTTTCTGGCCAAATACGACGTGGCCACCCGCACCCTGCACTACATCAACTGCGGCCACACGCCGCCGCTGCTGTTGAGCAACGGAGAAGTCATTCCCCTGCGCAACGGTTGTACCTCGCTCGGTTGGCTGCCCGAACTGCCGTTCCTCGAAATCGGCGGCATTTGCCTCACCGACGACGCCCTCATTTTTACCTATACCGACGGACTCACCGATATCCGCAATGACGACGGCGATTATTTTACCGAGGAAAAACTCACCGAGTTCCTCCAGGAAAATGCGGAGATGGACGCCAAAAGCCTCAATACCAAGCTGCTGACGCATATCGAAGCATTCCGGCAGGAGCAGCCTTTCCCCGACGACATTACCGTGCTGACCTGCCGCGTATTTGGAAAAAATGCCGCCGGCACCGCTGCCCAGGAAGTTTTAACCGCTATATAAAGATGTCAAACGAATCCTTTGAAATCGCCGTCAACGGCCAGCACACTTTCGATGTGTTGCCGACCGATGCAAGCCAACTCGACGTCATTGCTGAAAAAGACGGCCGTTTTCATATCCTGCACAACGGCCGTTCCTGGCACGCCGAACTGGAACACGCCGACTTCAATACCCGCCAACTCGTATTCCGTATCGAAGGCAACAAATACGCCGTGCACCTCGCCGATCAATATGATCGACTGGTACGCCAACTGGGCCTGCACATCGGCGGCCAGCAAAAACAGAATGCCGTGAAGGCGCCCATGCCCGGCCTGGTACTCAATATTCTCGTAGAGCCCGGTCAAATCGTTCAGAAAGGCGACCCGCTCCTCATCCTCGAAGCCATGAAAATGGAAAACGTGCTGAAAGCCGCCGGTGAAGGTCAGGTGAAAGCCGTTAAAGTGCAAAAGGGCGTGGCAGTGGATAAAGGGCAGTTGTTGCTGGAGATGGAATGAGGGGTTATGAGTGATAAGTTATGAGTTATGAGTGATAAGCAGCCTTATAATGAATAGTAATTCCATAGTTAAATGTGGGTTAATGAGGTCATTATCAATATTTTGCAGATAAATCAGGATGTTTAGCATTAACTCGACCACCGATTAACTCATAACTTATCACTCATAACTCATAACTTCTTCATGCACAAATCCCTTCTCCTCTTTTTCCTCGCCGGAACTGTCCTCCTGCATACCGGCTGCGCTTCCTGGAAACAAAACCGCTGGCTGTCTGCGCACCAGGCCAACCTGCGGCGGATTGCCGACAGCAACATGTCGCCTGAGCAGAAACTCGACGGCCTGCTGACGGATTACGTGGATTTTATGAAGGAGGACCTGAAATTTGTCGACCCGGTGAAAGGCGTCAAATACGTGAAAAAATACCATGACCAGAACGAGGCGGCGATGGACAAGATCCTGAAAGAGGCCGAACAATGGCAGGGAAAACTCAGTCTGATGGATAAAGGCTCCCTGGCGATCCGGGTGGTGCAAAAGCCTTATATCAGCAGCCTCGTCGATCTGGCTCCCAAATTCAAACGGAAATACAAACAATACGCTTTCGCAGTCAAACTGGCCAGCAAGATTACGGGCGGGCTCACGCGTATCGCGGGCAAAGCGTTTGATTAAAGCAGTGCGAAGGCTGGAAACAGTGCGAAGTCGTCAGTGCGAAGTGCGAAGTCATGCCACCCGAGTGAACGTGGACTTCGCACTTCGCACTGACGACTTCGCACTGTTTCCAGACTTCGAACTGTTTTAGTCAAACGCTTTGCCGGCGATACGCGTGAGCCCGCCCGTAATCTTGCTTGCCAGTTTTACTGCGAAAGCGTATTGTTTGTATTTCCTTTTGAATTTGGGAGCCAGATCGACGAGGCTGCCGATATAAGGCTTTTGCACCACCCGGATCGCCAGGGAGCCTTTATCCATCAGACTGAGTTTTCCCTGCCATTGTTCGGCCTCTTTCAGGATCTTGTCCATCGCCGCCTCGTTCTGGTC
>JAKQJD010000269.1 GCA_029561355.1 Bacteroidota bacterium | reverse complement strand
GCATACAAATCAATTTACATGTTCGACAAAACACCCTTACAACTCAACGACGATTTCAAATTTGCACTCGATGCGTTGGAAAAAACGGGCCGGAACATGTTCATTACAGGCAAGGCGGGAACAGGGAAAAGCACCTTGCTCCAACTGTTCAGAAATACCACCCGGAAAAAAGTAGCCGTGTTGGCCCCAACCGGTGTCGCCGCCCTGAACGTGCAGGGCCAAACCCTTCATTCCTTTTTCGGATTTCCGCCCCGGATCATCACGCCGTCAGAAGCGGGCCGAAGGGTAACCAGAAAAGACTTGCTGCGTTTATACCGAAACCTGGAGGTGCTCGTGATCGACGAAATATCGATGGTGCGGGCAGATATGCTCGACGGCGTTGATAAATTTCTGCGGGTAAACAGGGAAAATTTTCAGCCTTTCGGCGGTGTTCAGGTGGTTTTTTTCGGCGATTTGTTTCAGTTGCCGCCGGTGGTAACCCGCGATCCGGTGGAATCCTCCTATTTCAACGATTATTACGACTCGCCGTATTTCTTCTCCGCCAAAATCCTTCAGGATTCCGATTTCGAACTCGACATGCTCGAACTCCGAAAGGTGTACCGGCAGGAGTCGCGGCATTTTCTGCGCCTGCTGGAAGCGGTTCGGGTGAATGAATTGGACTACGACGACCTGGAGGACCTGAACGAGCGACACCAGCCCCATTTTCGTGAAACGGACGGCTACATCACCTTGTGTGCCAGGAATATGACGGCGGACAGGATCAATCAACGGGAACTTTCCCTGCTGGAAACGCCTGAAATGGAATTTATGGCGGATATCAAAGGACAATTCGATCCGGGTTTGTACCCGACGGATGCGGCTTTGCGGCTCAAAAAGGGTGCGCAGGTCATGTTCGTACGCAACGACATCGAGGAAAAGCGATTTGTAAACGGCACGATTGGGAAGATTGTCCAACTGGCGAAAGACACCATTACAGTGGAAAGTGAATCGTTCGGCGGAAAAACGACCCGGATCGAAGTACCCAAAATCGAGTGGGAGATTATCCGTTATCAAGCCAATGCAACCGGCGCTATCGAAACCGAAGTGATCGGCTCGTTTACCCAATACCCGCTCAAACTGGCCTGGGCCATTACGATCCACAAAAGCCAGGGCAAAACCTTCGACAAGGTATTGATCGACCTCGGCGGCGGCGCATTTGAACACGGTCAGTTGTACGTGGCGCTCAGCCGTTGTCGTACCCTGGAAGGTATTGTGTTGAGGCAACCCATTAAAAGTCAGGACGTTATCACCGACGATAGGGTAGTGGCGTTCTACGAGGAAAGATTCAGACAGTAGAAGCGTGTTTAGTTTTTCGTGTTTGGTGTTTGGGGCGAATTGCCCTTGACGGACGTTTTTGGTGTTTGGTTTTTGGAGCGCATTAACCTTGGTGTTTTTCATTCATCAAACCAAGGGCAATGCGCCCCAAACACCAAATACCAAAAACTAAAAACGCCCATCAGGGGCAATGCGCCCCAAACACCATACACCACACCCCAAACACCCACCTACTTTCTGTTTGCGCGCTGAATTCCCCAGGCCATCAGTCCGATAAAAAATAACAGGCCGCCGCACAGGATCAAATAATTGGTACGGTCTTTAAACACCGCCAGAAAAACGACGCCCACCAGAAAAACCGTCGGTACTTCATTGAGCGCCCGGTAGTGGATATGCGTGAAGCGGGAGGTGCCCGATTCCAGTTGTTTGATATGACTTTTCAGGTAGTGCGTATACCCGGTGAGCATGGTCAAGAACAGCAATTTGAGGTTCATCCAGCCCTGGCTCATCCAGAAAGTATTGATACACAGCATTATAACGCCGAATGACCAGGTGATGATTACTGCCGGTTTCAGGATGATGTTGTACGATTTCCATTCCATGATCGTGAACTGCGTAGTCAGTACACTGCGATCCGGCTCCGGGCGGTCGAACGCCATGGCATGATTGACCATGATACGCACCAGGTAAAACATCCCCGCCATCCACGATACCATTCCGATGAGATGCAGCGCTTTGGCGATACTGTACCAATTGGCTAGTTCCATTGTAGTTATCTGTTATTGGTTATCGGTTATCAGGGTAAAAAATCTTGGCAATATTATGACCGAAAGCAAATAGCCAGATAACGATGGAACATTATGAAATAAAAAAACGGCGCACGGAAGGATCCGCGCGCCGTAAGATGTCGATAATCGATTGATTATCAGGCAATTTATTTTATCAGGGCAATATTCAAGCCAAGGATCAAACGACCCGGCGTATTGTCGAAATGGTATTCGTCGCCAAAGAACGTAATATGGTCGCCCGAGTTGTTGAAGTTGCCTTCATAGCGAATGTCGGCGGAAAAACGTCCCGTGCCGAGCGTCAGGCCGGCCTGCCAGCCCCAGGTAAACTGTTTAAAACGGGCTTCATAACCGTTGATATCGGTCAGTTCGGAAGTGCTGCTCAGGAAATAATGACCTACCGGACCGGCCTGCGCACGAATCGGGCCGAGTTTCAGGCCAAGCAGTACAGGAATGTCGAGGTAATTGTATTTTTCATTTTTGATCACTTCTCCGGCGCTGCTTTCACCGATTTTATAGTCCGTTTTATTGGAGTTGAACAACACCTCCGGCTGAATAGAGATGGCGTTACCGATCCGGACGTATGCACCGAATTGTGTGCCGAATTTGAACTTTTCAACACCGAAATTGGTGGTACCGCTTCCGTCATTGATAATAATATCGTCAGGCCTGTTTACCTGCGTATTGAGTCCGCCTTTAATACCGATTCCGAAAAAAGACTGGGATTGAGCGATTTGGCCTGTAAGAAGAAGAAGAGCGGCCAGAAATATGTTTTTCATAGAAATTTAGGAAGTTTTTATGAGCAATTTTAAAGATGCGATTGAAAACGGTATGCCGGTGCACTTTGGTACCGGACCGTTGCTTTTTGGGTAATTTTTAACCCGCCCGTAACTTTTTGGGTTGTGCGGCTTCGCCGATCGTAGGAATAATGGGTACGCGGATGACACGGATGACACGGATTTACGCGGATTGGGGTGGCCTTGCGGCCCCCTTTGTTAGATTTTTTACTATGATTCTAACATGATTAATATGATGACCATGATTCTTCGGATGTCAATCATGACCATCATATTAATCATATTAGAATTACAGTCAGAATAAGTGGCCGTAAGGCCACCAAAATCCGCGTAAATCCGCCCAATCCGTGTCATCCGCGTACCCATTATTCCTACGAGCGGCGAAGCCGCCCAAACCGAACATTCCGTTGAAAATACAAAGTAAAATGCCCCCGAAAAAATTTCTTGTGTCAAAGTATTTGTTTAAAAAGTAAAAGAAATTACTTTTGTCAGAGTTTAATTCAATAGTTGTTTATACCTAACCGTTTCTCAAACAGCGAATTGCAACGAAAACAAATAGTTTTATGAAAAAACAAGCCGGACATCGCGCCTATAATATCTCCGAAGCGGATTTGTATGTGTCCTGTATGGAAGCCATCCGGGCAGCTCACCGCGACCTGGAATTTTTCAAACAATACGGTTATGGCGTCGATCGCCTGAAGGGATTTCAGTCGCTTTGCGAACAGTTCCAGGCCTTGCCGGGCGATGACGAACTCGTCGGCGAGCAAATGATCACGACCGAAAAAAAGGATTTCGCCTCTGAAAAACTCAAAACAGCTATTCGGTCACTCATGACCCGGGTAGCGATGAAATACCACGACCGCAGTGGTCGATATCGCAAATTCGGCACGTCCAAACTGGGCGATATGAGCGCACCACAACTCCTGTTTTGCGGCAGAAGGGTAGCGCGGGTTGCCAGGCAACAGATTGATTTTCTGGCAGATGTAGGCGTCAATGAAAATATTATTCAACGTGTGCTCGATGCATGCAGCACATTCGAAACGGCACTCAATATCCAGCAGGATAAACTCCATGACCGCGATATCGGCGTAGAACGCAGGATGGAGGCCGGGAATAAACTGTATACGGAACTGGTCGTACTCGCCGATATCGGCAAAGACATCTGGGCCGAAAAAGACCCGGTTAAATATGAACAGTATTGCCTGTACGAGAGCAATGCCGACCAGAAACGGGAACGGAAAGCGCGACTTCAGGCGGCAGGGGAGGGGTAGGATTTTTGAGGATATGAGTATTCGAGTATCTGAATCAAATACTCGAATACTCGTATCCTCAAATCCTCCATCAGTATTCATCCCTCTTCCTATGCTTGACGGCTATCATCTCCTTACCCTTACGCACCGCAACGCGCGCCTCGAAACAATAGGTAAAATGGTTGTGCAAGATCATGCATCGCCTTTGCTGCACGACCTGAAGGACCGTCTCAACTGGGAGGAAATGATGTACCTGGCTACCTGCAACCGGGTGGCTTTTCTTTTTTACAGGCAAGGACCCGTTTCGCAGGATATTGTAAATGAAGCAGTTGCGACGATCCGCCCGGATCTTTCGGCAGCCGAGCAGGAAGATATTGCTGCACAGATGCTGATGCTGCACGGCGCCGATGCGATCCGCCACTGGCTGGAAGTAGCCGCTTCCATGGATAGCCTCGTGATCGGCGAACGCGAAATTATCCGCCAGCTCCGCGAACAATACGACCACAAGGCTATCCATGGAAGCGGCTACTTCCAGCCAGTGGCGGATCGCATCG
>JAKQJD010000264.1 GCA_029561355.1 Bacteroidota bacterium | reverse complement strand
GCTTATCAAATCAAGTTGAAATCTATATTTGTCCAGTCGATGGTTTGCATTTATCATACCAATGCCTTGGGTACCCGTCCGCCGGAGGCGGATTAATCCGTAAAAATCAAAAAAATGGCCGCAAGGCCATTAAAAAATCCGTTTCAATCCGCAAAATCCGCCCAATCCGCGTCCCCAACCTGCCACAAAGGGCGTAGCCGAACAGATCAAAAATATTCCAATTCATGGGTTAATCTCAACCTGAACATGTCCAAGCATCTCCAAATCATACAAGCCAAACAACCCGAAAAAACGCTCAGCAAAGAGCAAAAGCGGTTCAATACGCTGGTAAAAAAGATCGAGACCCTGCGCCTCGAAATCGAGCAAACCCGGGAACTCGATCTCGAACTGCGCCGTATCGGCGAAGCGCGGGTGACACCTGCTGAAAGAGCCGCGATGGCGGCCTGCCGCGACTGGGTGATGGTATTGAGCAACAGTCCGTTTCGGCACCTGCTGAAGAAAAAATTATCCGAAAAATTTGCCCTGATCCTGCTGGAAGAAATCGGCCGACTGCTGGATACCAGTTTTTACGCGGATGATATGGAACTACAGGCACTTTATGCCGAATATGAAGACAGCGGCCGCAGTTATGAGGGAATCAGGGAAGAAATGGAGGCCGATTTGAAAGAGATGAAGGCGCAGATGATGAATGAAATGTTCGATATGGATATCGAACCGGACGACCTGAAAGACCCGGAACGTTTACAGGAAAAAATAAATGCTAAGCAGGCTGAATTTGAGGCCGCCGATCGTATACGTGCCGAAAAACGCGCTAAAAAAGGCAAAACGGAAAGCCAGCAGGCAGCCGAAACAAGTGTCAAAAAAACAGCCAAACAAATTTACATCAACCTGATCCGGCATTTCCATCCTGACAAGGAACCCGACGAACAACGCCGGCTGGAAAAAACCGAGGTGATGAAACAAATTACCGCCGCCTACGAAGCCGACGACCACCTGCGCCTGCTTGAATTGCAAATGACCCTGCTCAGCGACCAGAACAACGTGTACGCCGGTTTTGACAACCCTCAACTCAAGTATTTCAACCAAACCCTGCAACAACAGGTGGCCGAACTGGAGCAGGAACTTTACCTCGCTTCCCCCGAAGGCAACGGCAACCTCTACGCCATGCTGTATGCGCCCAAACGTCCCTGGATGCTGGCCAACGTAGAACAACACATTCGCCACCAGAAGGAACTGGTCAAAAATATTCAACGGAATATAAAGGCCGTACAGATGGAAACCGTGTTCAGGGAGTTTGTCAAAAGTTACGAACTGGAGGACGATTTTTTCGCGGATATGTGATTTTTATAAAGTTTGTTCGACTTTAGCGGCCCAATAAATGTGTTTTGTATTTTGTGTTTGGTGTTTGGTATTACCGCCCGAAAAATCATTCCAAATCCTTTCCCGCTTTACTCACAAATACTTGATTATCAACACTGATAACGGATAACGGATAACCGACAACGGATAACTAACAATGAAACAGAAAATACGAATGGGTATGGTCGGCGGCGGCGCCGGCGCTTTCATCGGCAGCGTACACCGCATGGCTGCGGCACTCGACGGCGAAATTGAACTGGTTTGCGGCGCGTTCAGCAGC
>JAKQJD010000260.1 GCA_029561355.1 Bacteroidota bacterium | reverse complement strand
CACGCTACACAAAAACGGCACCCCCACCGGCTTTATCATGGTTAAAGTTCATTTGGCAGTTTAAGAATATGATTTTAACTAAACCACAAAATTTTGAATATCAATAATTTAATTGTTAAATGAATTGACAACAAATGCCGGCTTGGTTAAACACTGTTAAGTACGGCCTGGCAGTCTGCCGGGCTCTTGCACAATCGAAGCGGCGTTTACAATCTTGCCGGAAAATAAATCCATTATGAAAAAGACAGTTCTTCTTTCCGCCCTTTTCGCCCTGCTGCTGGGCGCCTGCCGCAGCCTGCACGTATCCGATTTTCACACCACACAGGCCATTCCGCAACGCCTGCCCAGCCTGGGTTTGCTGGTGCACGAGCGCAGTTTTGCCGATGCATTTTACGCCGCGCTCGACCACGACATGCAATTTCGGTACACCTATATTCCAGACCCCTGGGAAGTGTACGGAAAAACGGACCAGTCGATGAACGACGTGTTTCACGCACTCGACAACGAATTGTTCGACAACGTCAACGTGTCGGATAAAGAGCGTTACGGCCATGCACGGTTCAAGTTGCTCTATTACCAGCGCCGCAATTCCGGCTGGGGCTGGATTATCCCCTCGGTGGCTACTTTCTGGACGGCCAACCTGCTCGGCATGCCTTGTTCGGTCATCCGCATCGATCTGGAACTTCAAATGGAAATTACCGATGCCCATGGAAAAGTACTCGGCCAGTACAAGGCCCCCGGAATGGGCAAGGGCAAAATAGCCGCTTATCATGGTTACGATGGCCTCACCGCCGTTCGGAAGGCCAATCTGGTAGCGATTCAGAACGCCTTTTCTACCATAAAAACCAACCTCGCTACAGATATTCCCACGCTTTCCGAACAACTGAAAGCCGCCGGAACCGTACACCCTTTGGATCGCAAGTGAGAACCGGCAGCGCCGTCCGTTTATTTCAACCTGTTGTTTCCGGTACGCAGGGCGGCGGCGCTGTTTTTTTTGTTAGTTATTGGTTATCAGTTATCAGGGTGGGAAGGGACCGTCTGCATCTATTCCTGACGGCCCGGTAAGTGGTTATTGGTTATTCGTTATTGGTTATTAGGGTGGGAAGGGACCGTCTGCATCTATTCCTGGCGGCCCGGTAAGTGGTTATTGGTTATTCGTTATTGGTTATTAGGGTGGTAAGGGGGCCGTTTGTATTTATTCTTAGCGGCCCGACAAATGGTTATTCGTTATTTTTTGGCGGGTTGGTTGAAGGGCCATTTGCAAAGTGTCCTTCTGAGCGCAGCGAAGGATCTAATATTTTGGGTAACATTGTATTATTACTCCACTTTATCCTTCTGCTTAAAAGAACCGGGAAACATTCCTTTCGCGAGGTACGGCGCGACGATGCCCGAAGAAACAACAATAAAAAGAATGAACGGCAAAGACATCCGGCCCCAATACCATGCTCCAAATATGGTTGCCAGTAGCAGCAGAACCTGAAGAAATGTTTTCATAATCAACCATTTATAAAACAAGTAACTTCATTACAGTACCCTAATTCTCCAGCACCAACGCCAAACTTATGCACCCTGATAACTAATAACGG
>JAKQJD010000222.1 GCA_029561355.1 Bacteroidota bacterium | reverse complement strand
AAACGACAACCGTGCCGAGGGCATTTTCAGCGGGTTCGAGGAGGATGGTTTGTTCCGTTTCGGTGCTTTGAAGCCGGCCCGACCAGGTATTGTAACCGAGCAAGCGCACGGAAACGGTGCCGGGCATATCGAGTTGAAATTGGCCCAGCGAGTCGGTATACGCGCCGCCGGATTGCCCTTGCAGCGCCACTGTAGCGGCTACGAGGGGCTCGCGGGTGAGGGCGTCGAGAACTCTGCCGCGCGCTGCGGGAGTCGTTTGTGCGGATATGTGGGAAAGGGAAGTACATAGGAAACAGGAGAGTAGGAGTGATTTATTCATTTGGGTGTGTCTGATGCAAGAGCGTTTATAAATCTAAATTTCAGAACAAAGATAATGTAATATTATTTTTAGGCAAGTCTAAATTTGACTGTGATTTTAATATGATTTATATGATGGCCATGATTCTCACTCACATATTCATGGCTTGATGCCCGATTTTTGATTCTGACTATGATTTTAATATGATGACCATGATTAATTGAGTGCAAAATCATGACCATCATATAAATCATACTGGAATCATAGTCAGAAATCAGGGTTGGTTTGCAGCATTTTGTTTCCCTGTCGCATAAAGGATAATGAACCCGATCGGATAATTATTTCACTTTTTCAAACATCCGTATGAATCGAATTCTTATTGGCCTGGCGTGTCTGCTATCGCTCTTCGTAGCGTGCAGAAAAAACATGGACATTACGACCCAGGAAATTTTAGGCCCTTTTCCCACTGTTAATGAGGAGTCATCGCTGACTGGCCGTGTGGTGGACAACCTGGGAAATCCACTTTCCGGCGCTACTGTCGAAATAGCTGGTTTGAATCTGACGACCAATGAAAAAGGTCTGTTCTTCGTGCATAAAAAACTCCTGAATAAAAACGGAACCTACGTTCACGTTCGCCAAAACGGCTTTTTCAATGCCGGAAAATTTGCTTTTCCCAGCCTGAACACTACCGCCTTTATTGAAATAAAAATGACGCCCAAAGCACTGGTGACAACCTTCGAAGCCGGCTCGGGCGCTCAGTTCACCGCAAACGGAGGCGCCACCGTCATTATCCCGGCTGGCGCTATTGCCAAGAGTGGGCAAGTATATTCCGGAACCGTAAAAGTATTTTCAGTCTGGCTCGACCCTACTCAGGCAGAAACGTACACATTGATGCCTGGAGATTTGCGCGCACAGGACGTCGGAGGTTATGCCAAAGTTTTAGCCACTTTCGGCATGCTGGGCGTGGAACTGGAAACGCCTTCAGGTGAAAAACTGAATCTGCTGGACGGAAAAAAAGCCGCCATTACAATGACAGTTCCCGGTGACCTGCTTTCCGACGCACCTGCTAGCATTCCTACCTGGCATTTCGACGAAAACAACGGTTACTGGAAAGAAGAAGGCAGCGCAACGCTGGCCGGCAACCGCTATGAATTTGAAGTGGCTCATTTTAGTTACTGGAACTGCGATTTGCCTGGAGCACCCGTGCTTTTGCATGGCCGTGTCGTCAGCACAAACGGCCCCCCTGTGCCGGAGGCATACGTGGAAATCACAAAAGACGGATACCAATACAACACTGCACATGGCACGGCCAACAGCAACGGCGTCTTCGGAGGTGTGGTGCCTGCCGATGCAATACTCACCCTGATAATCAAAAATTACTGCGGTGAAGTGGTTCACGAGCAAATCATCGGTCCACTGACCGAAAATACCGACCTGGGAAACATCCAGATTGAGTCGCCCAATCTGGTTACGATCACCGGCATTCTGCTGGATTGCAATCAGCATCCGATACAGGACGGCCTGGCTTATGTGGAAAGCGATGGAAGTATTTTTGGTGCCATACCCACAGATGCAAGCGGACATTTTTCTGTAGTGGCGTCCAACTGTTTGGGAACGCCCGACATCATTGTAACAGGTTACGACCTGGCGGCACTTCAGCAAAGTCCGCCGATTCAATTTCCGATTATCAACGACCTGGTGAATGTAGGTAACATCACCGTTTGCACAGTGCTGGACGAATTTCTTCAGATAACCGTCGGGCCTTACACAAAAACGCTTGTCAATACCACTTTTCAGTCGGAACCGGTGGTCGGCAACATCGGCGATATTGAAGCGAACGACCTGGATACTGTCGGGGCGCATCTCACTTTCGTCAGCGCAACCGGCGTGCTTCAATCTGTGAGTTGCTACCTCCGGGACCCGGGATCAGGCGCCATTCAATATTTCGGGTGTCAGTTTTGCCCCACCTGCAATTGTTCCGATCTTGATCCGGGCGCCATTAATTTTACGCATTATCCTTCTTCCGTAGGCGAGTATGCAACTGGAACTGCCAGCGGTTCCGTGCGCACGCTTTCCGGAGTGGATGTACCATACTTCATTAATTTCAGGATAAAAAAAGAATAGCAGCAGCACTTGAACCATCCAGATGACAGAAAGTAACGCTGACATATTTGCTCTTGTTACCGGCTGCATACGCCGCCAGCCTGCCTCCCAAAAGGAGCTGGTGCGGCGCTATGCGGCCACTCTTTTGTCGGTCATCCGCCGCTATGCCCGCAACAGCGCCGATGCGGACGATATTTTACAG
>JAKQJD010000201.1 GCA_029561355.1 Bacteroidota bacterium | reverse complement strand
GACACCGCCTTCTGGAGTACCCAAAGCGGCTCCACCAACTACCTCTACGACGCGGTGGAACTGCCCAGCGGAAGCATCATTGCCTGCGGGTACAGCCGTACCTACGAGCCTGCGGGCAAGGACTGGGGCTGGCTCATAAAGATCAGTCCCGACGGCTGCGTGGATACGTTGAGTTGCGCCACGTTACAGGCGCCTGCGCATCTGCTGCCAGAGGCCCGGGTAAGCATTTATCCTAACCCTGCAACCTCGTGGCTGCATATTGAAAGTCAGGACGGCATATTATGGGACAAGATAGAACTGCTGGATTTGTCTGGCCGGGTGTTACAGACCTTGTATACTGTGGCGGAGCACCGGCTGGAGGTAAGCGGACTTGCTGCTGGTCTGTATGTGGTACGGCTGACGAAAGCGCAGCGATCGGTGACTAAAAAAGTGGTGAAAAGGCCATGAGTGCAACGCCGTCCTTACCTTCGCTTCGCATATGAACTGGCCTTCCATTCTTCAAACCATCCTCGTCGGTACCGACCGCCGGAAACTGCCTGCCGAAATTGCTTCTGAACAGCAACCCGAGGTGGCAACAGACCCCGTTGCCGCAGCCCTGGAAGCGCTTTCCCGCGTCGCATTGTTGAAAAAAGGTGGTTTTCAGCCTGCCGTACATGTTGTTTCCCAGGCGTTTCCGCTTCAGGAAGAAGAAGACCAGAACCGGCCTTACCTGACGGAACCCGCCATCGGGTTTTTGCAACGGATGCTCGAAGGCACTTACCGGGAAGGGCTGCCCGAGTTTCTGGATCTGCTGGAGCAGGGCGGTTACCGTTTGCCACCTGAGTTGCTACCGGGGCTGCTCGATCAGTGTATGCAGCAACCTGCTGTGGCAACGCGCATGATTCCGTTGATGGGAGAACGAGGCCGTTGGCTGGCGCGCCAGAATGTACGTTGGTATCCTTTGTCGGCCGATCCGGATGCAAGTGACTGGTTTACAGCGCCTTATGTAGTGCGAAAGCAATTGCTTGCCGCCACCAGAAACCGCAATCCGATGCTCGCAATTGCCTGGCTGGAAAAAACCTGGGCGGAAGAAAAGGCCGATGACAAGGTGGCTTTCCTGCATTTGCTGAAAACCCGCCTGTCGACACTCGATCTGGATTTGCTGGAAAGGGCATTTCAGGATAAAAACAGGGAAGTACGACTGGCTGCGCTGGATTTGCTGACGCTGCTGCCCGACAATCCGGTGCGCAGCGCTCTCGAAACCTTTTTTGCGAACAAACTCGCCGGCGCTTTCCCGCTTGCCAAACGGGAAAAGTACCTGCAAACCACTTTGCCGGACCTTGGTTCGGACGATTTGAAACCCTGGTTCGACCTTTTGTCCAAAGCCGAAAAAGCCGACTGGCGAAACGGCCTGCTGCACCTTTTTATACGGTTTCTTCCGCTCAAGGAAATGTGCACTTTGAGCGATCTGAAACCCGCGGAACTCGTCGTCGCCTCCGATGCCGGAAACCAGACGGCGCTTACGGAAGCGCTGCTGGAGAACCTCTTACGGCATTCGTCAGCCGAGTGGACCGAAGGGTTCTGGCAGCATTATTGTAAACTATTCCGGCATGCCTTGTGGCAGAAACCGGCCATGCAGGTGTTTATAAGCCGGAATGTGGAAAGCCTGATGCAACACCTCGCAGGACGCCATATTTTACTCGATTACGATAACCAGTTTTTGTTGCGGGGATTGGAGAGTTTTCGCCAGCCGTGGTCTAAACAATTGTTAAACAACCTGTTACAGCAATATCGTTCAGCGATAGGCGGCAACATGCCGGGCTGGCACTACGCAGCGGCCCTTCAAACGGCGGCCTGGCATTGCGACCTGCCGGACGGCCATGCAGCGGTACAGGCATCGTATTCTTCTTCAAATTCATACCAGCCGAAGGAGTGGACGGCATTTATGAATATTGTGCGTTACAGACAGTCGATGCACGCGGAGATTAGAAGTGAGAAGTGAACAGGGTGTTTGGTTTGTTGTGTGTCGTATTTCGTAAAGCATCGCCTCCATAACACGATACACGAAAAACCAAATAAGCACTTTTTCAGGCAACCATTTTATCGTTAAAGCAGTCAATAGGGCCATGAAAAAATTCACTTTTGGTTGTTGGATGTTGCTTGTTTTCAGCATGTTAGCGTGCCGGAAAGAAGACCAGGCGCCCGGTTTCGATATGATTTACCAGCAGCAGTTTACCATTCCTGCCGGTATCGGGGTGTTTCAGGTGCACCATTTTTACCTGAAAAATATCCCCACGCGTTATGAGCAGTCGCTGACGGAACACGGCAAAACGAACGAAGACGTGACCGGCATCATCACTGCCCAGGCGACCCTCAACGGTATTTTCGGTGATGCCAACCTGAACTATATCGATCAAGTGTCGCTTCGGGTATACGACGAAGCCAACCCCAACGATTACGTGGAAATTGCTTACCGCCAGCCCGTTCCGCTCGAACCGGGCAACTCCCTGCCGCTGATTCCCTCGCTGGCCGATTTCAAACGCTTCCTGACCGGTCCGCGATTTTCGATGGACGTGGTGTTCTGGCTCCGCAACTCGACGGGGCAGGACACCGACCTGCGGCTGGATTTGCAGGTGAAGGCGACGTATTGATTGTTTTTTGACCGAAATTTTAACCACAAAGGTCACAAAGGGTTTTCACAAGGGTCACAAAGGGTTCCAGATCGATGGCTTTGTGAACCTCGTGAAAACCCTTTGTGGCCCTTGTGGTTAAAATCAAAAAACAGCACACCCATATTTCCCGCCGAATCCATAATTTTGCAGCGCCTCTCACCCTCTCACATTTCTCACTTCTCTCTTGCTCTAGCCATGACCACCACTGCGCCTGCCGCCACTGCCCAAGCCACGGATACTTTTCCGCTCAAAGGAACTGATCACCTCGAATTTTACGTCGGAAACGCCAAACAAAGCGCCCTGTACTACCAGGCTGCGCTGGGTTTTGAATGGGTTGCCTACGCGGGCCCGGAAACCGGTGTGCGCGACCGGGTCAGTTACGTGCTGCAACAAGACAAGATCCGGATCGTACTGACCTCTTCCCTGCTGCCCGATACTGAAATTTCCCGCCACGTAGCCCTGCACGGCGATGGCGTGAAAGTGCTGGCGCTGTGGGTCGACGACGCCGAAAGTGCCTATTATACCGCGCTCGAACGCGGCGCCGAATCTGCGTTCGCGCCCTTTAAAAGAAGTGACGAACAGGGCGAAGTCGTGATGTCGGCTATCAAAACCTACGGCGACACGATTCATACGTTTGTGGAACGCACGAATTACACAGGCGCTTTCCTGCCCGGTTTCCAGCCACGAAAAAGCGTTTATCCGGTCAAATCGGTCGGTTTGAAATACGTGGACCACTGTGTCGGCAACGTCGAACTGGGCGGCATGGACAAATGGGTGAAATTCTACCAGGACGTGATGGGCTTCAAACTGCTGATCACTTTCGACGACAATGATATTTCCACGGAATACACCGCGCTTATGTCGAAAGTGGTGAGCAACGGCAACGGATACGTGAAATTTCCCATCAACGAACCCGCTAAAGGCCTGAAAAAGAGCCAGATAGAAGAGTATCTCGATTTCTACCGCAGCGCGGGCGTGCAACACATCGCTGTCGCTACCGACGATATTCTTGCCACGGTGTCGCAAATGCGTGCCAACGGCGTCGACTTTCTGTATGTGCCTGAAAATTATTACGAAGACGTACCGGAGCGTGTAGGCGCTATCGAGGAAAATCTGGAAGACCTGAAACGCCAGAATATCCTGATCGACCGCGATGAAGACGGCTACCTGCTCCAGATATTTACCAAACCGATCCAGGACCGCCCGACGGTGTTTTTCGAAATCATTCAGCGCCGGGGCGCACGTTCGTTTGGCAAAGGCAATTTCAAGGCGCTGTTCGAGGCCATCGAAAGGGAGCAGGAATTGCGGGGTACATTGTAACTGCAACGCGGATTACGCGGACTTTAGAGCGGATTACGCGGATTTGTGCTCGATAAATGAAGGAATTTGTTGTTTATCGAGCGCAAATCCGCGTGATCCGCTCTAAAATCCGCGTGATTAGCGTTACTTACACGTAGTGCTCAAACGTTTCCCCTTCCACCTTCTTTTTCATTGTTTCCAGAATCAGTTCCGCCACTTCACCGGCGCTGCGTTTTGCCGTGTCGATAACCAGATCGAAATTATCGAGGTTCGTGCTGTCGGCGCCGTATTTTTTCAGAAAACGGGCGTTTTCGCTTTGTTTGCGGGCGGTGATTTTTTCCACGGCTTCTTCCAGGCTGCCGTATTGTTCGCTGTTGCGCGTCGGATCGCTCAGGATCCTGCCTGCAGCAATGTGCACGTCTGCCTGTAAGTAAACTTTAAACGAGTCGGGTAGAAAAAACCAGGCCATACGGCTGTCGACCACATAGCCGTCCGGATCTTTACCCAGATCGACAAAAATGCCGTCGATGCGTTGGTCGATTGTCGGGTCGGTATCGGCGCGGCGGTTCATTTCCAGCGTATCGATGCCCATTTCCTGGGCCAGTTGGCGCTGGATGCGTCCGGTGGACACGTATTCGAAGCCCGTGCGTTCGCACAGAATCCTGGAAACGGCGCTTTTACCGCTGCCGAGATCGCCCGTGAGCGTAATTTTTGTGTTGGTCAGACTCTGCATAATGGATCGGGTCGGAAAAGGAGCGGCAAAAGTAAGCGGCAGGAGGATTATCAAGCGCATTTCGTTTCTATTTTCGCCGGTGATTTTACCGCAAGAGAGTTAAATAAACCACAAAGGCACAAAGAGCACAACGTGCGACGTCAAACTTTGTGCCCTTCGTGCCTTTGTGGTTTAAAAAATTATTAAACACAAGCATACAAAGCGCAGCAAATGGGTCATAAAAATGCAAATTGTTCCTTGTGGTTAAATAAACCCGGCCCATGAAAAATAAACACCTCGTATTCATCTTCCTGTTCACCCTGGTAGCAGGGCTGCTGGCCCGCCGCCTGCCCTGGCGTATGTCCGAAATATTCCAGACCGACCTGATCGGGGTAGATACGAGCGCGCTGCAAAGCATTAGCATCAAACGGTTCAACAAACCCGAAATGCTGCTGGAACGCACCGACGCGGGCTGGGTTGCCGATCAGTACGGCAGGCCGGTGCAAGTGCCGGAAGGCGAAGCGCAAGCCATGCTCGAAGCGCTGTCGAACGTACAAACCCTGCGCATTGTAAAAACGAAACGCCCCGATACGCTGGGACTGTACGATGCCATTTCCGTGCAGTTGCATGGCAACGACGACCGGCAGGATGAATTTCACATCGGTAAACAAACGATGGAAAAAGGCGCTCCCGCCACGTACGTCGAACTGAAAAACCACGAAGGTATCTACCTGGTTAAGAATCACTTGCGCGACATTTTTGATAAAACTGTCGAGCAATTCCGCACCAAAACCGCCGTACGCTTCGTGCCGCAGTCTATTTCCGGCATTTCCTTTTTCTGGCAAAAACAGGATTCCGTTTTGTTCTGGAACAGAAACGATTCGACCTCCCTGTGGGAATACGGCACGGTAACACAGCCCGATGATTCCGTGCAACAATGGCTGCACCTGCTCTCCCGCCTCAACGGCGGACCGTTTGCCGATCATTTCGACGACAGCCGCGCGCGGGAAACGCTGGTGACAACAATCACCTTGAAAGATCGCTCCGACAGTACGCCGCTCGAACTTCGTTTTTATTACTTTGCCCCGCCTGAAATTCCCGACGACCCATCCGATCTGCGTACCGGTGGCGAAGGGTTTTCCGACTGGGTGCTGCAATCGTCCCTGAACCCACACAATTATTTTTGCATCAACGATACAGCGCTGTTACGGCGCATCCTCTATGGACTATCCCGTTAAACACCAGAAACTGGCCGGCTGGGCCAATTACCCGGTCATCGAAGCGGACGTGGCCACACCCGGCAACTATGATCAGGTGCGCGACTACGTTGCAAAAAACGAGCGCCTCATTGCCCGCGGCAACGGTAAAAGTTACGGCGATGCCTCCCTGGCCCCGCACGTACTGTCGACGCTGGCCCTGCGCCGGATGATACATTTCGACGCAGTTACGGGTGAAATCGAATGTGAAGCGGGCGTCCTGCTCAGCGAAATTCTTGCCGAAGTGATTCCGCACGGCTGGTTTTTCTACGTGACGCCGGGCATCAAACACATCACCGTAGGTGGCGCGATCGCCAGCGACGTACACGGTAAAAATCACCCAACCCACGGCTGTTTCTCTAACTACCTGATTTCCTTTGAGTTAATGACGGAATCGGGTAAAATTGTGCATTGCTCTAAAATCGAACATGCCGACCTGTTCTGGAAAACCTGCGGCGGCATGGGCTGGACGGGCATCATTCTGAGCGCCCGGTTCCGCTTGCGACCGATCCGGTCGACGCAGATGGACCAGCACACGGTGTGGGCCGATAACTGGGAACAACTCTTCGGCGCCTTGTCGGGCCGGGATTCGTATGAATACGCCGCCGCCTGGGTGGACAGTCTGGCTGCCGGTGCACAATTTGGTCGCGGCGCGGTGTTTTTTGCCAACCACGCGGAAGGGCAGGGGAGCGAGCCGCTGGTTTTTCAGGAGAAAAAGCCCGGAAATGTGCCGTTTACGCCGCCTGTCAGCCTGATCAACCGCTGGAGCACGCGCATTCACAATACCATGTACCTGCGCAAAAAGCCGCCGGGCGATTACCCGGTTGACCTGGATTCGTATTTTTATCCGCTGGATGGTGTGCGCAACTGGAACCGGATGTACGGCCCGCGCGGCTTCGTGCAGTACCAGTTCTGTTTGCCGGAGCAAAATGCTTTCGACGGCATCGCCCGGGCATTGCAGGCCATTCAAAACAGCCCGGATGCACCGTTTCTGACAGTGCTGAAACGCCACGGCGAACGCCCGGCGGAAGCGAAGTACTCATTCCCGATCAAAGGCTACTCATTGGCGCTGGATTTTCCGCGTACGCGCAGCATTTTTTCCCTGGTTCGGAAACTGGACGAGATCGTCTGGGCAGCGGAAGGGAAAATTTACCTGACCAAGGATGCGGGTTCGGATAAGAAGATGGGAAGGGTGGAAGTGGCCGATTTTGAGGAGAAAAAGTGGTGGTCGGCGTTGAAGGGAAGGGTAGAGACTTTGTGACAAATTGTCGTTTGGTAGTTCAGTACAGATATTCTATTTTCACGGTCATTTATTCGTGCTGTAACTTCTTTAAATTTCATTAATTCATAAACTTTATCAGAATGAAAAATCTAACTTTTGTGTTTTGTTCAGTTATTTTAATAATCAGTAGTTGTGCGAAAATTTATAATAGCCCCGAGGCAGAGGCTCGGGCCAAAACGCATAAAATAATCGCAATTGCACCACCTAAAGTCTCAATTGCTGCCAGTAAGAAAGTAGATGCAGAGGCCATTAAAGAGCAACAAAAGACGGAATCCGTTAATTTTCAAAAAGAAATGTATAGTTGGATGGTAAAAAGAAAAATGCAAAACAGAATTTCTGTAGAAGTGATGGATGTGGAAACAACGAATGCTAAATTGAAAAAAGCAGGCTATTTTGATGATAACGCCATGACGCCAAGTGAAATGTGTGACGCCCTGGGTGTGGATGGATTGATGACTTCCAGTTATTCTTTATCAAAACCAATGTCGGAAGGTGCCGCAGTAGCAGTCGGCATTCTGGTGGGCGTATGGGGCTCTACTAATAATACTACGGTTTCTTTGGAAATTCATGATAGAGAAACGAAAAAATTGATTTGGAATTACAATCATAAAGCATCCGGAAGTGTAGGTAGTTCTCCTGCACAACTCGTTGATAATCTGATGCGAAATGCAAGTAAAAAAATGCCGTACTCCCGGTGAACCTGGCGGGCACAGGCTTTTCTTCAACTCCTCGTTATTTACCTGAATTGGATGAATAATGAGGAGTTGTTTTTTTGCCAATGCACAAACGCCGGAAGCGGACACGGGACTGGACGTTTTATATGGAGCACTGAAATGGAAAATGTATTTTGAGATAGATTTGTATCCCTATTTATGAAGACTCTCCCCGATTTTCTCGCTCAAATCACCTTCCTCCCCACCGAACAGGGCGGCAGGACCAACTCTACCCGGTCCGGCTACCGGCCTATGGTCACTTTCGCCAACTATCCGGAACTACCGACCACAGGCGAACAATCGTACCTCGACAAAGAAGAAGTATGGCCCGGTCAGAGCGTTCAGTCAGAAATAAAAATCCTGAGTGCCGGTTATTTTGCAGGCAGGCTCTATGAAGGCATGCAATTCCGAATTTCGGAAGGCAGCGTCGTTATTGGGTATGGCGAGATACTCGAAATCCGAAATCCGGCATTAAGAAAAACTATTGCAGCGGAAGAAAATACGTATAATTTGAACCTGTTTTCATCCGATATCCTGGAAAGGATTTTCAGCGATTTCGGAAATGAATCGGCACTTGTGATTCATGCCCTGCAAACGTTTTTAATAGCAAACGAGGCATTTCGCAGCGAGCGACTTGTCCGCTGCATTATTTACCTCGCCGATAAAAAGTTAGACGGCATAAAAAAGGGCATAAAAGATGCCCGTACGGACTGGCGGGATGTGCTGATGGCGGCGGAATATGAAAATAGCAAGGATTCGCAGCCAAAGAGGGTGAGAGATTTTAGCCGGAAATTTGGAGAAGAAAAGATGTAAACTTGTTGCCACAGCACAACCATTTTTCCCCAAACCTGTTTCCATTTTTCAAATTTCACTACATACGATATGGACAATCCTTCACTTGCAGAACCTCTTCAAATGCCCGTACAGGTAGCCCTCGGCGCCTGGGAAATCCAAAATTCCCGCCTGCTGAAACTCATCGATTCCCTGCCGGAAGAACGGCTGCACGATGAAATCGCACCCGGTAAAAACACCGGCGTGTACATCCTTGGGCATCTGATCGCCGTGCACGACAACATGCTGCCTGTGCTGGGCCTCGGCGACCGGCTTTACCCGCACCTGGATGAAATTTTTCTCCGGAATCCGGAAAAATCGGGTTTGCCCAAACCTTCGCTGACTGAATTAAAAGCCAATCTCGCGGCAGTGAACGAGCGCCTTTCGGCCGGTTTCGCGACACTGTCGCCTGCCCAATGGCTGGATCGTCACACCGCCGTGTCGCAGGAGGATTTTGAAAAAGAACCACACCGCAATAAACTGAACCTGCTCCTCAACCGGACCGGTCACCTGGCCTATCATCTGGGGCAGTTGATTTTGCTGAAATAGGATCAAACACTAGCCCTGACTTGCATGGAAAGCAATAAAAAAATAGTCCTGATCGGCGCCGGGATCATGAGTGCCACGCTGGCCGTTTTGCTGAAAAAACTGTTTCCAGACGGCCAGATCGATATTTTCGAGCGCCTCGACCATGTTGCCGGCGAGAGTTCGGAAGCCATGAACAATGCCGGAACCGGTCACTCCGCTTTCTGCGAACTCAACTACACCCCGAAAGGAAAAAACGGCGAAGTGGATATTTCCAAAGCCGTTAAAATCGCTTCTGCGTTCGAAGTCTCGAAAGAATTCTGGGCAGGGCTCATTCGCAACGGCGATTTACACGATCCGGATCAGTTCATTCACACCGTGCCGCACATCAGTTTCGTGTGGGGCGAAGAAAACGTGGACTACCTGCGCAAACGCTACGAAGCCATGCGCCTGCACCCGCTGTTCGAGGACATGCAGTTTTCCGAAAACCGCGAGGAGTTACACGATTGGATGCCGCTGGTGATGGAAGGCCGCGACGAATCCAAACCCGTCGCGGCTACCCGGATGCCGATCGGGACCGACGTGAATTTCGGCGCCCTGACGCGTATGTTGTTCAGTTACCTGAAAACACTCAACGGTGTGGCGCTGCACCTGAACAACGAAGTGCGCGATCTGGACAAGCAGGACGACGGCGACTGGAAAGTAGAAGTACGTGATCTGACCGCTGATAAGGACCTGGAATACACGGCCGATTTCGTATTCATCGGCGCCGGCGGCGGCGCATTGCCGTTGCTCGAAAAATCGAATATCGAAGAGGCGGAAGGCTACGGCGGCTTTCCGATCAGCGGGCAATGGCTGGTGTGTGAAAACCCGGAAGTGATCCGCCGCCACGCTGCCAAAGTGTATGGAAAGGCTGCGATCGGCGCCCCGCCCATGTCGGTGCCGCACCTGGATACGCGCATCATTGATGGCAAAAAAGCGCTGTTATTCGGTCCTTTTGCCGGTTTTTCCACCAAATTTTTAAAAAACGGCTCCTACTGGGATTTGCCTGCGTCCATCGAACTGGAAAATATCCTGCCCATGCTGGCGGCCGGGTGGCACAACCTGGCCCTGACCAAATACCTGATTCAGCAGGTGGCGCAGTCGCCCGAAGACCGGTTCGAAGCACTCCGCGAATACTTCCCCGGAGCGCGTATGGAAGACTGGCGCCTGGCCATTGCGGGGCAGCGTGTACAGGTCATCAAAAAAGACGACGAAGAGGTAGGCGTACTCGAATTCGGGACCGAACTGGTGTGCGCCGCCGACGGTCGCCTGGCCGCCCTGCTCGGTGCCTCCCCGGGTGCTTCCACGGCTGTGGTAGCCATGATCGACGTGCTGAAAAAGTGTTTTCCCCGTGAAATGAAAACGCCGGAATGGAAGAATATGCTGGAACAGATGGCGCCTTCCTACGGAGCGCCGATTAATAAAGCCAACCGCTGCCAGCATTCCAGGCAGGTGCGGCAAAATGAACTGGGGTTGTTGAAGGGTGTGCCTGAAGTGGAGTGAATGTACTTCTGGCAGCAAAATGCCCCCGCCGTTCGTTTGAAAAGTAGCAAACGAACCCAGCCATGCCTCCACTTGCCAAATCGGATATAGAACTGTTTCAGCAGCAGGGCTACCTGCTTATTCCGGGCCTGTATCGAGCGGACGATTTGCTGGCTGCCCGCAATGTTTTCCAAAAGGCGTTTGGTGAAAAAAAACTGCACGACAGCCGCTACGATTCCGATACACTGCTCACGGATCTTTACACGCATTTCCCGCAACTGGCGCCCCTGGTTTTTAATGAAAAATACGCCGCCGTCGCCCGCGATCTGCTCGGCCCGGATGCTACGCTGATTCCGGAATGCGCTGTACACCGCGAACGTTATATCCACTGGCACAAAGACACGACGGTACAGGAAATGGCGGGCCTTACCAGCCATAACGGGGCCAATGCCGGCGCCATTTTACAATTTGCTACCTATTTTCAGGAAAATGCGGGCAATGGAGGCGGGCTTACCGTTATTCCCGGTACCCATTTGTTGCCAGATCCTTTCCTGAAACTGTACAGTCCGAGATTCTTACAGCGCGTATGGAATAAATTATTGAAAATCAATAGATTATCCGTTTTTGATGCATTGGAGCGGCATCCTGAAAAAACGGATATCCCGATGCGAACGGGCGACCTGCTCGTATTCGACGTGCGCATTTTTCACCGCGCAACTTTCCGCACCCATCCGGCCGGCCCCGAAAAATTTGCCATTTTCAACACGTTTATACGACTTGAAAATGCGGGCCTGGATTATTTCAGGTTTATGAAAAAAAGGCCGGAGCCCTATTACCGGTATTTCCGGGAGAAACCCTTGCCGGAGTACCTGGCCGGTCATTTTAAAGCCTTGAGTATGAATCTAATGTATTAATCACGTCGCCCGGAATCCATGTTAACCGCCAAATTCCTCTTGCAAGATCAGATTTCCGAAAGTCGCTGGGACGATTTTGTGGATACTTCCGCTGAGGGAGGGCTTTTTGCGCGGTCGTGTGCTCGAAAGGGAGAAAATAATCGAAAGCCGGGCTGAAATTGTAGGAGAACAGCCTGATTTCCGTCGGAATGGCTGCTATCAGCACCTGCAGGATCTCGCGTTTTTTGTGCACAATCCGGTTGTTTTTGCCCGCCATCGGCGCAAAAAGCACGCCCAGATACTGGGAAAAAGTCGGTTGTAGCGCATATCCGATCCCGTATTTATAACAAATGCGCATTGGCATAACTGCCTGCCACCGATCTTCTTCCAAAACCACTACGGCTGCCCAGCCCGGCATAACGGCATGCATGTACCACGGGCTTCAAGATAAAACCACGGATGAGCCTTACACTTTCTCTGGAACGGCCGCTCGACCGGATTCTGGGAGATTTCAGTACGAGTATTCTGAATCACCTGAAAAAAGCGCAACAACACCGGCTGATTTGCCGCGAAGGGACAGCCATCCGCACCCTTTCAGAACGGATGCTTCGCTACGGGTTTATCCGAAACCGGACGGAACAGCAGGCGCTGGAATCGTTGTGGCAGCAGGCGGTTCGGTACAAAAAGGGGTTTTTACTGGAAGTAACCGGGGAAAGCGGGACCATTCAATGCAGCGGACTGTTTCTGATTGAAAAGGACAAGGCCGTTTTCGTGGCTTCGGCGCTGGATCGCGACACACGGCAATACGGTTCCAATTCGCTGCTCGTGCTGGAAGCCATCAAAAAATGCAAG
>JAKQJD010000176.1 GCA_029561355.1 Bacteroidota bacterium | reverse complement strand
ACCAAACAAAACAGGGCTGCCGACAGCCGCACCGCCGCCGCCGGCGTACTGCCCGCCTCGGGTGGCGGCGATCCGGCGCCTGCGCCCAATGCCTTTCAGGGCAAACCGGAGCGTGTGCCGCAAATAGCATATGTGCGGGAGCGCGCCGAAGACGGGTTCCTGGGCAGTGCCAAGCGGTACTACCAGTTTTTCGGCATCAACGTGCACGAGGTAAATTCCATCGTGGAAATCCTCCAGCACCTGAGTCAGCAATCCGCGATGCAAAAAGTTGTGGTCGTGAGCCATGCGCATCCACGCGGCATGATCATTCCGTTTTTTACCAATGGCGTGACTGGCACCAATAAGGAGATTTTTACGGCATTTGCGGAAAGCGATCTGCGGGGACTGGAATTGTTGAGCCCGTTCCCCACCGGCGTCAACCATTTGTTCAACTGGGATTCCATTCTAGTGCGACTTATGACCGCCGTACGGGCCCGCCCGAACGCAACGGCCCGCCTCACACCTTTCAGTTTGCAAACCTCGGGCAGGCCCAATGGCAACCTGCTGCAATATTTTAAATACTGCTTCGACATCGTTTACCTGCGCGATCCGGGCCGGGTAAAACGAAATCCTTCCCAAAGGGACGGCCTGACGAGCGGCCAGCGCACGACGCTGGCAAATTTCGTGGGCGCTATTCTCGACGCTCTGAAACCGCTCGTACGCGCCGACTGGAGCGCGACTGACCAGCAGATATTAGACCTGAAAACCCTGATAACGGGCATGACATACGACGATTTGCCGGGCGTGGGCGATTTCCACCCGCATCTGGGCCTCGACGACGACAGCATGAACGACTTCCCCACACTCCTGGCTATTCCTGCTGCCATGCCCACTTTCCGCACCAACCTCGATAACGCCCGTCAAAAACTCGACAGCAGTTCATGGGTCGATGTGCGCGGTTGCCGGGTTGGGCAGGATGAAGAATATTTAGAAGCGCTGCGCACGTTTTTCGGTCGCACAGGACAGGAACCGAAAATATCGGCGCCCCGGCATTTTCAGAATTACCCGGAAATTGACCGGGAACGCCCCGGCACCCGCGCCAATATCGGAGCCCTGATTACCGGCGGGCACTGGGGGCACAACGAAACGGCTTTTAAGGAAAAATTTTCCGTATGGGCGGATCTGCTCCGCGTCCGGCCGCTGCATGTTGATTTCTGGAATACCTTGCTTACAGGCCGAACGGCACGTTTCGCGGGCCTGCAATGGCGTTCCGAAATTCCGGCATTGTTTATTCCGACACCGGGACTTGCGGACCTGAACCCGATGAATTTTACCGAGATCATCGGGAAACTGAAAGACTTTTTTAATGTACCCAATGCCTCGGTGCCCAGCGCAGGCGTGCTGTCAGGCATGGCGACGCTGGCCGCTGCATTGCCGGGACACAATGCTTCGCTGCTGGCCACGGTGTCCGATTCTGCCACACCTGCGCAGTTGAACACCTTGTTTACCCAACTTCAATCCGTCAATACTGCCCTGAGCGCTTCAGTGGTACCTGCCGCCGCGCCGCCCCTCAATCCGGGCGTCATCCGGGGTTATCAGACGGGTTTGAACGACCACCTGGATACCGGTCCGCTGGCCGCCTTAAAAACGTTTATGACGGCCGCCGCTACCAGCCTGGAAACGGGCGACGGATTGTGCTACTACCTGTTGTTTGCCGGGCTGCCGGTATATGTTTTTGGCAAACCGCAACTGAGCAAAAATGGTCTGATCGTACTGGATGCATACAAGGGACCCGCATTTCAGTCGTGGTTCAAATGCCTGTGGGCGGACCCGCTTCCTGCTTCCGGCGCTTACCTGACTGCTAATATTAACACACAAGCCCACCGGCAGGTGGCCGGGCTGGTCGGAGACGACCGCACCTCGCTTGTATCTATTTGCCCCTTGCCGCGGTATATGAACTGTATGCGCAAACGACCGATGCCGTCCGGTGAGGACGAATCGGCTTGCGGGGATTTTACGGGGCCGTTTTGATGGAACATTACACGAACGAAAACCCACGCCGTTGGCGCGGGCTGATGCTGGCGCCCTTTCAGGGCTTTATTGAACTTGACTTCGCACTGACAACTTCGAATTATCCCGGACTTCGCACTTCGCACTGACGGCTTCGCACTCTTAACGACTTCGCACTTCACTCATGGCAGACGCTTTCCAATCCTTCCTTTCGCAAACCGGCAGCGCGCTGTCGCCTTTGCGCACGATCAATTCTCCGGAACGGGCCGTTACCTTTTTTAAGGGCCTGGGGTATGAATTTTCCAACGGTGCTTTCGGCAGCGCCCTGACCAGCCTTGCGGGCACGGCGGGTAACCTCGCGGCTTCCGTGCAGGAACTGGCCACCGCTACCGGCGAAGTGGGCGTGGCTGCGGCTATTGCCAATATCCTGCGAAATGTGGTGGAAACGACCGTGAAGATCAGCGACCTGCTTTCCGAACTTCAAACCAACGCGCCCGCCGTACCCGACCTCAGCGATCTGCCGCGGCGACTGACAGATTTTCTGCTGCTGGAATACATGGACCAGAACAGCCAGACCGCACATGCCATGTTGCTGCTCCTCGGCGCCATCGAACACACGCCGGATGCCCCGACCGGCACGCCGGTGCGCAAGATCAACTGGGAACGTGTGCCCGATTATTTCTCCGATCCGGGCAAGATTGTGAACGACGTGTACAAATGGGACACCGATTTTGACAGCGATAAATTTTTGACGCGGCTGGAAGGTGTTTTGCGGGCGTTTACACTGCCCGGCGGGATCTATCACCAGTCCGACGCAACAAGAGCCGCGCTTGGTAATCCCACGCCCGATTTGCAGGAACTGCGGATGCCCATTTTCCAGAAAGGGCTGACGCCGGAAACATACGCGCAATTCGGCATCAATTTTACGCCTGCCGAAGCGCAGGGGAGCAAGAAAAAAGGCCTCGCGCTGCTACCCTATTTGCTGGGTACCGCACAATTCACATTCACCGTGTGCGACCGCGGCGAGTTGGTACTGGAATCGAACGCCGAACTGACCGGCATCGGCGTGGTGCTGCGCCCGCCCTTCGATGCGGAAGGGTTGTTGAACCTGACCGGCAATTTCCGTATTGCCTTGAAAATCAGAGAAAAACCCGAGGCCGCACAGGAAATTATCCTGATCGGCTCCGCCGGAGGCACCCGCCTGGCCGTACAAGGCCTGGGCGCTACCTGGTTTTTGCAAAATACTACCGGCCAGATCGACGCAGGCTTCCAGGGCGAAATCCAGGCCATCCGGCTGGTGGTGAACGGCGGCGAGGGCGACGGTTTTTTGAGTCAGATCCTGTCGGGCCTCAATGTGCAGGCCGAAGCGGGTTTGGCGTTTGGCTATTCCCTGCTCCAGGGTTTTTATTTGCAGGGAAATGCCAAACTGGCCATCGAACTGGCCGTGCACATCGATCTCGGGCCGCTGAGCATACAGGGATTGAAGTTCGAACTGGCGCCTTCCGGCGAGGAACTCAAACTCGACGCCGGCGCCACTATCAAACTCGACATTGGACCGCTGAAAGCCGTGGTAGAAAACATCGGCCTGAGCACCAAACTAAAATTCCAGCAGGGCAACCTCGGCCCGGCCGACCTCAGTTTCGGCTTCAAACCACCGAATGGCGTGGGGCTTTCCATCGATGCCGGGGCCGTGCGTGGCGGCGGTTACCTGTTTTTCGATTTCGACCGGGAGGAATACGCCGGCGTACTGCAACTCGATATCAGCGGTTTTGTGACGATCAGCGCCATCGGCCTCATCACCACAAAAATGCCTGACGGCTCGAAAGGTTTTTCGCTGCTGATCATTATGACCGTGGAATTCAGCCCGGGCATCCAGTTGGGATTCGGCTTTACGTTTGTTGGCATCGGCGGTTTGATCGGCCTCAACCGCACCGTGAAACTGGAAGTGCTGGCCCAGGGTATCCGCAACGGCACGCTCAACAACATCATGTTCCCGCAGGGCGATATCGTGGCCAATGCGCCGCGGATCATCAGCGACCTGCGCGCTATTTTCCCGCCCGAAGAAGGAAAATTCCTCGTCGGTCCGATGGTAAAACTCGGCTGGGGCACCCCTACCCTCATCAGCGTGGCACTGGGCGTTATCATAGAAATTCCGGGCAATTTCGCCATTGTGGGCGTGCTGAAAGTAGGCATCCCGACAGAAGACGCGCCGCTGATCCTGATCCAGATCGCCTTTATCGGTGCAGTGGAATTCGACAAGCAACGGCTCTGGTTTTTTGCCAGCATGTTCGATTCGCGGGTGTTGTTTATCACACTGGAAGGAGAAATGGGTCTGCTGGTCAGTTGGGGCAACGAACCCAATTTCGTCGTGTCCGTGGGCGGTTTCCACCCACGCTTTACGCCACCGCCGCTGCCCTTCCCGAGTCCGCGGCGCATTGCCATCGACCTGTCCAACAACCCGGCCTACCGGGTGCGCATCGAGGGTTATTTTGCGGTCACTTCCAACACTGTTCAGTTGGGCGCGCGGGCGGAAATCGGTTTCGGACTGCCCGATTTCGGCATCAACGGACACATTTCCTTCGACGCCTTGTTCCAGTTTTCGCCGTTCTATTTCATTGTGGAAATTTCGGCTTCCGTGCGGCTTACCGTGTTCGGTTTCGACGCGTTCAGCATCCGTCTGGAATTTTCGCTCGAAGGCCCGACACCGTACCGGGCCCGCGGATCGGGCTACATTTCCATCCTGTTCTGGGAATTTTCGGCCGATTTCGACGTCACCTGGGGCGATACGCAGGACACTTCCCTGCCGCCGATCAAGGTGATGCCGCTGCTGAAAGCGGAATTCGAAAAAATAGAAAACTGGAAAGCCGAACTGCCCGCCGGCAGCAACCTGCTGGTGAGTATGCGCGAACTGAAAGGTGCGGCCGACCTGCTGGTGCTGCATCCCGTCGGCGTACTGCGCATCAGCCAGCGCGCCATTCCGCTCGACCTCACGCTCGACAAAGTGGGCAGCCAGAAAGCCGAGGACGGGAAAAAATTCAGCGTGCAGGTGAACACCGCCAACCTTGGCGTGAAGGGCAAGGTGGACGAACAGTTCGCCCTGGCGCAGTTCCAGAACATGACCGATGCCGAAAAAATCTCCCGCCCTTCCTACGAAGCCAATGCGGGCGGCGTGGACGTGTCGGTGAGCGGCAACCAGATCAAAACCAGCAAGTCGGTCAAACGCATTGTCCGTTACGAAACGATCATCATCGACAGCAATTACAAACGCTTCGTTGTCAAGTACTTCCGCCTTATCAGTTCGCTGTTCTATCATTTTGTAAAAGGCGGCATGGTTTCCAAAAACGTGCTTTCACAAAGTTTTAAAGAACAGCGGAAACCCTACGCAGAGGCTGTTCAGATGCTGCCCGACCAGTACGTAGTAGCATTTAGCAGCAACAACGCGGCATTTACCGACCAGGCCGTTTTTTCCAGCGAAGCCCAGGCCCGGGAATTCCTGCGCACGCAAGTGGCAGCAAAACCGGCGCTTCAGGAACAACTGCACGTCATTCCTCAATTTGAAACTTTCTCCGCACCATGAGTCACCCATTAGGCACCTATTCTTTCCTGCCCTGGCTGCGGCAGGGGCTGGCCAACAATATCACGGAGGCAGACAAAGACGTGAATGTGAAACTGCGCGCCACGGCCGCCGTCACGCTCGAAATTAAGGGCGAAGGCGGCCCCGAACCCTTGTCCGAAAGTATTCCCCGGAATGTGCAACTCGTAGGCCCGGGCGACATCATCGGCATCGATCCGCGGATCATCATCAAACACGAGCCGCACGTGCGGCCCAACCTGACGAACTTCGAGTCGAACTACCTGCCTTACATCGAGTTCTACGACGAGGATTTTCCCTGGCGCTACACGCCCGCCGCACCGAACGGCAACCGCCTGCGTCCCTGGATCACGCTCGTGGTACTGAAAGAAGGGGAATTCAAGGAGGCCGCCGACCTGCGCGATAAAGGTTCGCCGTACATCACCGTGCCCGATGCGGCATCCAAATTTCCGCTGCCCGACCAGTTGTGGGCCTGGGCGCACGTGCATGCCACGCAGCCGCTGCACGACCCCATTTCTTCACCCGACGGCGCTGCTGCGGCTACGGCTTTGCAGAATTTGTTAAATCAAAATCCCGACCTGGCGTACTCGCGCGTCGTGTGTTCGCGCAGTCTGGAGCCCAATACCGCTTACCACGCTTTTTTGATTCCGACGTTTGAAAGCGGCCGATTGGCAGGCCTTGGTTTTGATCCTGCCGACCCGGCTTATCAGGACAAATATTTCGCCACCCTGACGGCCTGGGAAACGCACGCAGGATACACGCCGAAGGAACCGGAAAATTTCCCCGTGTACGTGCGCTGGAATTTCCGCACCGGCACCATCGGATCTTTCGAGGAACTGGTGCGCCTGCTCCAGCCCAAACCCGTGGACGTGCGCGTCGGCACCCGCGACATGGACGTGCAAACACCCGGCTCCAACCTGCCTGCCATCAACACGCCCGCCGATCTGGGCGGTTTTCTGAAACTGGGCGGCGCTTTGCAGGTACCGCAGGAAACACTGGAAACCAAAGACCTGGAGTATTTCAAAAAATACGAGGAATGGGACAAAGCCTACCCGCACCCGTTCCAGCAGGCGCTGGCGCAACTGCTCAACCTGGCCGACGACTATGCGCATGCCACCTCCGCCACGGCGCACGATGGCACGGAAAACCTCGATCTAACCGAATTCGATAATCCCGACGCAGATCCAGATCCGGTCATCACGCCGCCTATTTACGGGCGCTGGCACGCCAAAGTAGACCGGCTTTTATACGAAAGAAAAGAAAACCCGGCCGACGAACTGACGCCACTGGCCGACACGAACGACTGGATACACGAAGCCAATCTCGATCCGCGTTTTCGGGTACCGGCGGGTTTCGGCACCAAAGTCGTGCAGCAAAACCAGGAAGAATACATGGATGCCGCCTGGGCACAAATCGGGCAGGTGCTCGAAACCAACCGCAAGATCCGGCAGGCGCAAATGGCCAAAGCCGTGGCGTCGATGTGGTACGAACTGCACCTGCGGCCGCTCCTGACCGCCCGGCCGGAAAAAGCGCTGATGCTCATGGCGCCGGTGCAGCAACGGATCGTGACGCCGGTGAGCGGCATCACCGCGCAAAACGTAACGGCCGTGCACGACATGAGCCACGCAACACTTCGCTTCGCCATGCAGAACAGCACCGTGCCGCCTGTGCTGAGTTCGGCGCCGATGCGCCGCATCGTACGTCCGGGTGCCCGACTGGTGAAAAAACTCGAATTCACACCCCAGGCACGGCCCGACAACCTGCTTACCCGCGTCAATGAAGGCGAGGTGCTGCCTGCGCCACCGAAAACCGTGCCCGCCGCCGTGCCGAGCCTCGACGACCTGGCTACTGCGTCCACACCTTCCGACATCCCGGCCTGGCTGCTGCCCTGGCTGAAAAAATATCCCTGGCTACGCTATGTACCGCTGGCAATTGGCTTGTTGCTCCTGCTGATCATCCTGCTGGCCGGCCCTGCCGCGGCAGTACTGGGCGTGCTCACCACCCTGGCAGTGGCTATGTTCGGCCTGTTCTGGCTGATGCTGCGCTGGTCGCGGGAACTGAGCCGCTCCGAAACGGTAAAAGAAGAAAATATGACGCCGGAAGCGGTAGGGGCACTGCCGAAAAGCCCCGATTTTCACATTACGCTGCCCGGCGATACCTTCCAGCCAAGTTTCGGAAATACGGACAGCGTGCAGGCCATTCGTTTTAAAAATGCGCTGGTAGACGTGAATACGGTACTCGTGGCCAGCAAGGAAGCAGGTTTCGTACCGGCAAAAGTGAAACTCAACCTCAACGCATTTACCCAAACGGCCTTTACCGCCATCGACCCGGAAGTAACCATTCCGAAACGGGTACGCCAGGGCATTTTTATTCCGCCACACATTGCCGGGCAACTGGATGAGAAATTCGATGAAGTATGGGGTTATCCGGAATTCGACATTCCGATGTACAAGCCACTGGCTGATTTGAGCGACGAACTGTTTTTGCCCAACCTGAACCTCATCCAGCAAAACAGCATCACGCTGCTGCAAACGAACCGCCGGTTTATTGAAGCCTACATGCTTGGCCTCAACCACGAATTTGCCCGCGAACTGCTCTGGCGCGAATATCCGACCGACCAGCGCGGCAGCAGTTTCCGGCAGTTCTGGGATGTAAAAGGCTTGCTGAAACCCGGAACACCCGCCATGACGGATGCACAGTGGAAGGAAATCCTGCGCGATATTTCACCCATTCATACCTGGCGCGACCCGCTGGGCGAAAACGACCGGCCTACCGAGGGTGAAAAAATCCGCGAAAACATCGTGCTCGTGATCCGCGGCGAACTGCTGAAAAAATACCCGACAGCGGTCATTACTGCGCAAAAAGCGCAATGGCAGTTGAAAGACGACGGCGTGACCATCGACAACCAGAAAGAACGTGTGCTGGTCACCTTCGCCAGCGACGCCGAAGAGGCCGATCCGCCGCGCAGCAAGGTCAAAACGCCACTGTTCGAAGCGTTCATCGCGCCCGACATTTACTTTTTCGGTTTCGACCTCACACCGCTCGAAGCCCGCGGCGGCACCGGCGAAACGCAGGATGACCTCGATAATCCCGGCTGGTTTTTCGTGATCAAGGAACGTCCCGGCGAACCCCGTTTCGGCTTCGACGTGGAGCGCAAGGAAAATCCCGACGACATCTACACGTGGAACGACCTGGCCTGGACCGACCTGAAAGTGACCAACAGCCACATCGACCTGAGCCTGGGTGGTCCCGACGACCCGAACCGAAAAATAAAACTGAAAACGCCGCCCGCGCCCAACGGCCTCGACGACGTGCTCCGCAACGAACAACATGACGAAGACGTGCACGTGCGCTGGCAGGATGGCGGCTATGAAACCGACTCCGCCGACCTCGCATACATTTTGTACCAGGTACCGACGATGGTGGCGGTGCATGCGGGGGAAATGTTACCCCCTCCCAGAGAGTGAGAAGGTGAGAGAAGTGAGAGTGTGAGAGTGTGAGAGTGCGTAGAGTACACCTTTTCGCTCCAGGGATACAGATTCGGGAGCGAAGCGGCGAAATCGAAGTCGGCTCTCACTTCTCTCACCCTCTCACTTCTCTCACTCTCTAAAAAACCAACCAGATCAATAATAAAAGACTGTTTTTCATGCCCAATTTCAACGATATCCGCAACCGCCTCCAAAGTGCCCGGCAACAGGCGGCAGAAACCGAAACGGCGCTGCTGCAAGCCAAAGAGGCGCTGAAAAAACTGAACGCGGCCGATACCGCGCTCGACCGCGTATTCGACGGACAAAGCGAACAGCACCGCGCCGAGCGGAGCCGCATTCAGCATGAGCGGGAAAAATGGAACATCCAGATAAATCGCCTGAAAACAGACAAAAGCCGGTTGGGAGAAGTGGTGAACGGCCATTTCGGTGAATTTCTTTTCGTCGACCCGCAGGTACAGGTGGAACAACTGAGCGACGACACGCCGTTTTTGCTGTTCCCGGTGCGCATCGAAACACGTTTTAAAACGCTGACCGGGCGCGACGGCAGCAGTCACTCCCAGTTGTGGGTGCGCGTTTTCCCCGACGATTGTATGGTGGATAGTTTTGAAGCGGAATTGTCGGAATCGGAAGTGAAAAGTGCCGTCGAATTCTGGTGTGGCATGTGGAAAGCCGGCGGTGTCAACTTGCAGGAACGCGGCGCCTGGCGTTCGCTGGTAGCCTCGCAGGGCTCCGGACGGGCGGCCTGGATTTTGAAAAATACCGACGTGGCGCCGCAAAACGCTGCCGACAAACCCAAAAAAGTAAAAGAAACGGACGTCATTCTGGTCGTTCCTGCGGATACCGATCTGACGCCTGCGCAACGCACAGCACTCGATGCTTACTGGAAAACGGCTTGGCTCGCCGACGGCCTGAAATCGCAAACAGACGCGGCATTCAATACGTTTTCCGGCGCTTTGGGTATTTCGCCCGACGACGCTTCCATACTGCTGAAACGCTACGCGCCCCTCAATTTTCTGGAAAAACCGGCCTACCCGCTGAAAAAAACCGAGGTGGCGCTTTCCGTTGCTTTTCCCGTTTTCAACAAAACGCAGGACCTGACCACCAAACAAACTTCCTGGACCCGTGCGCCGAAAGTCAACATCCTGCCCGACCGTTTCGTGCTCATTCTCGACGACGGCTCTACTGCGGGTCCGCAGGAATATGTGGGCCGCGCCATCCCGTCGCCACTGACCGTCGGTGTCGACCCTTCTGCCGAAGAAGCGGATCAGTTGAAACAGGCCGACGGCGACATGCAGGTGGGTGAGGAAATGAAGTGGATGGTTGATTTCGAACGCGCCGTTGAATGGGGTATGGGTTTTAAAATCGACCTGACACCCGTGCAGGCCAGCCGTGGTTTTCGGAAACTGACGGTACTTGGTCTGCGCCTCAGCACCGACGCACAGGAAGGCAAAACGCTGGTGGAAGATCTGTTCAGTCACCACCAGTTCGGCAAAAGCGGGCTCAGCCTGCTGCCCCAGGGCACGCCGACCAACAACGTGGAAAACAACAATTCCGGCCTGACCCGCAGCGCGGATGCCGACGCCGACGCGAGTTTCGACATTTACCTGAGCGACCAGGATCAGTTTCAATTGACCGGCGACTGGGCCTCCAAGCGCGACGGACAATGGCTGGCAGAGTGGCTGGGCGTTTCACCTGCGCTGTTTCAGCGCACGTTGCACGCCGGTGGCGAGGATCAAAGCCACGCAAAAAGTATGAACACCGCCTTGTGGTCGGCTACGCTTGGCTACATGATGGATACCATGATGCAGCAGGTGTTCGACGCCAACCGCGATACACGCGGTTTCGACGACGACGCGGTGCTGTTCACCCGCTGGTTTTTCAACAATTTCGTGAGCGGACGCGGCGCGGTGCCCGCTATCCGTATCGGGCGGCAGCCATACGGTATTTTGCCGGTGACCGATTTTTCCCAAATGGAGGGCTTTAAAACGGGGCGTTTTGCTGCGCCACAGTCGCTTTCCCTGCCGGAAAACTGGCGCTCGGGCATGTCGGAATTGTACCGCATTTTGAACATCATGCGCACCGACTGGCTGAATATGACCAGCCGCGTGGATTTCGTAGGCAAAGCAGGCGACCCGCACGAGACACTCTTGAGCGTGGTGGGTTTGCATGCTTCTTCTGCCGAATACTACCAGCGTTACACATTGGGAATGAGCCACTTGTGGAATTTACAAACTATCAGCAGCATCAAACCAGAACTGGCCTTTTTTCTGAAGGCAAAGAAAAAAACCGTCCCCGGCGGCAATGATGCGGCCGAAGGCCTCGACGACGACGGGATGGTCCTGTTGAAAAAACTGGGTTATACCGGCACGTCGGCACCCGACGTACTCGACAAATTTTTCCTGCCCAGCCAGTCGCTGATGAAAGGCCCGATCATCGACGATGTTCCGCTGTCTGAAACGGAAGCCATTCGCGTCTATGCACCCGATCCAGACCCTGCCAAACCCGGATTGAATTATATCCAGTGGCTTCTGAATGCTGCCCGTATTTCCCATGAAACCCTGCGCAAAGAGGAAGGATTTCTGGAAAACAAACCGCCCGTCGCGCTGCTGTATTTGATGCTCCGGCATTCGCTGATGGAAGGTTACGCCGATGCCGGGTGGCGCATTTATTTCGAAGCCAACCTGATGGATGTGGCGGAAGTACGCGCCGCCAAACTCGAAAAACCGTTTATCCACGTCGAAGAAAACGCCAAAAGTGAAAGCCGCTGGAGCCACCTCTACCGCACCGAACCGCAAATCACCGGCTCCGGCGATACACTGATGGTGGATCACGTGACCAAACAGATCAACCTCAAAGCATTTGCCACACGTTACGTTTCCGAACAAATCGCCGCACTGGAACACCTGAAAAACGCCTCGACGGCACAACTCGAACGCACCTTCGCCGAACACATCGACACGGTTTCCTACCGTCTCGACGCCTGGCTTTGGGGCGTGAAACATTTCCACCTGGCGTCCATGCGGTTCCGGGAAAATGCGCAGGAAGGCCCCGTGCCGGTGAAACAAGGCACGTACATCGGCGCTTACGGCTGGCTCGAAGACGTACGACCCGAAAATAAAAACCTGCAACCCCAGCAACTCCAAGGCGATCTGGATAAAATTTTTAACAAACCCGGCGACGCGCCACTGGTGAAAGACAGTACCAACTACGGTTATGTGCATGCGCCTTCGCTGAACCACGCGGTAACGGCCGCCGTGTTGCGCAATGCCAACAAATCTTATTCGGACGGTGAGGAAGCCGAAACATTTGCCGTCAACTTGTCCTCCGAACGCGTGCGCCGTGCCCTGTCGCTGCTGGAAGGCATTCGCAACGGGCAAAGCCTGGCAGCGCTGCTGGGCTACGAACTCGAACGCGGACTGCACGACCGTTACAACGAGTCGGCAACACTCTTTCTCGACGGTTTTATATTCGAACTGCGCGCGGCATTTCCCCTGGTCGTCAACCGCATGGCCAAAACCAAAGACACGGATGCCGATATCCGCACCATCGAAGCGCGCAACGTAGTGAACGGCCTGGATTTGATCAACCACGTAAAAAAAACCGGCGTGAAAACCTATCCATTTGGAAAACCCGACCTGCCGGCTGCCGAAAATCAGGCGCAGATCGACGCTATTTCCGCAGAAGTGGAACGCCTGCTGGATATCCACGACGCTTTATCGGACCTGGCTATGGCCGAAGGTGTGCACCAGGTGGGGCTGGGCAATTACGACCGCGCAGCCGCTACACTCGATACTTTTGGAAAAGCGACATTTCCCGTCGAACCGGAAGTAGTGCAAACACCGAGAAGCGGCGTCACACTCACCCACCGCGTGGGCATTCACCTGGAAACGGGCCTGACGCCTGCACCCACCGATAACCCGCGCACCAAAACGGAGCCGGCGCTGAACAAATGGCTGACGGATATTTTGCCTGACCCCGCCGATACAGGAACTTGGGTGAAATATGTAAATGCCGGCGAACAGTCGCTTTTTGTAACGCAGGCCATGCTGAAACTGCAACCGCTGGACCTGCTGCACCTCGTCGACATGGACAACGAGCAGGCCATGGCCGAGCTCGACGACCGGCTGGAACATTACACCCGCACGGTGCTGAATGCACGACCCGAAGCGGAGGTTTTGATCGAATACACCAGGCATGAGGACGGGAAAGTTACCTTCTTCGAATTGTCGCCGCTGCTGAAAAGTCTGCGTGCACTCACGCTGTCTTCGCGGCCGCTGCGCCCCGGCGATATTGCCCTGCATGAAGAGGCCAGCAAGGACGCCGACAAGCAGGTTTTCTTTGAAAATACGCGGCTTACTTCGTTGAATGCGGTCATTTCAGATCTGAATACTTTGAGCGGGTTGCTGACCAATCCGGCCGGCGCTTATCTGACCATGAAACAGCGTTACGACGACCTCGCCGCACTGGAAGACCGCATTGCCAACCCGCAGGCCGGCGACGATGTGGAAGCGCTGAAACTGGACCGGGACGCCAAAAAACTGGACATCATCGATACCCTGGATGTTTTGGCGGCCACCGCTGCCGGACATTTCCACGATATCAGCGGGTATGGTATTCCACAGGCGGGCACCGGCGCCATTCACGACTCTGTGCGCGGTGTTTTAAATAAAATGGTGGTGCAAGTCCAGACTTTGCTGGACCGCTGGGACAAAAAATCCGACGACTTTACCGACCTGTTGAATACCTACGATACGTTGCCGCTTGCGGCAACAGACCTCGAGCGTTTCGATTTGCTGGGAAAACTGGAGCGGCTGGTTACGACCACGCCCACCGTGTCGCTGCCCGGCGATTTGCCTGCGCCCGTTCGCCTGGCGCTGGATGGGAAAAAGACGGATTTTGAACATAAAAAACAGGATTTCGTGGATTTTCTGGCGGCTTTGCCTGCCACGATGAAATCCGTCCGAATGGTCCTTCTGGAAGTGATCAAACCTTCCGGCGCTGCGCCGCTACCGCTTTCCGCTTTCGATCTGGAAGGTATCGACGCGGCGGCCATCGATCAGGAAATGCTGATTTTTGGAAAAGACCTGCTCATTCGGGCCGATAACCTGGCCAAAGTGTTGCAAAAACAGATCACCACGGCCGGCGCTAAAATCACCGAATACAACACCGCCGCCGATTCGGCCGCAGGCGTGCAGGCGCTCATTCAGGCTGCGCAGGCTGTTTTCGGCGACGGATTCCGGATGGTTCCGGCATTTTCCGTGACACCGCAGCAGGCCGACGAATGGGCCAATGCGTTTGCCATTTCAGGCGGTCTGACCAGATTCCAGTCGGAAGAACTTCCCGAAGAACAACGCCTCGATTTCCCCGTCGACCACTGGATGTACGGTGTAGCCCGGGTGCGCGAAAAAATGGGGCACTGGGAAAAGGCTACGTTGTTTGCCGAAGCGTTCGGGAAACAACTGCCGGACCTCGCGCCGGTACAATTTCCCTTCCGAACAGCCGACCGCTGGATGGCCCTGCAATTCCGCAAACCCACCGAAACCGACGCCGATTTCAAAGTAGATGCAGACAGGCTCCTGTACACGGCCGCCTACGCCACACCTTTCGACAAACTGTCGTACCAATGTGGCTTGCTGGTAGATGAATGGACGGAAGTGATCCCGGCACGCAAGGAAACCACCGGCATTACTTTCCACTACGACCGCCCGAACGCCGAGCCGCCGCAAGCAATCCTGCTCGCCATGCCGGCAGTTTTCCGCGGGCATTGGCAATGGACGGATCTGGTGAACAGCCTCCACGAAACGTATCAAATGGCGCAAATGCGCGCCGTGGAGCCGGGGTTGATAGACGACACAGCATATGCGCGTTTCCTGCCGGCTACGATCATGACGGTTTCCACGTATTTGTTGACGATATCGACGAACCTGGCGGTGAATAACAAGATGTACGATTTTATGAAAGTTGAGGGAGGTTGAGGGGAATGTTGATGAGGGTTGATGAGGGTTTATAAGGGTTGATATTCAGCCACTCGAGTAATGAACCAATCCATCTTTTTTCGAGCCGCCAAATATCAACCCTTATAAACCCTCATCAACCCTTATCAACAAATAAACCCATAAACCCTTATCAACCATAAACAGAAATAACCAATGGACAAAAGCAAATACGTCGTTGCCGACCTTTCTACCGCTCTGATTGAGCGCAATTTCCCCACCATCACCTACTGGAACCGGCTGGAGGGGCGGCCGCGTGCCGATAACTTCGACCGGGCCTTGCGCGCCGAAGTGCGGGATGCCCTGTGGATGTTGTGCAAACAATGGCAAATGGCCGAGTTCCGCGGCGACGATGCCGGTTCGCCGGTGTTCGGAAAAGTGCACCTGGCGCACACACGGCTGACCAAATACCAGCCGGGCGCCGACCTGCCCGTACAGGATTTCGACACCGAAACCCCGCTCGAAGCCAAGGTGGAACAACGGCCCATTTCCTTTCATGCAGGCAGCCAGAAAATGTCGCTCGACCTGCGTCTGCAAATGGGCCGGCAATGGCTGAAGATGCTCGACAAGGCATTCATAGCCAATGATTTGAGCAGCAATTACGCCAACGCGTTCATAAATAAATTTCAATTTGAAACGCCCGACCCCGAACAGGAATCCGACGCCCTCGTTTGCGCCCATCGCGAAGTGTGGCAGCATTTTGCGGCAGTAGCGGGCCGAAGCATGGACGGCGGCGCTTTTTTTAATCTGCTGGGTAAGCATCCCGCCGACTGGACCGACGAGGTAGCGGGATTGCTGCCCGGCGATGTGGCGCAGTTGAAAGTACAGGCAAACAAGTTCATTGCCTGGTTTAAAAAACTGTACCTCCAGCCGCAGGATCCCGAAGAAAACGCCTGGAAACCGGCCAACCTGGAATATCAGTTCGCGTGTTCCGCCCCCGACGGGAACGGCGAAAAAGTGCTCAGCGCCGAAGAATATTACCACGGCCGCCTCGACTGGTACAATTTCGATATCGATACAAGCCGAAAGCAACTGGACGACGTGGACAACCCGGCAGCAGATCCGCAGGGCAGCGAAACGTACTCGTTTATGCCGGCGCCCATTTCCTTCGCAGGTATGCCCAATACGCGCTGGTGGACCTTCGAAGACGGTAAAACCAATTTCGGCGACATAAAACCCGGCACCGACGAAATCGCCAAACTGCTGCTCATGGAATTTGGTCTGGTGTATGCCAACGACTGGTTCCTGCTGCCCTACACTGTCGAAAGCGGCAGCATCGCCAACGTGCGCGGCCTGGCCGTTACCAACGTATTCGGCGAACGTTTCTGGATCGAGCCCTCCGGCAAGGGCGACGACGAGGATTTTCTGCGCTGGAACATGTACACGATGAGTATCAAGGGCCGGCAGCACCAGTCGGCCGACCTGAGCCTGCTCGTACTGCCCACCGTTCCGAAAATCCAGGAAGGAAAACCGCTGGAAGAAATCGCGCTCATCCGCGACGAAATGGCCAACATGGTATGGGGCGTCGAAACACTCGTTCCCCTGCCCGATGGCAGCACCAAACGCGGCAGCGAAGCCGCTACGGAAACCCTGCAGTTTTACAAAAAACGACACCCGGTGACGGGTCCGCCTGCCGTATTGCTGGAAAATGACGCCAAAATCCGCTATGAAGCCATGAACGGCGTTCCGGAAAACTGGATTCCGTTCCCGCCGGTCCACCTGCCCGACAACAACCGGGAAATCCAGTTGCAGCGGTCGAGCATGCTGCGCATTTTCGAGGGCGCTCCCAAACCTTATAAAAAAGTAAAACCCCGCACGGCGCTGCTGCGCGAAGGGCTGGACAACGTTCCGCTGTCGCCCTATTTCGTGCATGAAGAAGAGGTGCCGCGGGCGGGTGTGTACGTCACGCAGGCATTTCAGCGTACAAGGTGGCTGGATGGGAGTGTGTTTACGTGGGTGGGGGTAAGGAAGAAAACCGGACGAGGGGAGGGAACGAGCGGGCTGGCGTTTGATCAGACGCGAGAAGTGAGAGGTGAGAAGTGAGGGCAGCTCCGCGCCGGGTTTTCCTGTTGATTTCGGCCGATTTTCATCATTTCCCGTATTTCTAAAAAAATGACATGTCGAGTTGAATCGCCTGTACAGGCAGATCCCAGCAACAAATGATCGGTGCAGTTATACGAATACAGTTCGAACACCTTGCCGAAATGGTATGGTTTCGATGTCAGATTCACCGACCGCATGAACGGCGCCACAGAATCGTCTTTGGCGTGGTGAGTTTGGATGGGTATTGAAATGTCAGGCCAGGCGCCTAATCATCGAGGCCGCGCACATTCGACAGTTTTGCCTGGTAAACCGAACCGGGATCCAGGCTCGGATCCGGGAAAGTAGGCTGTAGGGTGTTAGAACGCAGTTCGGCGTCAAATTCGATGCGTACGCCGGGCGTGTTGAACTTCGATTTGAGTTCGTCGGGAATAATGTAAATAACTGAATCCCGGCTGATCGTAGTTTTGATGCCGATTCGGTTGAAGCAATCCATCATCTGCGTTTCACCGGAATAATCTGGCATAGAGTCGGAATGGGAACAGGAAAAAAGCGATGCGCTCGCTATAATCCCCAAAAAAACCAGTTGTTTCATACGATAGAAATTGAAACGGTTAAATAACAGGGATAGACGCCGCAACACTCAACATCGGTTGGCAAGCAAACCATTTTTTAAAAAATGCCTTTCAGTTTTCGCTCAATCCCTCCGCACCACCACCTGTTTACAAACAACTGCCCGTCCCTCCGTTTCCAGCGACACCGTATATACCCCGTCATACAACGCCCTGCAATCAAAATAACCGATCGTGCTACCGGGGTGAATTTCCAGTTCCTGTATACGTTTACCCGATGCGTCGAACAAACGCGCCACTACTTTTTCCCGCAGCAATCCTTCCGCCTGAACGGCGATAAAATCGCCGGTCGGGTTTGGAAAAAGGTTCATTTTCAGGTTATTATTCAGATCCGACACAGCGGTTACCGGCGTGTAAGTGGTCACCGTTTCCGTGATCGTCTGCACTTTGGAGGCGGTGCGCGTTCCGTAAAAAGTGGGTCCTACCACATACGGGTAGGCCGAATTCCAGTTTTCATTCACCGTGCAGAAATAGGCGTACGTGCCTTGCGGGTATTCCGGCGTGATGCAAAAACGGCCGTTGTGCTCGTCCAGCACATCCGCAGAAGCACCGGGAATGAATTCATAATCTTCGCGGAAATAACCCAACGGAAAAGTGCCGCTCACTGCCGGACCATCGCTTACATCCGTACCGTCGGCATGGGTTGTACGAGCCGTTATATTGCGCAAATGGTACCCCGATTTTATGCGGGTAATACCGCCCGTGCCATCTGCATTCTGAAAACCGTACGCCCCGTAAATCGGAAAACCGTCGTAGGCAAAACCGATCAGCGGCGAATGCTGAGCGCTGTCGAGCGTGTACAGCCCGTCGGCGAGGTACAGGTCGCAGATATTGGAAATCACATTCAGGTCTAGGTTGAACGCCGACGGATTCTGGTGGTGGTGGTAATTTCCCATAGCCGGGTGGCCTTTGGCGCAATCGAAACCGGCCCGTTCCGCCACCACGGCGTCGCGGTTCCAGGCCTGTGTGGCGCCCATGCCGCCGGGGCAGGGCGGGTTGCCCGGACCGCCGCACAAGGCGTTCGTATTGGCATTCCAGGCTACCCCGTCGCGGTAATCGAACAAGGCTGCGCCGTTGATGAACACGCCGATATTGCCGCCCGAAGTAGGAGTGAAGGTCCCCGTATTGGCTACCGGCTGCAACGGCACTTTGAAAAAACCGGTTTGCGCAGTGGCAATCGAAGGATTTCCATCGAGAAACGGCCCCGTGATGTATGCCGGAATACCCGTTGCCTTCACATATACCCAGTTGTCGGAGTACTGAACCAGTTGCGCGTTGGCCAGCACATTATCCTGAATAGGCGTCGAATTGCCCTGCACGTAATGCCGACCTTTCAGGTCGGTCGTGTTGATAAGCCATTGCGTAATGGCTGGGTTGGTCTGGGCTTGCAGATGCAGCGCCGAAGCGAAAAAAACGAGGGCAAAGAAGGCCTTTTGCATATGGAAAAATTGATTTCAGACTTGGACGACGTTTGTGGAAAAATCCTGCGGCATCTACTAATAAACCACAAAGACACGAGGGCACTATGCGCGACGTCGAACGTAGTGCCCTCGTGGCTTTGTGGTTTATAAATAACTGTTGTAAAAACATCTCACTCTTTCGGAAAAGAAAAATCCGGGTTGAACAAAAACGCCCGGTCGGTCAAAGTTAGTAGAAACGCCACCAGATCGGTTTTTTCATTTGCCGAAAGTTCGAGCGGTCGGTCGAGCGCGGTGGTTTGCGCGTAGTGGTTCACTACGTCGCGGAGTTTACGAAAACGCCCGTCGTGCATATACGGGTATGAAAATTCAATATTGCGCAGGGTCGGCACCTTGAAACGCAGCGAGTCGGCCGGATTTTGTGTGATGCGCATTCTGCCGTAATCGCGCAGCATTGTATCCAGGGGCAGGCCGTTTTTTTCAAAACTGAAGTTCGTAAAAAACGGTTCGGCATGGCACGAAGCACAGTTTTTTTGAAAAATCGCATATCCGTTTTGCTCCTGCCGGCTAAAGGTATCCGTTCCGGCCATCATGCGGTCGTATTTGGAACCGGCCGAAATGAGCGTGAGTTCGAATTGCGCCATGGCTTTCAACACGCGTTCACCCGTTGCTTTCCGAGTCCCGAATGCCGCTTCAAAAAGGGCCGGATAACGCGGGGAGGCGTTCAGTTTTTCCACAATTTTTTGAATGGAATGGTCCATTTCAGTGGGGCTCGATATCGGCGCCAACGCCTGAAAATCAAGGTGTTGGATCGCGCCATCCCACATAAAGGCTTGCGCCCAGGCCAGGTTTGCCAGCGCCGGTGCATTGCGCGTACCGATACGATCCTGAATACCGTGGCTCAGAGCATGATCCACGTGTGCGAACGCCGTGAACGACAGGTGACAACCGGCGCAGGAAAGCGTGCTGTCGCGCGACAATACCGGATCGTAAAACAGCCGCCTGCCCAGTTCGATGCCTTCCCGGGTGAGCGGGTTGCGGGAAAAATCGTAACGCGGCGCCGGCCAGTTTTTGGGGTACTGCAACACCGCCGGCTCCGGGCCCGGCCGTTGCGCCGCCGACAACAGCATCAACAAGGCGCCCATGCAGACAGCAGTTGTTTTTAGGAACCTACTGCGCATGGATTGCAAATGATTTTGCCAGGATACCGGAAAGCCGCACCGCCTCCGCGCCGGGCGACATAACATTGTGTTTGTCTACCCAATTCACCTGCTCGAAAAACGGCGCAAGATCGAGCGTCAAAAGCAGGTTCTCGCTGTTGCCGCCTGTTTTGAGTTCTACCCGTTGATTGGCGGCATACGGCGGTAAATATCCGCCCAGGTGAAACTGAAATTCGCCGTTCCGCGCAGGGCATTTTTTCGAAAAACCTTCCATTTTGACATTGATGTAGCCGCTTTGCCAGGTCCAGAACATGCCTTGGGTGGGGTCGAGGTCGCCGCCCATGGCGCCGGAAGCGGTGGTCAGGCTGTCGACGCCGAGGTTGAAAGCGAGGCTGTCGAACGTAGCATTTTGCGGCAGGTTGAAGGTCAGGTTCAGGGTTGATGCTTCTTCCAGATCGAAGAGGTGGTAATTTTTGTCTTCGAGTATTGCGGCATTGTTTTGATAGAAGGTGAAATGGCCGAGGTAGAAGCGGAGTTGATGGAGGGTGAGAGAATCGGGTGTGGAAAGTGATTCCCCGAGCGCTATTTTTTCAGATTTATAAAATGGCCCAAGATTCAAGGAAATAATATTTTGACTTTCCGCCGGGAAACACAGAAGAATCAATCCTGCATATTTCAGGCAAAGAACAAGGTGTTTCACGTTCTAAATTTGACAAGTGAACAAAATCAAACAGATTTTGCTTGGACGGTTTTTGAGTGCTTTTCCTTCGGAATCCCTTCAGTTTTTCATTTCAATACAGGAAACCATACCTAAAAAACATCTACAGACTACCCTGCCAACCGCCCCTGCAACGCCTTCGCCTTCCCATAAAACGTATGCCCCGGTCGCGCCGCAATCCGTTCCAGTGCCCGGTTTAGTTCGGCCGACCTGGCAGGCATCTGCCGCAAATAAACCAGCGCCAACGCCCATTCCGCGCGGTCGGCATACGGCTGGCTGCGGGTGTTCACTATTTCCCGGAAAGATGTGACAGCGGCATCATACTGTCCGCTTTTCAGTAAGGAATGTGCCAATAATTCTTTGGTTTTCAAGTCATTGGAAGCCAGTTTCCCGCCCTTGCGCAGTTGCGGCAACAGGTCGGAGTATTTGCCTTTTTTAAAATCCTGCACGGCGCGGTCGTATCCGGCAGCGCCGGTTCCAGTGCTTTGGCCGGGAGGGAAGAAATCGCGCTCCCGGTAAAATTCATTCGAAAGGGCGGCGTAGTCGATCGTTTTTTTTGTCGGCGGCAGCGGCGTGGTTTTGCCCGGTGTAACAGGAGGCTTCGGCACATCGGCGACACGATCCCGAGGCGACGGCGTTTCAGGGCGGCGTTGGGGCCGCGTGGGCAGGGGTGTTATTTTAGGAGCGTTTTTACCCGGCGTTTCCTGCGGAACGGGTTGTACCGCCACGGGCGCTTCCACTTTCGTATTAGTCCGGTCGATCATCCACCAGCCCGCTGCGAGTACCACCAGCGCGGCGGCAGCCCATTTCATCCAGGCAAGCCGGTAACGCCCTCCGGCCGGGGCGAGGGCTGCGGGCGACTGTCGTTCCCAGGCATTCATACGCGTACGCAAGTCGCGCTCGGCGAGCACTTCCAGGGCCTGGTTTTCCTGTTTCTGGCGGTACACGAGTGCAGCCAGCGTGGCATCCGCAGCCATTTCAGTCTCAAAAGCCACCTTATCGGCAGGCGAAAGGCGCCCGCGCAGGTAATCGTCTATTTTAAAAAACAGGATTTCTTCAGGTTCCATGGTCAGGGCAGGTTGAGAAGGTCATTGCCAGGGGCGGCCTGTTCCAGCACGTCGCGCAAACGCATCCGGCAGCGGTAGGCTTCTTTTTTGGCAACGTCGGTATTGGCGTAATGCATGGTTTGTACTATTTCTTCCATTGAATAATCCAGTTGATACAGGCGCAGCAGTTCGCGGCAGCGTTCGCCGATTTTTCCCAGCGCCGTTTCCAGCCAGTTCCGGTGTTCGGCGCGCAGGATGTCGGACTCCGGGCTTTCTACCACACCTTCATAATGATCGGGCAGCAGTTCCGTGGTACGACCCTGCTGCCTGCGCTGCGCCACCCATTTCCACTTGGCGATGCCGACAAAATAGGTCGACAGCGTACTGCGGCCTTCAAAACGACCTTCGCGCAGGTTGCGGTCGAACAACACCAGGGTTTCCTGAAAGATATCCATAGCGTCGTCGCGTGTGCCGCCCTGTGCCAGTACGATTTTAATCACCGTTTCCCGCAGCCCCGGTTTCTGGTACATGACCTGTAGCGCCGACTCGCGCTGCGGACCACCATTTCGGATGGCTGCTGCGAGCGTCGCGTCGGTCCAGTCGGTATGTTGCGTATTGGTGTTGGTCATGATCAAAAGGTAACCTCGGAACGCGGATCGCACGGATTTTAAAGCGGATCTACGCTGATTTTGGAACGCGGATTTCGCGGATTTTAAAGCGGATCTACGCGGATTTTGCCCGTCGTAGAGTGTTCCGTAGAATCAATTGCTTCGCGGATGACGCTGATGACGCGGATTTGCGCGGATTTTTTGAGTGGCCTTGCGGCCATATTATTTGATTTTAAATCATAAGAATATTCCCTTGCGGCTATACAAACGAAAGAAATGCAAAAATGATCTAAAAAACAACGTGGCCGCAAGGCCACTCAAAAAAATCCGCGCAAATCCGCGTCATCAGCGTCATCCGCGAAGCAATTGATTCTACGGAACACTCTACGACAGGCAAAAATCCGCGTAGATCCGCTTTAAAATCCGCGAAATCCGCGTTCCAAAATCAGCGTAGATCCGCTTTAAAATCCGCGAAATCCGCGTCTCCATGTTACCGTTTTCTTAAAAAACCCCACCCGTGGTTACCTCGCCACCCCACCGCCCACTAAGCAGCAAAACCCGGCCGATTCAGCGCCGGAAAACGGAAAACGTCTCATCCACACAAAAATCAGGATTATGAAAAAATTATTGTTGCTGCCCGTTCTTTTTGTTTTCGTTACAGCCCTCACGGCCCAGATCAGCGGTGTCGGTCTGCGCCCGGGTGTGAGCTTGTCCACCTACAAACTCTCCCGCGACTGGAGCGATTCGTACGATGCCGGCCTGCGCTCCGGAGCCAGTGTGGCCGGTTTTGTGGAGATCAATCTCGGAAATCGATTTACCATACAGCCTGAAATTGCTTTCACCCAGCGTGGGGCGTTTATTAAAAGTGAAAGCAGCATTTACTGGCCTGGCCCCGATTTCGGCTACCCGGCCAACCACGACGTGATCGATTATCGCTTCAAGGAAACCCTGAACTACCTCGATATTCCGATCATGTTCGAAAAGAATTTCGGCGGCGGCAACATCGGCGCTTACGTGGCACTCGGTCCGGGCCTGGCCTACGGATTCGGCGGCAAAGGCCGCGAAGAAATCACGGTGCAATTTCCTTCGGAAACCAACGCCGTGGATACCCGCACCGATTTTTCCGAATACGAAATCGAAATGGGTAAAGGTCGCTACGACACCTACAAGGGTTTCGACCTCAACCTGAATGCCGGTGGAGGACTCATCTGGATCATGGAACAGGGCGAACTCGGCCTCGACCTGCGCTACACCCACGGACTGAAACTGCTGAGCCCCGACGGACTGAAAAACCGCAACCTGCTCATCGGTTTGTCGTACATGCACTACCTCGGACAATAACCACCTTCAACCGCACCGCCATGAACTGCCCAAACTGCGGCCAATCGGCCCGCCCCGAATCGGCGCGCTGTAGCCATTGCAACTACAAACTTCCCGTGAACACCTGCCCGCCGGCCGGCTCCGCTTCTACCACCATCGCCTGCTGGAACTGCTCGCAGCCCAACCCGTCGGATGCCGAACGCTGCATTCACTGCAACGCCAAGGTGGCGGACCGGGCAGAGAAGCCGCAGACCGGAAGCCGGTTTTCATTCACCCAACATGCTGTAAGCCATGACGAATAAAGGTATCAATCCACTCTACGTGTCGGCGCTCGACGTACTGATCGGCACGCTGGGCGTATTTATCGTGCTCAATTTCCTGCACTCCCGGCTCCTGAACGCCAATCCGCCGGCAACACAAACGCCACTGATTGTAAAAACGGAAAAGCCCGGTGAAAAGTCCGAAACCACTGCCCTGCCCTCCAAACCGGCCAACGGAAACAACGGCTCCTGGTGGCGCCGCACCTTCGGTGTTTCGGAAAAACCGCCCGAACCGACGCAGCCGAAACCCGCCGATCCGACGCCGCAAACGCCGCAGCCACGGGTGGAAACCAATCCGCAGCCACCTTCGCCGCCGCAGGACCCGGTCGCCGTCGACCTGATGAAACAAACCCAGGGCGCGGTGGTCATCCTGCTGCAACAAACCGACGTTGCCAAAAACTCCGTGGAAATGATGCTGCAACAAGGTAGCCGCACCTGGAAACCGAGTCGCGCCAGCAAATACCAGGACGCTACGTTCGCCTACCAAAAGGGGCTCAACTATTTTTATCAAAAGGAAATGCAGCCGGGCACTTACGAGGTGATGGTGCGCATCCGCAAAGGCAGCAAAAGCGCCGGTACGCAGGCTTTTTCTTTGTTCGGCAAATCTGTTCCGGAAGGCCGCCGCACCCAGACCTACGCGTTCGGTCGCTATGCTATCGGTGGCAGCCAGAGCGACTGGCAAACGGCCGGTCAACTGGTCATCACGGGCGCCGGGCTGGAATTCCGCCCGCGGCTGCCGAAAGCGCCGGAAAATCTGTCGCCTGCTCCGGATAATCCGCCTGTAGC
>JAKQJD010000175.1 GCA_029561355.1 Bacteroidota bacterium | reverse complement strand
GGCGATGATCGACAACTACCAGGCTAAAACAGCAATACTCGAAAGAGTACTCGAAGACCTCGACACCACCAAACAACCCGAAAAAGATAACAGCGATGCAGGACATGAAATTAAAAATCTTTAACGCCTCTATATTTTCCATTCGGGTGGCGGCATTGTGGGCGATTCTTCTGGTCCAGCCGCTTTCCGCTTTTGCGAATGGCCCCAGGCAGGAATTCTCCCGGACCTACAATCGTGAATTTTCCACCATAGCGAACGGGATGACTGCGGTTTACAACAAATACGGAACGGTGAACGTAAAAACCTGGGATAAGAACACCGTTAAAATTGATGTCACCATTCTTGTAAATGCCAAAGACCAACGCGAAGCGGACAAAACTTTCGCCCGCGTCCAGGTAAATTTTGCCAACGCAGCCGGCTATGTAAAAGCCGAAACCATGATCGGCGCCAGATCGGGCTGGTGGATCGAAGACAATACCTGCCAGGATTTCAAAGTCAATTACGAGGTCTGGATGCCTTCCGGCAATCAACTCGACCTGAAAAACAGGTGCGGTAATTCCTACGTAGCCTCCATGAGCGGCAAACTGACCGCCGAAATCAAATACGGCGACCTGCGTACGGAAACCATTGGCAACGACGCAGACCTCAACATCTCCTATGGCAAGGCTTACCTGGCCCGCGTTTTTAACCTTTACGGACAGGTGATGTACGGAAAACTGAATGTCGGCGAGGCCCGCGACGTACAATTTGACAGTAAATACTCAGAACTCAACATCGAGCGGGCCGGGAACGTCCGCCTGACTTCCAAAAACGACGACCTGGCTTTCGGAAGTCTGGAAGACCTGCGGTTGCAAACCAAATACTCCGACCTGAAACTGCAAAAAGCCCATGCGGCTTATTTTACCACGCAGTATACCGATGTGCGCATTGCAAACGTCGGTATGGCTATCGACGCGGATATGTCGTACGGCAGCCTTAAAATCGAATCGCTGGGCCGTAATTTCAACGGCGTCAATATTATCGGGAAATACACCGACGTAACCATCGCCGCCGAACGCGGCGCCGTTTTTCGCTTCGATGCCGAAGGCAACTATACGCCGCTTCAAACGCCTTCGGGTGCCACCATTCGTCACCGCAACGATGTGGGCTCCCGCGAACAGGTGCAGGGCTTCGTCGGCGATGCCAATGCGCGGGGCGTGGTGAAAGCAAGGCTGGTGTACGGGGATTTTGTGCTGCGCTAACTGCAACGCGGATTACACGGATAAAAAAGCGGATCACGCGGATTGGATTTGTAGAAGAGTGACTTTCGTTCATTTTCAGTACGAAAGCCACTCTTCTACAAATCCAATCCGCGTGATCCGCTTTTTCAAATCCGCGAAATCCGCGTTGCAATAAATGTGATGAGGAGTAAGTTTATACACCTGTCCAAAGACTTTCAGGCATCCATCGATTCAAAACTCCCGCGGTTTACATGTTGAAACACGTCGTTTCCCTTGCACTTTTATTGTTTTCCATTCATATCCTGTCTGCCCAATGCGTTTCCGGCAATTGTACCAACGGAAAGGGCACTTTCGTATATCCTTCCGGCGCCAGGTATATCGGCGATTTTAAAAACGGAGAGATCCACGGCCTTGGCGTTTGTTACTACACCAACGGCAGCAAATACAGCGGCGAATGGCGCAACCGCTACCCGGAAGGAAAGGGTATCAAAACCTATTCCGATGGCACCACCCGCACGGGCCTCTGGAAAAAAGGCAAACCTGTAGACGAGCAGGGGAACGTGCTGGACGAATACATCGCCAAGAAAAAAGAAGAACGCCAGGACGACGGCACCAACATCCAGTCGGGCTGCCTTGCCGGCGACTGCAAAAACGGACACGGCACTTACGCCTATCCTGACGGCAGCAAATACGAGGGAAGTTTTGTCAACGGAAAATTTGACGGACCGGGTACCTTCTGGTTTTCAGACGGCGACCGCTATGTCGGCAATTTTAAGGAAAACTACCCCGACGGCCAGGGCGTTCGCTACCTGAAAAGCGGCGGCGAGGAAAATGGCGAATGGAAACAGGGCGAATTCATCGGCGATAACCTGGCCGTAAATGGCAAAGTCGGCTGCGTTCAGGGTAATTGTGAAGACGGCCAGGGTACCTATTTTTACAAAGCGGGTTCCGCCAAATACGTCGGATCATTCAAAAACAAACTCCCCAGCGGCTTCGGTACCTGCACCTACGCCAACGGCGATGTGTACGAAGGCGAATGGGAGGAAGGGGCTTTTGGAGGCAAAGGTACCCTCTCGTTGCATGAAGGTACTACCGTCGACGGCTTCTGGCGAAGCGGTGAGTACATCGGTAAAGAGCCGCCGTCGGATTACCAGCCGGTGGCTGTGGCCGAAAAACCGGTTTCACCCTCTTCAACGATGGGCCAGACCAAGGTGTGGGCTATCGTGGTAGGCGTGGCTTCTTACGACCATATGCCGGTGCTGCGTTACACGGACGACGACGCCTATCGATTTTATGCGTTCCTGAAAAGTGTGGAAGGCGGCGCCCTGCCCGATGAAAACCTGCGTATTCTAATCGACGAGGAAGCCACCCGCGACAATATTCTGGGCAATATGGACGAACTGTTTTCCATGGCCGGCCCCAACGATCTGGTTATTTTCTACTTCTCCGGTCACGGCCTCAACGGCTCTTTCCTGCCCATCGACTTCGACGGTTTCAACAATAAAATAGCCCACGAGGAAATTGCCGCCGCGTTCAACAAAAGCAAGGCAAAATTCAAACTCTGCCTGGCCGATGCCTGCCACTCCGGCAGCCTGATCGCAATGCGCAGCGGCGAAACGGAACCGGTGCTTTCACAATACTACCAGACACTGGCCAAAGCGGTGGCAGGTACCGCAGTACTCATGTCATCGAAAGCCGAAGAAACCTCGCTGGAATCGTCGGGCCTGCGCCAGGGAGTATTCAGCCACTTCCTCATCCGCGGACTGAAAGGCGAAGCGGACGTGAATAAAGACAAGGTAGTGAGCGTGGAAGAGTTGTTCGATTTTATCGAACGCAACGTACGCGAATACACCGGCAACCGGCAAAGCCCGGTCATAAAA